>NZ_CP149927.1:145000-478822 GCF_037949285.1 Thioclava sp. GXIMD4216
CAAAAACAGACCAAAAACCCAAAAAATCACCTAACCAGCTGAAATTAAAGTATATATTTCGAACAGTTTTATGACGCCAATCCCCAACACACCCAAAACCACAGGAATCACCCGCCCCAAAACCACCCCACACACCCCTGCCCCGGCCGAACCCTCCCCAACGCGAAAACAAACCCACCTCAAAGAGCCCCTTAACGGCCAAAACAGAAACGGGCGGCCTCATCGCCGCCCGTCCTCACAAGATCAAACCCGCTCAAGCGCGATGGCAATGCCCTGCCCGACGCCAATGCACATACATGACAGCGACGCGGTCCCCGCGCTGACCCCAGCAAGACCAGCGCCTGCCCAACATCCGCCGGACACCCGCGCGCGATCTGGGCCTCGGGGGACCGCTCCGCAGATCATTGGCCCCTTGCGCCCGTCCCTCTCGATCAGCGGCCCCTGCAACCGGCGGGAACACGGTCCGCAAAGCGCGGCCGGTGCAAAGACCCAAAAGGGCTCGTGGCGCTGTCGCATGGGATATCCGTGTCCAATCGCCCTCAACGGTCAAGGCAGGACCGATTCCGATTGATCGGCGGGTGTGGAGGCGGGTGTGGAACGGATACTAAAAGACGACGGTCCCGTATCCATACGAAACCGTCGTCTTCTATTATAGCACGGCAGAGATGTCCGCCCCCCTGACCCCGCTCGACCCCGAGGCATCGGGACGTGCGGCGCTGACGGTTTTTCTACAGTAGATCTTCCATACGCTCGAAGAAATGGGCAGCGCCCTGACCACGCCGATCGCCGCCCAGACAGCCCTCCCAGTTCCGCGCATATTTCCGGCGAAGCTTCGTCACACAGCCCGAGGCGCTGAGGCTCGAAATCCTGCACCCATGCACGCCGTCGCGGCGAGATCGCAGCGGAATGCGGCCTGTAGATCCTGTCCTATATGATCCACGACCCCTTCTGGTGCCGCGTTCTCAATGGTGACGCGCTGGATAGGACGGTGACGGAGCGGCTGATCGCCACGCTGTTCTCGCTCGGCACAATCGCCGCGAAGTGAAGCCCTCCCCGACAGGCGCGCTTGTTCCGTGGCGTCCTTGCCCGTAAGACATCCAAAACCACACGGGACTTGCACCATGACCTTCCGATCTCTCCCCGTTCCCTTATTGAGTGCGTGCCTACTTTGTGCGCCGACATTGGCCTCGGCCCATATCACGGCGGCGGGGTCCGGTGGCTTCACCGCAGGCTTCGAGCACCCGCTGACAGGATATGACCACTTTCTGGCGATGTTCTCGGTCGGGCTATGGGGCGCACAGATGGGTGGCAAACGGGTCTGGACCCTGCCGGTCACCTTTCCGCTGGTCATGGTGTTGGGCGGCATCGCCGGTATTTCCGGCCTGACCATTTCCGGCATCGAAACCGGTATCGCGCTGTCGATCATCGTGCTGGGTGGGGCCATTGCGGCGGCCTGGCGCCCGTGGGAATGGGTCGCGCTGGCGGTGATTGCAGTATTTGCGCTTTGTCACGGCTATGCGCATGGGGCCGAACTGCCGCTGGCAGCCGATCCGGCAGATTATGCCATCGGTTTCGTGCTGGCCACGGGACTGATCCATGTGATCGGTGTGGGGGTCGGGCTGGTGCTCAACCCGCTCTGGAAGGGGCGGATTTCGCGTCTCCTTGGCGCGGTGATCGCGCTGGCGGGGGTCGGCTTCCTTGTCGGATAAGCCCTCCCCCGCCTTGCGAGCCCGCATCAACGCCTTTGTCCTGTGCTTCACGCTCGGGGGGGCGGCACTGCTGGCGGCGATGCAGCTTTCCGAGGCGATCTCGCTCTGGGTCAGCCAATCGGCGCTGAGCGCCCCGATGCTGCTGACGCTTGCGGCGCTGGGATTTGCCGCCGTACCGCTTGCACGCCAAGGCAAGGCCGCCTCTTTCGTTGGATGGGCGCTCGGGTTCGGGCTTGGTCTTTGGGCGCATGTCGGGCTGATGGCGATGATCGAACCTCTGCCCGGTGCGGTCAGCCACAAATTCTACACCCTGCCCATCGGTGCGCTGGCTCTGGGGCTGGTGCTGGCGCCGGGCCAATGGCTGACACAGCGCCTGCTCCCTGTGGCGGCCCTGATCAGCGGGGGCAGCTATGCCGTGGCGCTGAAACTGTCGGACCCCAGCTCTGGCGGCGATCCGACGATCGCGCTCTCGGGTCTGGGTCTTGGAGTCTGGATCCTGCTTTGCGCCGGCTGTCTGGGCCGGATCATCCCGCCACGCGGCACCGTGATCGGCACGCGGATCATTGGCAGCTGGCTGATTGCAATCGCGGTTCTCTATGGCAGTCTCGGCCTGATCGGCAACCGTCTGGCCTCGCCAGTGCCCGCCGACACGCGCCCCATCTGGAAGATGCCCGCCAGCCCCGTCTCCCCCGCCCAACCCCTGATCCAGCAGGCGATCCCCGAAACCCTGCTGCCCCAGCGACAGATCCCCACGGGCCAGATCCCCGCCCCCGACGCCCATAGCCGCCCCGAACTGGGGGTGCAGCCATGAGACGCGCGGCACTGATTGCGCTTGTGCTCGGGGGGCTTGGCCTGTCCCCGCCAGAGGCGTCGGCGCATCCCGAAGACGAGATCGTGGCGCAGCTTGCCCTCGTCATGAATGGCCCAAACGTCACCGAGATTGACGAGACATGGCTGTTCAGCGCGCAGACCTCGCAATGGCTCGTCCAGTCCCTGAACCAGCCGCAACAAGGCCCGTTAGGCCCCGATGCTTTGAACCAGCTGGTGGCCATCGTGCGCGAAAATACGGCCCCCTCGTTATTTTACACAAGGCTGCTGGACGGCGCGCAAGAGCCGCCGCCTCCGGCCGTCTCGGACTTTGCGGCAGAGCTGACCGCCAGCGGCAGCCTGCGGTTTTCCTTCGTGCTCAGGCCGGTGCAACCGCTCGACGCCCGCACCCTGCGCCTTGTGCTGAGCGATCCCGACGCGCTGATGGATCTGCGCCCCGCGCCCGATACGCCGCTTCGCCTGACCGGAGACGGGGCCTCGGCCTGCGTGCCGATCCTTGATCGCAACGCCCCCTCGCCGTTTGACACGCCCGACCCTGCCTCGCTCATCGCCCGCCTGCTGTGTCGGGAATAAAGCTGATCAAGCGTATGTGACTTCCCTTTTCTGTCATCTTGACGGAGATAGGGAACGCCAGAATATGTAATATTATTACATTACATATCAGAAAGGTCACGGATATGCCCAGCTTCCCTCTTTCCACCTTCTCGGCCAGCGCCCTGCGGCGGGGGCTGTTTGCCTGCCTCATCCTGATGGGGATGTGGGGGCTGATCGGCTGGGCGGTGGCGCTGCCATGAACAACCGGATCACCTTCGAGAATGTCACGCTGAGCTATGACAGGCGTCCGGCTATCCATCACCTGTCAGGGGTTTTCCAGCCAGCCAGCAAGACAGCCATTGTCGGCCCGAATGGCGCAGGCAAATCCACCCTTCTGAAGGCCCTGATGCGCCAGCGGCTCGGGGTCGAGGGCAAGATCGATTTCGGCGGCCTGAGACCGCAGGATTTCGGCTATCTCCCCCAGCTTGCCGAGATCGAGCGCAGTTTTCCCGTCACCGTAGCGGATGTCGTGGCGATGGGGGCATGGCGCAAGACCGGCGCGTTCCGCAGCCTCGGGGCGGATCTTTCCGCCAAGGCCGCCGCCGCCATCGACGCGGTGGGCCTGACGGGGTTCGAGGCCCGCCAGATCGCCTCGCTTTCGGGCGGGCAGATGCAGCGCACGCTTTTTGCACGGCTGATCTTGCAGGATGCGCCGGTGATTTTGCTTGATGAACCCTTCACCGCCATCGACGAGGCCACCACAGCCGACCTTCTGGCCATCATCGAAGGCTGGCACAGGGAGGGACGCATGGTGATGGCGGTTCTGCATGACATCGATCAGGTGCGCGCCGCCTTCCCCGAAACCCTGCTCGTCGCGCGCAGGATGATCGGCTGGGGGCCGACGGCAGAGGTTCTGACCGAGGCGAATTTGCGTCTGGCACGCAGCACGACCACCGCGTGGATGGCCAATGCAGGCCCCTGCGAGCCCGCAAAGGGGCGCGCCGCATGAGCCTGTATTCAACCGTTTTACAGCCTTTCGTCGATTACGGCTTCATGCGACGCGCGCTCGTGGCCTCGGTGGCGCTCGGGCTCGGGGCGGGGCCGGTGGGGGTGTTGCTGATGTTGCGCCGCATGAGCCTTGTCGGCGACGCCATGAGCCATGCGGTCCTGCCCGGTGCCGCCATCGGATTTCTGTTGGCCGGTGGCCTGTCGCAGCTGGCGATGGGGATCGGCGGAGCCGTCGCAGGCCTTGGTGTGGCGTTACTGGCAGGGCTGGTCACGCGCGGCACAGGGCTGAAGGAAGATGCAAGTTTTGCCACATTCTACCTGACCTCTCTGGCGCTCGGCGTGCTGATCGTGTCGCTGAAAGGGTCGAATATCGACCTTCTGCATGTGCTGTTCGGCACCATCCTGTCCATTGACGCCGGCGCCCTTTACATGGTGGGGGCAATCACCAGTTTCACTCTGATCGTGCTGACTCTGGTCTACCGCCCCCTTGTGATGGAATGTTTCGACCCGAATTTCCTGCGCTCGGTCGGCGGGCGGGGCGGGCTGTATCACCTGCTGTTTCTGTTTTTGCTGGTCATCAATCTGGTGGCGGGGTTTCAGGCGCTTGGCACCCTGATGGCGGTGGGGCTGATGATGCTGCCCGCCGCCACCGCCCAGCTCTGGGCGCGCAGCCTGCCCGCGATGGCCGCGCTCTCGGCGATGATCGCCATGATCTCGGGCTTTATCGGCCTGCTGCTGTCTTACCATCTGGGCTTTGCCTCCGGCCCGACCATCATCCTGACCGCCAGCGCCTTCTATGCCGTTTCGCTTCTGGTCGCCCCTCAGGGCTTTCTGGCCAGAACTCTCAATCGCCCCCATCTCGAGGGCTAAGCAAAGGATATTTCCATGACGACACTCCGCTTCCTGAAACCCGCGCTTTCGGCGCTGGCCCTTTCGATGGCCATGATGGGCGCGGCCCATGCCGAAACCCTTGATGTCGTCACCAGCTTCACGGTGCTGGGCGATGTGGTGAAAAACGTGGGCGGCGCACATGTGACGGTCCGCAACCTCGTGCCCGTCAATGGCGACCCCCATGATTACGAACCCAGCCCCGAAGACGCCAAGGCCCTCAAAGCCGCGCCGGTGACCTTCCTCAGCGGCGAAGGGCTTGAGAACTGGTTCGACCGTCTGGCCAAGGCCTCGGGAAGCACGGTCCCTCCGGTCATCGTCTCGGAGGGGATCAAAACCCACGAGTTCGAGGAGGATGGCCAGAATGTCACCGATCCCCATGTCTGGAATTCCATCCCCAATGTGCTGATCTGGGTCGATAATATCGAAGCCGCCCTAAGCAAGGCCGATCCTGCGGATGCCGCCGATTTCAAGGCCAACGCCGCCAGCTACAAGGCCAGGCTCACCGCACTGGACGCCGAGATCCGCGCCGAAATCGAGGCCGTACCCGAAGCCAAGCGCAAGGTGCTGACCAGCCATGACGCGTTCGGCTATTTCGGACAGGCCTATGGCATCACCTTCCTTGCGCCGCAGGGGGTCTCGACCGAGACCGAGGCCTCGGCGGCGGATGTGGCCAAGATGATCGACCAGATCAAGGCCGACGGGGTGAAAACCTATTTCGTGGAAAACTCGAACGACCCGCGTCTGGTGAAACAGATCGCGGCCGCCACCGGCGCGGAACCGGGGGGCGAGCTGTATCCCGAAGCGCTTTCGGATGCCTCCGGTCCGGCCCCCAGCTATGAAGCCCTGATGCGCTATAATGCGGCGCAGATCACCAAGGCGATTTCGCAATAACCCGTCGCGGGCAGGGATCCCCCGGACCTTGCCCGCCACCTCCGTCTCCGCGCTCGACCTCCTGCGGTGCCGGAGCATGTTCCAGAGCCTCCCCTAGAACCTTAGCGGAGCGTCGTCCTTGACCTCTTTGATGGCGAAAAACGTGCGGATCTGACGCACCCCCGGCAGGGTAATCAATTCGCGCCCGTGCAGTTTGTTGAAATCCTGCATATTCCCGACACGGATCTTCATCAGATAGTCGAAATCCCCCGCCACCAGAATGCAATCCAGCACCGAAGGCATCTTCTGCACCGCAGCCTCGAATGCGGCAAAGCTTTCAGGGGTCGAACGGTCCAGCACCGCGCCCACCATCACCAAAGCCCCCAACCCGACATGATCGGGCGAAATCCGTGCCCGCACATCCGACATCACGCCGGTCTCGAAAAGCCGCTGCGTCCGGCGATGGCAGGTCGCGGGCGAGATATTGCACCGGCTGGCCAGCTCCGCATTGGTCAGCCGCCCGTCCTGCTGCAAGAGCCGCAAGATCGCCATGTCGATTCGGTCCAGATCCTGGATGGAAGACTCTTCCGCTTTTGACGCCATATTTTCAGCTTTCCTTTCACGAGACTCGGATTCGAACAGAATTCCCTAAAATCGCAAGCCAAATTAGAAAGCACCTTTCTGCAATGCCTTGCTAGCCTGTGGTCATCGTCCAAAGGAGATCCTGCATGAGCCTGCTCGAAAAATTCGAACGCTACCCCCTGACCTACGGCACAACCCCCATCGAATATCTGCCCCGCCTGTCTGCCGCATTGGGTGGCGAGGTCGAGATCTATGCCAAGCGCGATGACTGCAATTCGGGGCTGGCAATGGGCGGGAACAAGCTGCGCAAGCTGGAATATATCGTGCCCGATGCGCTTGCGTCGGGGGCGGATACGCTGGTCTCGATTGGTGGCGTGCAATCCAACCATACCCGCATGGTCGCCGCGACGGCGGCAAAGCTCGGGATGAAATGCGTTGTGGTGCAAGAAAAATGGGTGCCCCATTACGATGCGGTCTATGACCGTGTCGGCAATATCATGATGACCCGCCTGATGGGGGCGGAATCGCGACTGGTGGAGGACGGGTTCGATATCGGCATCCGGCAAAGCTGGGAGGATGCGATCCAGTCGGTCAAGGATCGCGGCGGCAAACCCTATGCCATTCCCGCCGGAGCCTCGGTGCATAAATATGGCGCGCTCGGCTATATCGGCTTTGCCGAAGAGGTGGCCGAGCAGGAGAAAGAGCTGGGCTTCCAGTTCGACTATATCATCGTCTGTGTGGTCACCGGATCGACGCAGGCGGGCATGATCGTGGGGTTTGCCGCCCAGAACCGCGCCGAACGGGTGATCGGCATCGACGCCTCCGCCACCCCCCAACAAACCCGCGCGCAGGTGCGCGAGATTGCCGATAATGCCGCGACACTGGTCGGTCTGGGCCGGAAAATCCGCGAGGACGAGATCGTCATCCACGAGGAATACGCCTATCCGGCCTATGGGGTGCCCTCGGAAGAGACCAATGCCGCCATCCGCCTTGCGGCCCGCACCGAAGCCATGATCACCGATCCGGTCTATGAAGGCAAATCCATGCAGGGGCTGATCGACCTGACCCGTAAGGGCGCCTTCCCCAAAGGCTCCAAGGTGCTTTACGCCCATCTGGGCGGCGCGCCTGCGCTGAACGGTTACAGCTATTACTACCGCGAAGGGTGACGCGCTAGGCTCAGCTCTGGCAGATCCGCCGGAGAACCTGCGCCACATCCTCATCATTTTGCGGCAGCGGCAGAAGGTGCGCCTCCTGCCCTGCCGCGCGCAAGGCATCCGCCTGCGCGCCAAGATCGAAACACCAGACCGGAAGGCCGGTGGCCAGAGTCTCGCGGGTGGTAAAGGAAAAGGTCTCCGGCCAGATCGAGGGGATCAGCCAGCAATCGATCTTGTAGCGTTCGGCCAGCAGGGCAATGTCCTGCCGCGCATAGCTGCCGTGGATCGTGCAGGCCCTGCCAAGCGGATAATTCGGATCGATATTGCCCAACAGAACCAGACGCGCCGCACCGCTCTTGCCCAGTTGGCGGGCCATGATCTGCAAGATCTCCGCCCCCTTCTGGTAGCCGATATTGCCCAGAATCCCGATTGTACGCGGTGCCTCCAGCGGCACGCGCGCGACAGAGGGCACATCCTCCAGCACATCATGCGGCCGCAGCGTGATCTGCGGGGCCAGATCCGGCCAGCAGCCTTGCACGATCTCGCGGCTATTTTCGGAAAACACCACGATCCGCGCCTGGGCAAGCGCGCGATGCCAGAGGTCCTGCCACGCTTGCAACCCGATCTCGCGGCCCTGCGCATCACGCACCTGATGGCAGGCCTGTCCGCCATGCGTCTCAGGGCGTGGCACGCCTTCGAAACGGCCCGTATCGCCCAGCAGCGTATAAGACGGGCTAAGCGGAAAAAAGTCATGGAATTCCACAACAAGCTCGGACCCTTCCGCCGCGCCACGCCATGCCAGCAGCCTGTCGGGAAGCGTTTCGGGACGGGCATCCCCCACGCCGCAGATATAGACAATCCGACGCCGCGGAACCGCCGCCAGAAGATGCGCCAGCACCGCATCGCTTTCCAGATTGGCGACGGTCTCGCCCAAGGGGGTCATAAGCGTCATCCGGTAAGGTGTCGCCCCGCCCAGTTGTAAAACCACCGCCGACTGGCCTTCGGCACAGAGGCGACTGATATCGCGCCGCATCGCGTCTTCGGCACCGCCCCCCAGAGAATGCACGACAAACACCGATAGCGGGGCCTGCTGCATCGCCCCCGCCCATGCCAGCCCGAGCCCCAAACGCGGGCCAATCATCGGATCACGCGCGATGAACCCCTGCACATCCGCATCGAAATGCGGATAGCGGGCCGTAATCCGGCGCCCGTTTTCCTCGATCAGGCGGCGCTTCTCTTCCGACCCGAACGACGTGCCGCCCCGATGTTCGACAAAAAGGCCCGGCACGCCCAGATGCCGCGCGCCCTCGGCCTGCGTTTTGCGACACCAGTCAACCTCCTCGCCATATCCGCGCCCGAACACAGGATCGAATTCGGGAAAACGACGCAGCCAGTCCAGACCGATGCCCATGCAGAACCCTACGCCCGTCGGCAGCTCTGCCAAGGGGGCTTGCGCGAAATACGTGCGCGCGCAGGCATCGAGCCCCTCCGCCACGCCGTCGGACAAATCCCCGCGCTGGCAGATGACCGGCGCATTCATGATTTCCGCATCATTGCTCATCGGGGTTACGCTCGCCACCCGCGGGTCCGCCAAGGGGGCCACCAAGCGGCTGGCCCAGCCCTCGGGCACCAGAGCATCGGAATTCAACAGCACAACCGGCGCATCCCGCCGCAGGGCTTCGGCAAATCCGCGATTGACCGAACCGATAAAGCCCAGATTGCGCGCGTTTTCCAGCAAGCTCACCTGACCGGCAGGGCGGCTTTCACACCATTTGCGCAAAAAGGGCCGGATCTGCGGATCGGGCGAACCATCCTCGATCAGCACCAGATGCCAGTCCAGATCGGTATGGGCGACAAGCCGCGACAGGCAGAGTTGCAGCAGGTCGAAGGCGTTATAGACGGGCAGGATGATCGTGATCCGCTGGGCCGCCGCGCCCCGCTCGGCAGTCCCTGCGCGGGACAAAAGCGGCGAGTCTTCCGCCAAGCCCAGCTGCCCCGCCCCGATCCGCAGAGGCTGGACCATATCTGTCCGGCCCAGAAACAGCGCTTTCAGCCGCGCTTTGGCACGATCCTTGCGCGCACGGTCTGTGCTGCGCAGATAGATCAGCGCCGCAGGCAAGCCCTGTATCCCCGCCCAAGCGAAGGCCGCCGCCAGACGCAGGGTTTCGACCCCGCGACGCAAAGCCGCCGGATCGCGCAGCGCAATCTCGACCGTCTCGGTCCCCTTGCGGATCACAAGCCGCCCCGTTCCCGCAATATAGGGCAATGTCAGCGAAAACCCGACCTTGCCCGTCCCGCCATAGGCGGCCTGCACATCGGCGCGAAACTGCACCGGCTCCACGGCCAGACGATGCCCTTCGCCGCAGATCAGCCCCACCTCATCAGCCTCGACCCAACCGGAAACGCATCGGTGATTGCCACGGATCTCCTGCGATTCCAGCCAGCCTATCCCCTTGCCGCCTGCCGCCCTGATCGCGCGCGGGCGAAAACCGTATTGCCGATGGATCGAACTATACCGGATGAAAAGGGCCTGAAGGCTCCGCAGAGTAATCACAAAATCCGTCCTTGTCCGTCAAACCCTGTCGCGCCGCGAGTCTGCGCCCCTGCGTCCGCAATCGCAACCGGACAGGGACCCATATAGGGCATTCCAAAGCAAACCTAATCCAAAAAGCATATGGAGAACAAAGAGAATTCTGCGAGCGCCGGACATTCCGCCCGCTCGCCACCCGCCCCGAGGCCAGCAAGGGCTCAGCCGGCAGCAAACTCGGCATAGACAGGGCTGCCTTCCACCGTCTTGGCGATCCCCGCCAGAATCGCCGCGCCGGTTTCGTGCCGCAATTCGTCATACCAGCGCTCGGTCACGGCAGGATCAACCCCATGCGTCACATCGCAACGCGCGCGCGCGCGCAAAACCAGATCAGCGCAGCGCGCGGCCCGCGCCTGCTGATAGGCCTGAAGCGCCGCAGGAATATCGTCGGTCCCGCGCAGCTTTTCTTCCAGCACCACCGCATCCTCAATCGCCATGCAGGCCCCCTGCCCCAGATCCGGCGTCGTGTTATGCGCGCTATCCCCCAACAGGCAGATCCGGCCTTTGGCCCAAGTGGAGAACGGATCGATATCATGGATTTCCACACGGTTGATCGCCCCCGCATCCGCTGCGGCAATCAACCTTTGCACAGGCTCGGCCCAGCCGGAAAAACAACCCTGTAACAAGGATTTATAGTCCTCACGCGCGGGGGTGTCTCCGGCAGGCATCGGTTGATCGAAGAAGAAATAGAAACGCCCCTGCCCGTTTTCCCCCGCCCCGATCGGCATGATCGAGGCCCGCTTGCCCTGCGCGACAAACGTCGTCCAGCAATCGGCGGGGGCAATCGCGGCATCCATATCCACGATCCCGTTCCAGTTGACATAGCCGGCATAGCGCCGCTCGAGCGGGCCAAGCAGATGGTCGCGCACCAGACTATGCGCCCCGTCTGCCCCGATCACAAAATCCGCGCGGCTCTCGGTGCCATCCGCAAAACGGGCAAGCACCTGCGCCCCCTCCTCCTGCAGCGCGACCAGACGCATTCCCAGCGCGATATGCTCGCGCCCGAACACGTCCATCAGCATTTCCTGCGTTGCCGCACGCGCCACCGGATAGCCGCGTATGCCCACGCTGTTCCAAAGCGGGGTCAGCGGAAAGGCGCACATCGTCTCTCCGGTCAGGCCGTCGATATAGGCCATCCTCTCCATCTGCCCGCCCAGATCACGGATCTGCGCGCCAAGACCCAGATGGTAGAGACACTGGATACCGTTGGGCCAAAGCGATAGCCCCGCGCCGACAGGGCGCACCTCGCGGACCTTCTCGAAAATCCGCACCTCGAAACCGATCCGGCGCAGCGCAATGCCCGCACAAAGCCCGCCAATCCCTGCTCCGATAATCATCACCGTTTTCGTGGACATGGCTGGCGCTCCCTGTGCAATCTGTTTTGTTCAGGCTAGCTGTCGGCGCAAGGCAACTCCAGCGTGTTCCGGCAGGATTTTTCACTTGTCCGCAAAACCCGTTGGAATTGCCCGTAAATTCGGCAGCAATCGGCAGGGCAAACAAAGCGTGCCCCGTGCCTTCAAGCGCGCGGCAGGCTCCTGCGTTTTGTAGAGCAGATCGTCTTTGTGGCGACCGGCATACGTCCTGTCGCCAAACCCGCACTCCGAAAGCCCAAGCCTGCAGGATTTCGGATGCCCTATCCGCATGAGCCTATCTGCACCATGGCAGATCGCCCCGCGAACGGGAGCACACGCGACATTTACGGATTACAGCGCGTAATAGCTGCGATACCAGTCCACGAAAGACTGCACCCCCTCGCGCACCGACGTTCTGGGCGCATATCCTGTCAGTGATTTCAGCAAGCTGGCATCCGCCCATGTGGCAGGCACATCTCCGGCCTGCATCGGCATCAGATTCTGGATCGCCTCACGCCCGGTCGCCGCTTCGATCGCGGCAATGAATTCGGTCAACTGCACCGCGTTGTTATTGCCGATATTGACCACGCGATAGGGCGCCACCGGCGACAAGCTATCGCCCGCGGGCACATCGGCACAACGCTCGGGCACCACATCGACCAATAAGCGGATCCCTTCAACCAGATCGTCGATATAGGTGAAGTCGCGCTTCATATCGCCGAAATTATAGACATCGATCGGCTTGTCTTCGAAAATGGCACGGGTAAATTTGAACAGCGCCATGTCCGGACGCCCCCACGGCCCATAGACGGTGAAAAACCGGAACATGGTTACCGGTAGATTGAACAGATGGGCGTAAGAATGGGCCATCGACTCGGTGGATTTCTTGGTCGCGGCGTAAAAGCTCATCTGGTGATCCGCGCGATCGGTTTCGCGATAGGGCATCTGGGTATTGGCCCCATAGGCCGATGAGGTCGAAGCCAGCAGCATATGTTTGGGCGGATAGGCCCGCGCGGCTTCCAGCAATTCGAATGTACCGATGATATTGCCTTCAAGATACGCCCGCGGATTGTCGATCGAATAGCGGACCCCAGCCTGTGCCGCCAGATGGATCACCACATCCGGACGTTCCTCTTCCATGATGGACATCAGCAGACCGGGGGTCTCGACCATACCGATAATGTCACGGAAATCGGGCGAAAGGCGCAGCTTTGCCAGCCGCGCCTCCTTCAGAGTGACGTCATAATAATCGGTCATCCCGTCCAACCCGACGACACGCCAGCCTTCGGACAAAAACCGCTGGGACACGAAAGAGCCGATAAACCCGGCAGCACCCGTCACGAGAAGCGTCGGCATGAAAGACCTCCAAATTACCGAGGCCGTTATTGCCCCTTCGGACTGATGTGGCAAGCCTCCTTAACTTGCCAGACGGTCCTCTTCGGCGCCGAGGTCCAGCTCGCTACAGCGGAAATACCCCACATCCTCGCTCATCGTGTTGATTCCACGCTGCAACATCTGGACAGCGGCGGAGCTTTCCTCGGCCATCGCGGCATTTTGTTGCACGGCACGGTCGAGGTCGCTCACGGCGCTGTTCATCTCGTTCAGACCATTGCTCTGTTCCTGCGCCGAAGAGGCGATCTGCTGGATCGAATCCCGGATACCGGTAATCGATTCATCGATCGATTGCAGCGCCTCGCCTGCCTGCCCGACAAGCTCGACCCCCCGTCCGACCTGACGGGTCGACGCCTCGATCAGCGTCGCAATCTCGCGCGCGGCATCCGAAGACCGTTGCGCCAGTCCCCGCACCTCGGAGGCCACCACGGCAAATCCGCGCCCCGCATCTCCTGCACGGGCCGCTTCGACCCCGGCATTCAGCGCCAGAAGATTGGTCTGGAAGGCAATATCGTCAATCACACTGGTGATCCGCGAAATCGACTGCGAACTTGCGGCGATTTCATTCATCGCGGTGACCGCATCATTGACCACAAGGCTCGAACGGTCGGATTGTTCTTTCGCCTTTTCCGCCTTCGCACGGGCGGTCAGGGTCATATCGGCAGCCCCGCGCACCGAGGTGGTCAGCTCTTCCAGCGCAGCGGCACTTTCTTCCAAGGTCGCAGCCTGCCGTTCGGACCGGCGCGACAGCTCTGTCGTGCCCGCTGTAATCGAGGCGGCTTCCTGCGCAATCGAGGCCGTTTGTTCCAAAACCCCGACAATCACACGTTCGATCCGGCTGATCGCATCGTTGAACTGCTGGCGCAGCGTGTTGAATTCCCCCAGATCCTGATCGATGCGCGTGCTCAGATCGCCTTCGGACAACCGGCCCAAGCTCTCGGCCATAACGCGGTTCATACGCATGTAAGGCGTGGTATCCACCGCGAATTTCACCACCTTCACCACCTGCCCTGCGGCATTCTTGATCGGGTTGTAGCTGGCGCGAATATGGACTTCCTTACCGTTTTTACCAACACGCAGGAAATCGCCCTCAAGGGTTTTGCCCTTCCGCAAATCCGCCCAATGATCCTTGTAGCTCTGGCTCTCGCCATAGCCCGGTTCGACAAACATGCGATGCGACTGACCGATGATCTCGGCGCGCTCGTAGCCCATCACCTTGCAAAACAGGTCATTGGCCGAAACGATCTTGCCATAGGGATCGAACTCGATCACCGCCTGCACCCCTTGAATGGCGTGGATCTGCCCTTCCGCATCGGCGGCCAAGTTGCGCGCTTCGGTGATGTCAAAGGCATATTTCACCACCTTGAACGGGCGGCCCTCGGGGTCAATCAGCGTCTCGTAGGTTGCCTGCAGCCAGCAGAATTCACCATCCTTGCGGACACGTTTCACCTGCCCCGATTCCGACGACCCCTTGGCCAGACGTTGCCAGAACTGCGCATATTCGGGCGTATCAAGCGCGTCCTTGGGCATGAATATCCGGTGAGGTTTACCACGGATTTCCTCAATCAGGTAGCCGGTCGCCTTCAGGAAATGATCATTGGCATCCAGCACATTGCCTTTCAGATCGAACTCGATCACCGCCATCGAACGTTTCAGCGCATCGACCTGGCTCCGGTTGTCGCGACGGCGCATATGCATATAGGTGATCTCGCGGGCGGCAATCAGCACATGCTCGCTGACCCCATCCTTGTTCGTGATCGGCGAATAGGTCGTATCCAGCCAGATCTCCTCGCCTTTGGCATTCAGCCGCGGTTCGATCTTGTTGACGGGCGTGCCCTGCTTGAGAACACGCCAGATCTCGTTGAAATCCTCCTGTTCGAGGTCTTTCTCACGCACGAGGGTATCATAGTTGTTCCCAAGGGCGTCCTCACGAGAAATTCCGAAAGTTTTTGCAAACAAATCGTTTAGATACAAAAACTTACGATCAAAATCCACGCGTGCAACCGCATGGGAGTTTTCGAATGCACTGACTTCGCGTTTCAGCTCGTCAATCTCTTGATGCAGTTTCTTGGACTTGAACATCGGCTCTCCCGCGAGTCGTAAGAATCACTTAGTACCCACCGAGGCTACGCAAAATATGTTAAGCTTAGCTTTCCGGATCACGGGGGCCTGCCCCTTCCCCGCGGGGAAGATTGCAAAGAGCAGAATTGACAAAATCGGAAAAACACCGCATATAGGCATTGGTACCGCGCTGCCGCGTGAGCAAGCCGCGTCCGTTTGACGCATCGGCACCAGACCCACCCGTTCCCCATCACGCAGGGTTCGTATCGTCCGGCCAAAGCAGACGGGATCCGCCCGTGGCTTTCGAGGTCGCGGCGTCACACCCCTCAGGCCGCCTCCCCGCGGCCACGCCCAGCCATGATGGCATCGGGTAGCAAAGGATATTTATGTTCGATTTCGATATGCTGGGGCTGTCCCCGGCGCTGAAAGATGCGCTGAAAGCGCAAGGCTTTACCGAGCCGACCCCCATCCAGAACAAGGCCATTCCGCTGGCCATGCAAGGCCATGACATTCTGGGTCTGGCCCAGACCGGCACCGGCAAAACGCTGGCCTTCGGCCTGCCGCTGATCGACCAGTTGCTGCAGGCCCCGGGCAAGCCCGCGCCGAAAACCGCCAAGGCGCTCATCCTTGCCCCCACCCGCGAACTGGTCAACCAGATCGCCGACGGGCTGCGCGCGCTGACCAAAGGCACCCGCATCCATATCATCACCGTGGTGGGCGGCCAGTCGATCAACCGCCAGATCGGTGCGCTGCATCGCGGCTGCGACATTCTGGTGGCAACGCCGGGCCGTCTGATCGACCTGATGGACCGCGGGTCGGTCGATCTGTCGCAGACCAAACATCTGGTGCTCGACGAGGCCGACCAGATGCTGGATCTCGGCTTCATCCATGCGTTGCGCAAGATCGCGCCGCGTCTGGGCACGCCGCGCCAGACCATGCTGTTCTCGGCCACCATGCCCAAACAGATGGAAGAGCTCTCCAAAGCCTATCTCAACAACCCCCAGCGCGTGCAGGTCAGCCCCCCCGGCAAGGCCGCCGACAAGGTCAGCCAGTCGGTCCAGTTCATGGACAAGGCCGAAAAGCCCAACCGTCTGCGCAAGATCCTGTCCAATGATATGGGCGCGCTGACACTGGTCTTCTGCCGGACCAAGCACGGGGCCGAAAAGCTCAAGAAAAGCCTCGAGAAAGACGGGTATCCGGCCGCCTCGATCCACGGCAACAAAAGCCAGAACCAGCGCGATCGCGCAATCGAGAGTTTCCGTGCCGGTTCGACCACCATTCTGGTCGCCACCGACGTGGCTGCCCGCGGCATCGACATTCCGGGCGTGGCCTATGTGATCAACTTCGATCTTCCCGAAGTGCCCGATTCCTACGTCCACCGGATCGGCCGGACCGCGCGTGCGGGCCGCGAAGGTCAGGCGATTGCCTTCTGCTCCGAGGAAGAAGTCGAACTTCTGGCACAGATCGAAAAGCTGATGAAGATCGATATTCCGGTTGCGGCAGGCACGCGCCCCGAAGGCACCTCCCCTGCCCCGCGTGGCCGTCGTCGCGGCGGTCCGCCGAAAGCCGGTGCCGTGCGGGCCTTCAAACCCGCGAATGAGGCCAATTCCGGTGGCCCGCGTCGGCGCCGGAACAAACCGCAGGGGGCCAAACGGGGCCCCGCCGATCCGGGAGCGGCCAAACGCCGCGCACCGCAATCCTGATCTTTCCTGCGCCCTGCCGGTTCTCTGGCGGGGCGTTTTCCTGTCAGACATGCGCGATAATCTGGACGCGCTGGATCTGGGGGGCCACGCTGCGGATTACCGCCTCCAGCGTCGCCCGCAGATGGGTATCGATATAGCTCGCCTGAAATTCGGAGCCTGCCCGCAGGACAAGCGTCTCACGATCCTCCGAAAGCACCGATAACTGGGCAAACCACGCGCCCCAAGCCGTTGGATGATGGCGCTGCAAACGGCGGGCGACCTCAGACCAGATCCCGTCGCTGGGCATATCGGCCACCCGTAGCGGCACCACATTGGTCTGCGGCGCGCTCTGTTCGACCGGAGCCAGCCGCTCCACCAGATCTGGCCCGATCTTGGCCCAACCCTCGCGCGTGTCTTCAAGGATCTGCACCACGTTCAGCCCGTAAAGCGCGACCCTGCCCCGTGCAGCCGGACGCTTTTCAACAAGCCAGCCGCGTTTACGCAGTGCCGCCATCTCGCGTTTGACGGTGCGCACATCCACCGACCACAGTTTCGAGATCTCGTTCTGGCCAATCGAAAGTTCATCACTTTGCCAGTTATATCGCGCAGTTATCAGGCAAATCAGGCGCAGCGCCTGTTTCTGGACATGCTTGTCCTGAGACAATGCATAGCTTCCCAATACAGAAAGCAAATCGTATTTACGTGTGGCCGCACCGCGACCCACTGCCTTTTTCATCATGACACTGCTCCGGCGCTTTAGGGCGCTTCATTCTTCGGACGCTATTTTGCGCCTCGTTAGCCGAGAGTAGCACGATGGTCCACCGTAAGACAACGCTTTCCTCTCGATGTTGGCTATTTGCGTCCGCCAATCCGATTCTGTCAAGCCCGTGGCAATTTCAAGACCCCAACCGATAAATTCAAATCTGAAAAAATGGTAATTATAGGTTAAGGGGGACGCCCTGTATGTCCCCTAAATCGCCCCTATTTGTCACCTTAACTCTGCAAAACGTCGTGGTTTTGTCCCCTGATCCCGGGCGGGCGATTCATCCAAACGGGCCGAATCGAAACAGATTCGATTCGCATTCGGGCAGCGTTATTTCCTTGGGCGCGGACGCTGTTTGAACTTCTCTCTATATTTATAACTTTCTTTTTGCGTCATTGGCAAATCCGGCGTATTTCTGTTGTCAGAGATAATCAACGTCCGAATGAGGCATATATGTTTACGCATGAAAGTCTGGAGGAGCTGCACTCGCGCTCTCTCAAGATGCAGGCAGCGATCCGCAAGCAAACCTTCTCGCCCGAGCACGAGAAGACCCTGCGCCGGTTTTCCAGCTGGGAGGTCTCCGAGCTGATCCTGAAGGTGAACCAGTCCACATTCCGGGGCCGTCTGGCCTCAGACCCCGACCTTCCCGGCGGGGAAGTCGAGGAAGAGGGGCGCCAACGCTGGTTCACTCTGCCCGAGATCAACGAGATGCGGCGCAAGATGAAGGTGAACCGCCGGTCGCTGCAGCCGCCGCGTCCGCATAACAAGCGCGCCATCCGCGTGGCGATCTCGAATTTCAAAGGCGGCGCGGGCAAATCGACTGTCGCCCTGCATATGGCACATGCCGCAGCGCTTGACGGCTATCGTGTGCTGCTGGTGGATTTCGACCCGCAGGCAACCCTCACCCATTCGATGGGGCTGACGGATGTGTCCGAAGAGCTGACCGTCTGGGGGATCATCGCGCGCGACCTCATCCGCGAAACGGAGCGCATGAATAACGCGCCGCGCGCGGCAGAATCCGGCACCGCCCTGCCCCAGCGCAAGCTGCCTGGCTCGATCCTCGATCTCGGGCTCGATACCCTGCGCATCACCGACTTCATCCGCCCGACCGCATGGCCGACCATCGACATGATCCCCTCCTGCGCCAATGCGGCCTTTGTCGAGTTCGCATCGGCCCAGTATCGGCACCTCAACCCCGACTGGTCCTTCTTCGCCGCCGTCGCGCGCTATCTCGATGCCCTGCCCCATGACAGCTATGATGTCATCGTCTTCGATTGCCCGCCCGCCATCGGCTACCAGTCGATGAATGCGGTCTTTGCCGCCGACGTACTCTATATCCCTTCCGGCCCCGGCTATTGGGAATATGACTCCACCACCTCCTTCATCGGCCAGCTTTCCGAGGCTCTGGGCGATCTGGCGCACGGCTTCGAGGGCACCTTCCCCGCGGGGAATATGACATTGCCGAAGGAATTTCTGGATGTCCGCTTCCTGATGACCCGCTTCGAGCCGGGCAACGACCTGCACCGCGCGATGTTTGAAGCCTTCCGTAATGTTTTCGGGGAACGCTTGGCAGACCACCCGATCGAAATGACGCGCGCCGTCGAACAGTCGGGGCGGTTCCTGTCGTCGGTCTACGAGATCGATTACCGCACGATGACGCGCGAGACATGGCGTCGGGCGCGGGCGTCGTTCGATCGGGCCTATGATGAATTCCGCGCCACCTTCTTGGGCGCATGGGACAAATTGGAGGAGATTGAATGAAGAAGCGTCGGACCTTCGCCATCGACCTTCCCGAAGAGGACGAGGCCGAGACCTTCCCCGCGGGGAATAACACCCCCGAGGTGCCGAGCGCCCATCCGCGGCGGTCGCCGATGGCTGCGGCGATCAGCGAGAATGCCGCCAGCCTGCGCGACCGGACTGCGCTGGAAGCGCAGATCCGTGCGGAAAATGATGCGCTGGCGGCAGAGCATGTGCGCATGAAAAAGCTCGGGCTGATCGTGGATATGATCCCGCTCGGGCAGATCGAGACATGGAAACTGGTGCGGGACCGCGCCAAGGATGATGATTTCGAACTGTCCGAGCTGGTCAAGTCGATCCGCGAGATCGGCCTGTCCAATCCGATCCGTGTTGAGGCGCGGGATGATGGAAAATACGAGCTTATTCAAGGCTTTAGGCGTATGTCGGCCTATAAGGCCTTGCTGGAGGAGACCGGCGATGCCGAACGCTGGGGCGCCATTCCGGCGGGCATTCTTCCCCGCGGGGAAGGTCTGGAGGGGCTCTATCGGCGGATGGTCGACGAGAACCTTGTCCGGAAGGATATCTCCTTTGGCGAGATGGCCGGGCTGGCCTTGAATTATGCCAAGGATCCCGGCACCGCACAGATGGACCCCGACAAGGCCGTGGCGGAACTGTTCGCAAGCGCGGGCTATCAGAAGCGCAGCTATATCCGCAGCTTCATCAAGCTGGTGGATCGACTGGGCGAGGATCTGAAATTCATCCAGCATGTGCCGCGCTCGCTTGGTCTCAAATTCGTGGCGGCGATGGAAGACCGCCCCGAGATCGTGACGCAGGTGCGTGAGGCGCTGAAGGGCTGGGACAACCATTCCGCCACCGACGAGCTGGAGGTGCTGCGTCAGGTGATTGGCGAGGAAACCGAGCGTCCGGGGCTGGTGGCGAAAGCCGCCCCGAAGCAGCGCAGTGGCAAGGCGCGCACCGTGTTTCAGGTGCAGACGCGGACGGGGGCGGCCAAGTGTACGGCGTCGAACGGGCGTCTGGAAATCCGGCTGGATCGGGATTTTTCCACGGTGGACCGCGCCAGTCTTGAACGCGCGTTGCGCGATCTTCTGGATGGTCTCAAATAGAACCTTCCCCGCGGGGAAGACGGGGGCGGCAGATTTCTCTGCCGCCTTTTTTCATGGCCGGGTGGCTGGGCGGTTATCGGGGGCGCTCTGCGCGGCGAAATAGCGTGCCAGCAGCACCTCTGTCTCGGCCGCTACGCCATCGATATGCTGGCGCATCACCTCGCAGGCGCGCTCGGTATCGCGCGCAAGGGCCGCTTCGGCCAAGGCGACATGATCGGCGCTGCGGTCGCTGAGCTTGCGGATGTCGATCAGCCCCCGATAGCGGCGCTGTGCAATGGCGATCTGTCCGATCAGGTCATGCAGGCGCGGCATCTTGCAGGCCGAGACGAGGGTCAGGTGGAAGTCGCGATGCGCCATTTCCCATTCCGGCGACCCGAAATTCGACTCGGTGTTCTGCAGCCGATAGAGCGCCGCCGTCACGTTGCTTTCCCATGTCAGGTCGCCATCGCGGATCGCGCGTTCCAGCGCGAAACACTCGCTGTTGCGGCAGATTTCCATAACTTCACGGAAATCTTCCATCGAGACATCGGCCACGGTATAGCCGCGCTGGTCCTCGAACTGGATCAGCCGCGTCGCCGTCAAGCGCGAGATCGCCTCCCGCAGGGGGCTGATGGACACGCCAAGCTCGCCGCGAAGCCTGTCGAGATTGATCTTCTCGCCGGGTTTCAGCTCATTGGCAAGCAGGCGGTCCAGCAGCGACTGGTAAAGAGCCGAGACAAGCGTTGTTTTACGCATGGTCACCCAAAGATACGAGTTATATACATGTTAGCTGGGCAGTATATAGAAAGCGGGGGCCATCTGGCAATATCATCCACGAAATCGGGATCGTCGATGTTGTCTCACCTGCCTCCGCAGTCCTGCTGATGGGGCTTTGACGCGCGCGCCTGCGCGGGGTAGATCTGGGCGAATGTGAAAGGAACGGTCTATGGCCAAGCTCATCTATATCCTGAACGGACCCAATCTGAACCTGCTGGGAAAGCGGCAGCCGGAGATTTATGGCACCGATACGCTGGCCGATATCGAGATCCGCTGCCGGCAGTTGGCGCAGGCGCAGGGGGCGGAGATTGCGCTGTTCCAGTCCAACCATGAGGGCGAGATCGTCGAGACCATCCACGAGGCGCGCGAGAAGGCGGCGGCGGTCATTATCAACCCTGCGGCCTATAGCCATACCTCGGTTGCGATTCTGGATGCGCTGAACGCCTATGAGGGCAAGGTGATCGAGGTGCATATCTCGAACATCCACAAGCGCGAGAGCTTCCGCCATCATTCCTATGTGTCGGCGCGGGCCGACGGGGTGATCTGCGGTTGCGGCACCGAGGGCTATGAACTGGCGCTGCGCCATGTGCTGAGCCTTCTGGGCTGACGCATGGGCAAGGGGCTGAGGTGGCGCGGGCCGGTTCTGGCCGATGACCGTGGCACGATCCGTCACCTGCAGGAGACCGTTACTGCGGGCGGCGGCGTGCGGGTCGGTGAGGGCGCGGTTTGTGCGATTGCCCCGGGATGGATCGAATGTGCCACCTCCGGCAGCAGCGGTGCCCCGAAACGGATCCGCCGGACCGTTGCAAGCTGGACCACGAGTTTCGCGCTGAACGCTAAGCTTTTCGGCCTCGACGCGCGGTCGGTCGTGGCGCTTCCCGGAACCATGGCGCAATCCCTGACCCTTTATGCAGCGCTTGAGGCGCAGTGGAACGGGGCCGCGCTTGTGGATCTGTCTGTCCATCGCGGGGATCGGCAGCTGGCGCAGATGGCGCGGTGGGGCACCACGCATGTCTATGCCACGCCAGCGCAGGTGGAGGTGATGCTGAAAGGGCAGGGGGGCTGTCCTTCGCTGCGTTATTGGATCATCGGGGGCGGGCGGTTGTCGGCGGATCTGCGGGCGCGGCTTGCGCTGCGTGTGCCTCAGGCGCGGATCATGCAGTTTTACGGTGCCTCCGAGACAAGTTTTATCACGCTTGACCGCGGCGATGCGCCGGAAGGATCGGTCGGTCGGGCCTATCCTCAGGTCGAGATCGCGGTGGGTGCGGCGGGCGAATTGCGGGTGAAAAGCCCCTATCTGTTCACGGAATATGCGCTTGGCAGCAGCCCTGACACCTGCTGGCATGCCGACGGGTTTCTGAGCATTGGCGAGATCGGGCATGTGGATGCGCAGGGCTTTGTCTATATTCGCGGGCGCAAGGGGCGGATCGTGCAGGTGCTGGACCATCTGGTCAGCCCCGAACCTGCCGAGGCGCGGCTGGCAGACTGGTTGGGCTGTGACGTGGCCGTTGTGGCGCAGCCCGATCCGCTGCGCGGGGCACGGCTTTGGGCGATGGTCGGGGAGGGGCCTGCCCCCGAGGCCGTCGAGGCGGCGCTGGTCCGGTTGCGGCAGGAATTGGGGGCGGTGGCCTCTGCGCATGGCTGGCAGCGGGTTGCGCCCTTTCCTCTGCTGCCGACAGGCAAGCCCGACATACGGGCTTTGGAGGCGCGGCTATGAGAGCGGTGCGCGTGGTGGCGGCGCGGCGCTCGGCGGTGGTGCCGCGTGGCGGTGCCTTTGCCGGATTGGACCCGCATCAGCTTGCCGCGCCGGTGATTGCCGCCTGTCTGGCCGATGCCGGTCTTGCGGCGGGGGCGGTTGACGAGCTGATCTGTTCCAACGCCATCGGGCCGGGCGGCAATCTGGCGCGGGTCGTGGCCTTGGCGGCGGGGCTGCCGCAAGAGGTGGCGGGGCTGACGGTTGACCGGCAATGTGCGGGCGGGCTGGATGCGCTTTTGCTGGGGCAGGCGCTGATTGCCGCGGGGCAGGCCGATGTGGTGATTGCGGGCGGCGTCGAGAGCTACTCCCGCCGCCCTTTGCGTGCTTTTGACGGGCCGGAGGGGCCTGAATTCTATACGCAGGCCCCGTTTACGCCCTGGCCAGAGCGCGACCCCGATATGGCCGGAGCGGCGGACCGGCTGGGCCAGATCTGCGATATTCCCCGTGGGGAAGCCGATGCATGGTCCGTAATAAGTCATGAAAAAGCAATGGCTTCGCAATTTCCTGAAATCGTGGAAATAGCCGGTATCGCAACCGACCCCTATCCCCGGCAGATGGCCGCAGGGGTGATGCGGCGGGCTCCGGTTCTGGCCGGAGCGGTCACGGTTGCCAATACGGCGGTGGCGGCGGATGCGGCGGCGTTTTTCGTGCTGATGGCCGAACCGCTGGCGCGGGGCAGGGGGCTTGTGGTCGGGCGCGGGCGCAGCTTGGGCGGGCAGCCCGACCTGCCGGGGTTGGCGCCTGTTGCCGCGATCCGCGCGATTGACGGTGCGGGCGCGGATCGGGCCGAGATCATGGAGGCCTATGCCGTTCAGGCGCTGGCCTGCGTGCGGCAGGCGGGGCTTGATCCGGCGCGGGTCAATCTGAAGGGCGGAGCCTTGGCGCGGGGCCATCCGATCGGGGCCTCAGGGGCGATTCTGGTGGTGCGCCTGTTTCACGACCTGTTGCCGGGGGAAACCGGACTGGCGGCGATTGCCGCCGCCGGCGGGATCGGCACTGCACTGCTTTTGCACCGCGATCCCTGAGACAGGTCTAGTCGAAGCCGCGCAGCGTGGCATAGCTGTCCAGCGGCTCGCGTTCGGTGCGGAAGCCGTTGATCACCGCATGTTCGTCGGGATAGCCGATGGCGATGCCACAGAGCACCATTTCATCCGGCGGCAAAGCCAGCGTTTCATGCACGACATCGGCGTAATTGGCCATCGCGCCGATGCCCACGGTGCCCAGCCCGCGATCCTGCGCGGCCAGCATCAGCGCCATGATGGACATGCCAAGATCCATGAACCCGCCTTCGCCCATGTGCCGGTCGATCGAAACGATGATGCCCAAGGGCGCGTCGAAGAAGCGGTAATTGGCCTTGAACTGCCGCCGCCGCCCGTCGATATCGCGGCGCTCGATGCCGAGTGCCTGGTACAGCGCATAGCCCGCAGCCCTTTGGCGGGCCTTCAGATGTGGCGGGATAGGGCGCGGAAACCATTCATATTCCGCGACCTGTGGCCGGTTGTCGTCGATGGCGGTGGTCAGGTTGGTGACCAGCCCCGCCAGCGCGCGGCCTGTCAGGGCGTGAAAGCTGCCCGGTTGCAGATTGGCCCCCGAGGGCGCACGTCTTGCGGCCCAGAGCAGGTGCTCGGTTGTCTCGCGCGAGACCGGATCGGGCAGGAAGGCGCGGGTGGATTGGCGCGCCTTCAGCAGGTTTTCCACGCTTGTCGGCATGCGGTGGGGTCGTCCTTGTTTGTGGCGTTATTTCGCGCGCGAGAGAACGCTTTGTGGGCGGGCTTTGGCGAGCCCCTGAGTGATGAAGCCCGCCAGCACTGCCTTCACAATATCGCCCGGAATGAAGGCAGTGGTGAGCCATGTGGCTTGCAAAATGGTTTTGTCCAGAACAATCGACATACCGATGATGCCCGCTGCATAAAGCACGACGACCCCGCCCAGTACCGAGCCCAGAATGCCCGAGACCGTCAGCGACAGGCCGCGCGTTTTTTCAACGAAGAGGCCGGTGACGAAGGAGGCGATGGGCCAGCCGATCAGGAAGCCCGCCGTCGGGCTGGTGAAAACGCCCAGACCGCCGCGTCCGCCCGACAGAAGCGGCAGACCAAGCGCGACAAGCATGATGAACAGCAGCGAGGACAGCGCCCCCCGTTTGGCCCCCAGCACGGTGCCGGCCAGCATCACGCCCAATGTCTGCGCGGTGATCGGCACGCCAAAGCCCAGCGTGAGGTTGGGCAACAGGCCCAGAGCGGCGGTCAGGGCGGCAAAAAGCGCCACCAGCGTGATAGAGCGTTCCATAGTCAGTTGTCCTCCCTGACAGGTGGGGATTTGGCGGGCGGAATGACCCCGCCCCGCGCGCGCAGGGCTTCGGCTACATGTTCCGCATCGTCTAATGCCAGAATCCCCAAGGGAAGCACAAGATGCCAGTTGGTCCGTCTTGGCGAGCGGGCGCGCCAGCTTTGCGCCAGAAGCTGGCCTTTCTGCGCCAGAATCGGGGTGAAGCGGATGGTCAGCGCCATCGCCAGTTCCAGCGCACGGGAGTTCAGCCCCAGCCGTGCGACGGGGCGCAGCAGCGTATTGAGCGCGTCGATCATATCTGCCAGCCGCGTGGTCATGGTGACCAGATTGGCCAGCGCCACGGCGGCGCTGAAACGGGCCACGATCCGCAGCCCTTCTGCCCAATCGGCGGTCAGCCCGTGCCAGAGCGCCAGCACCAGCACCAGCGGCCAGAGCGGGCGCAGGGCGCGCAGCCCCGCCCGCGCAAAGCGCCCCCCGCCTGCCAGATACAGCCCCGCAGCCCCCGCCAGCGCCAACAGCGGCGGCCAGAGGCCCGGCGTCATGAACAGCAGGGCCGTGGCCAGACACAGGGCGACCAGCTTGGGGCCTGCGGGCCAGTGATGGGCGCGGGTCTCAACCGGCGAGGTCAGAGAGATCATCGCCCAGCCCCGCTTGGTTCATATAGGCCAGATAGTCGGGAAGCACGGTCTTGGCATGGCCCGAACGGTGGATGCGGCCCTCATGCACCCAAAGCACATGGTCATAGCCCGCAAGGCAGTCCGGATCATGGGTGATATGCACCAAGGCCTGCGGCAAGGTCTCGAACAGGCGCATCAACTGGCCGCGGATTGCCAGATCAAGGCCGGAGAAAGGTTCGTCCAGCACGATGAGCTGCGGCTGCATCAGCAGGATCGCCATCAGGCAGACCAGTTGCTTCTGGCCCTGTGACAGGGTCGAGATCGGGGCCTCCTGCCAATGCGCCTTGCCGAACCGCTGCAGCATCGCCCGAACAAGCTCTGCGGTTTCGGTCTTGCCATGCCCCTGTTGGCGCAGGCCGAAAGACAGCTCTTCCTGCACGGTCGGGAAGATGATCTGGTGATCGGGATTCTGGAACAGGATGCCGATGCGGTTGAGCGCGGCATGGCGGTCCCTGGCGGGATCGATGCCGTCAAGGCGCAGGCTGCCCGCATCGGGGGCGATCAACCCCGAGATCACCCGCGCCAGCGTCGATTTGCCAGAGCCGTTGCGGCCCACGATACCGAGCCTGCGCACCTGTAGATCAAGGGTGATGTCCGACAGAACGGTTTTGCCCGCAAGGTCGAGCCGGAGATCGGTCAGGGTAAGGCGGGGGCACTGCGCCATGAGTATCAAGTCACCGGATCTTGTCAAAAGATGCCCTGTCCTGCCGCAAAGCCGCAGCTTTTGCAAGAAGCGGCACGCTGCGGGCCGCGGTCAAGGGGGGCAAAAGGGGGGGGCAAAAGGGGGGCAGATCCCGCGCCCCGCTGCCGCATGGCGCGAAAGGCCGCCCCGCCGGTGTGACCGGCAGGACGGTTTCGGGGCATGGAGGCGTTACCCCAGATGGATCTCGCCTTTGGGGTAACGCAGCCTTGGCACGGAACGGGTGGCCAGAAAGAAGCCGAGGGTCAGCGGGCCGACCCGCCCGAGGAACATCACCAGAATGATCACCGCCCGACCGAAGCCGTTCAGCTCGGGGGTATAGCCGCGCGACAGGCCGACCGTGCCGAAGGCGCTGGAGACCTCGAAGGCGATATCGAGGAAGGTGCCGTCATGGGTGATCAGGATCAGGAAGGTCGCCACAAAGACCAGCACGGTGCTGATGGCGGTCAGCGCCATGACCTTGAGCACGGCCTCGAAGCCGATCGAGCGGCCAAAGGCGTTGAGCTGGGTCTGGCGGCGGAAGAAGGCGATGGTGGCAAGGATCATCACCACGAAGGTCGTCACCTTGATGCCGCCCGCCGTCGAGGCCGGTCCGCCACCGATCAGCATCAGCGAGATGAACATCAGCACCGTGCTGTCATGCATGGCCCCGATATCGGTGGTGTTGAACCCTGCGGTGCGGGTGGTGACGCCCTGAAACCAGCTGATCATCAGCTTGCCCCAGACCGAATAGGGGCCAAGCGTTCCGGGATTGCTCCATTCGAGCACGGCGAACATGATGACCGACCACGGGATCAGCACACCCGTGCCCAGCAGCATGATCTTGGTCGACAGGCTATAGCGTTTCCAGCCCTTGCCCGAGGCGACCTCGCGCAGGACCGAATAGCCGATCCCGCCCAGAATGAAGAGCGCGGGGATCACCAGATTGATGACCGGATCGGTGGCATAGCCCACCAGCCCGTCGGAAAAGGTGGAAAAACCGGCATTGTTGAAGGCCGAGACCGAATGGAAGACCGCCTGCCACAGGCCGTTCCAGAAACCGAGCCTTGGCACGAAACTCAGGCACAGGAGGGCTGCGCCAATGGCTTCGCAGATCAGCACCGCTTTCAGGATGACCCCGACAAGCTGCATCAGCCGGTGCATCGAATTCTGGTTGAGATCCTCACGCAGGTAGATCTGGCCGGTCAGCCCGATGGGCAGGCCAAGCGCCCCCAGCACCAGAACGGCAAAGGTCATCAGCCCCAACCCGCCAAGCTGGATCAGGAAGGTCAGCACGACCTGCCCGAAAAAGGTCAGTTTGGTGCCGATATCAAAGACCACCAGCCCCGTCACCGTGACCGCCGAGGTGGCGGTGAAGATGGCATCGGACCAGTTGATTTTGGCGGTATGGGAGACCGGCATCATCAGGGCGGCCGCCCCCAGAAGGATCGCTGAGGCATAAAGCACCGACAATAGCAGCGGCGGCGGCATATGGATCAGCTTGCGCTGGCATTTGCGCCAGACAAGTTGGGTGGTTTTTTTCACAGCGCATCCCCGAAAGCGCGCAGCTCGGGGCGGCGCCCCAGCACCAGCAGCTTGTCCTGCGCGGCCAGTTCCAGTTCGGGGGTGGTGCAGGGCAGGAATTCGGTGCCGCGCATCAGCCCCAGCATCCGCACGTCATGGCGGCTGCCGATTTCCAGCGAGGCAAGTGTCCGGCCCTTCAGCCGCTCCGGCACCGCCATTGTCACGACGCTGAACCCGTTGCCCAGATTGACGTAATCCTGCACGACGGGGTTGTTCAGCCGCTGGGCGACATGTTTGCCCATCTCCTGTTCGGGCAGGATGATCCTGTCCGCCCCCAGCTTGGAGAGGATGCGGTGATGGGTTTTGTTGATGGCTTTGACCCAAAGCTGGTCCACGCCAAGCACGCGCACATTCATGGTGGCGAGGATGCTGGATTCGATGTCATGGCCGATGGCCACCAGCGCCACATCATAGCGGTCCACCCCTGCCTCGCGCAGGGCCTGTTCGTCTGTCGCGTCCAGAATGATGGTCGAGGTCAGGGCTTCGGCCAGCTTGGCCACGCGGGATTCGTCTTGGTCGATTCCCATCACGGTATTGCCGAAGCGCGCCAGTTCGCTTGCCACAGCCGAGCCGAAGGCCCCGAGGCCGATAACTGCGAAAGTGCGGTTTTGTTTGGGCATAGGCTATCCATTGGCCGTTTCGAGATGCTGGGAGGTTTGGCGCAGAATAAGGGAAAGTCAATTCACGCTCGGTTTTGCGAGAGGCGGACGCGGGAACGCGGGAGGTCAGCGTTTCTGGACATGGCTGCGGTCGGCCTGCGGCGGGGTGCCGAAACGGGCCCCGTAGCGCGTGGTGAAATGGGCCTGCGAGGCAAAGCCCGTCATCTGCGCGATCTCGCTCAGCGGCAGGGCGCTGCGCTGGACAAGGGCACGGGCCACATCAAGGCGCATGTGGCGATAGACCTCCATCACCGGCGCCCCGAGCGTGGCATTGAACTGGCGTTGCAGCTGGCGCTCAGACAGGCCAGCCAGATCGGCCAGTTGCGCCGGCGAGAGCGGGTCGGCGATATGGGCTTCCATCAGTTCCAGCGCCGCCTCGACCATCGGGGGCAAGGCCCCGTAACGCGCGGCAATCGAGCTTTTCTGCGGTGTTTCGGAGGGGCGGACCTGCGCCTGAATGAACCAGTCCGAGATCTCGTGGGCAAAACGTGCGCCATGATCGCGGGCAATCAGCATGTGGATCATGTCCAGCGGTGCCGAACCGCCCGCGCAGGTATACCGGTCGCGGTCGATGACGAAAAGTTTGCGCTCCAGCAGGAGGGTCGGGTCGATATGCGCGATGTCGTCATAATGGTGCCAGTGCACCGTAAAGCGCCGCCCCTCCAGCAGCCCCGCCCGCGCCAGCAGCACCGCGCCGCCCGAGATGCCGCCAAGCTCGACCCCCGCACGGTCGGCGCGCCGCAGCCATGTGTCAAGCGCGGGCAAGCGCAGCCGCATCGGGTCGCCCCCCGCCACGACGAAGACCAGATCGAAGGCCATGCCCGCCTCCGCCAGCGGGATGGCATCAAAGCGCGCCCCCAAGGACGAGGTGGCAAGCGTCCCTTCGGGCGTGAGGATGCGGACATCGTAAAGATCGCGCCCCGCAAAGCTGTTGGCGGCGCGCAGCGGATCAAGCGCCGCCGCCGTTGACAGCATGGCATACCCGTCAATCAGCACGAATCCGATACGTCTGATGGTCATCTTTGTCCCTAAGTGAAAACAGAATGTCCGTGGCGCGAAAATATCACGGGTTTGAACGCGCTACTATCCCCCTCGTTCCAGTGGCAAGGCAGGCCCCGAGGGAGCTTGTGAATGTAAGGAGATTGCCCAGATGACCGATGCGCGCACCGCAGATACTATCGCAGCCCAGACTGTCCGAGAAACCCGCGTAGGGACGATGGTTTTGTCGGAACGTTCCGATATGGCGCTGATTTCGCTGGGTGTGAAACGGGGCGCGCAGGTGCCCGTGCCGATGGGGGTTTCCCTGCCGGGGCCGGGGGCATGGCATGGGGGCCGTGGTCTGGGGGCGTTCTGGACTGGTCCGGGCCAATGGATGCTGGAAGCCGAGCATATGTCCGAGGTCGATATGACCCGCAATCTGCGTCACGGCATGCCGGGCCTGTCGATCAGTGCGCAGGGCGCCCATCGGGTGATGCTGGAACTGGTGGCCTGCGATGCCCAGACGGTCGAGGCGCTGATGGCACGGCTGACGGATCTGGAGATCGACAGTTTCGCACCGGGTTCGGCACGCTCGGCGCATCTGGCCGGTAGCGAGGTGTTTGTGATCCGTCGCGCCCCGAACCGTCTGGCGCTCTTGGTGGCACGTAATGACAGTAGCCGTGTCTGGCAGGTGATGAACCGTGCGATGGTCGAGCGGGCTGCAGGCCTGCGCGGTGCGCTCGAGCCGGTTCTCTAGGGGCAGGCACAGAGGAAAGGCCCCGAAAACGGGGCCTTTTTCACAGGCTGTTACAGCAGCAGATCATCGGTCAGGATTGACAGGTCGGGGATATTGGCCGCGACACTGGTCGTTGTGTCATCATTGAGGTCGGTCAGGTCATACCGTCCCTCGCCAATCGTCAGCCACGAGACGGTTTCGTAGACATGGCCGAGCTCGCCATCGCGCGACTGTTCTTCTTGCAGATACAGTGCGGTGCCTTTGGCGGTGTCGAGGCTGCGCAGCACGATTGTGTCACCGCCCAGATAGGATTGCACATCCGCGAAGAGCACCTGATCCTCGTTCGCGTCAATCAGGCTGGCCAGATGATTGACCGAGCTGGTATCGCCCGTCACCAGAGACCCCGAGGCGTCTTCCACCGCGGCCCATTGCACGACACGGCTTGTGCTGCTGGAGACACCGGAATCGGCCTCTTGCGCGGCAAGGCGCAGCGTGGCGCTGTCGCTGTCGACATCGCTGATCCGATGGGTCACCGTCTGGCCGCCTTCGCCCGAGACCGAGGCCAGAATGGTCGGTGTGCCGTCAAAGCCGTCATAGCCGAGGGTGACCTGTTGGCTGCCGGTCACCTCTTGCGTGCCCAGAGTGATCTTCGTCCCGTCCGAGAGCATATGCGCCCCTTCCGTGCCCGCCATCCACGAGATGGTTTCGCCGGTATGGTTGCCATCGAGATAGCTCCATTCGGACAGGCGCAGGTCGAACCCTTCATCGGTGATATTGCGCAGCTCCGTCGTGACCGCATGGCCGCCATTGGTGGTGATCGGACCCAGCACCACGACCGCATCGGGAATAGCCTCGCTGAAGCTGACATGGGCCCAGCCATCGGCACCTGCCGTGCGACCCAGACTGAGCGTGCCAACCTCCAATGCGCCCTCGGTGGTGTTGGACAGGACCGGATCGCTTTTGACTTCTGTCTCGCCCGTTGCCTGTAGCGTATAGCTGCCGGTGGCCAAGGCGCTATAGGCCACATTTTCCGCAACATGGCCCGTTTCGGCATCGCGCGACTGTTCTTCCGCAACTCTCAGATAGGTCGAGCCGTTGCTGGTGGTCTGACGCAGGGTCGCGGTGTCACCGCCTGCCATAGACTGCATATCGGCAAACAGCGCGGTTGCGCCGGTCGCGCCGATGGATTGCCACCCGCCGGCCAGCCCGACCGAACCGGAGGTCATCAGCGTGCTGCCGTTCTCGATCACCACATAATCGAAGCTGCGGGCCTCGGTGGCCTCGGTGCCGCGCTCGGCTTCTTCTGCCTGCATCCGCACCTGAAGCTGATCGGCGGAGACATCCACCAGACGGTGGGTCAGAATCTGGTCGCCCGTGCCGACAAGCGAGCCATAGGCCGTGACAGAGCTGCCCGCCTCATAGCCGTCCAGCGCGATGGTTGTGTTTCCGGCGCCCGAAATATCGGCCGAGCCGAAGGTGATCTTCGTGCCGTCGCTCAGGAAATAGTCCCCCGCTGTTCCGGCCATCCACGAAACCGATTCAAGCGTATGGGCGCCGTCGAGATAGGCCCATTCGCTCAGGCGGATGTCGAAGCCCGTGCTGGTGACGTTCTGGATTTCGGGGACAAGCGTATGCCCGCCGTTCGAGGTGACGGGGCCAACCACAACCACTGCATCGGTAATTTCGGCGCTAAAGCTGATATGCACCCAGCCATCCGTATTGGCATGGCGCATAAGATCGGTCACGCCCACTTCCATCCGTGCCGTGCTGGCCGTGCTTGTGGTGGGCTCGCTGGTGGTGGGGGTGGTCGTGCTGGGCGTCGTCGTGCTGGGGGGGATGATTGTCACCGGTTGCAGGGCGGTTCCGTCAAGAATGCTGCTGGCCGCAATCCAGCCGCTGCCGATCACGGGGTCGAGATCGGAGACATTGCAGCTTCCATCCGCGAAAGACAGCGTTTCGATATTGGTCAGGATATCGGTATCGGTGCCGTTCCTGATCTGGAGCTGTGTGCCGCTGAAGAAGACCAGCGCATCATCGGAGGCGAATTCGTAATAGGCGGTATCCTGGCCTGCGCCGCCATCCAGTGTATCGCTGCCAGCATTGCCGATCAGCGTGTCATTGCCCGCATCCCCTGCCAGCAGGTCATTGCCATCCCCGCCCTGCAACAGATCGCTGCCCTGCCCACCGCTGAGCTGGTCGGCGCCGGTGCCGCCCGAAAGCTGGTCATTACCATCGCCGCCGGAAAGCTGGTCCGCCCCCGCGCCGCCGAAGATCTGGTCTGCTCCGGCCCCGCCTGACAGCACGTTATTGGCGCTGTTGCCGGTAATCGTGTCATCCCCGCTGCCGGTTGAGACATTCTCGATGACGGTGCCGACCGCGATGGCGAGGTTCATCGTGCGCCCCCCGATATCGGAGAAGCTGCCCGGGGTCAGGTCGATGCGCTGGTCCGCGCTGCGGCTGTGCAGGTCGATGAAATCGGTGCCGCCTGCATCGACAATGGTTTGCGCGCGGGCATCCAGCAGGGTCTCGCCGCTATCGCCATAGGTGGTATTGCCGCTATGGACCTTGCTGGAGGTGCCATAGAGTTGCTGGATGGCAAAGACATCCGCAATCTGCGGCGTGACCACATAGGAAAAGCTTGCCCCCGTATCAGCGCTGAGCGTCTGATAGAAATAGGACATGATCGAATATTGCCATGTATCATTGGCAAAGGCGGCATCCGAGGCAAAGGTGGCCGAGCCGTTATAATTGCCGGTATGGCCAAGACCCAGCGCATGGCCGATCTCGTGGATATAGGTCTGCAGCATATAGGCGCTGGAGGCGAAGCCCTCGTCGATATTGACCTTCGCGGATTTGGTGATTCCGGAGGAATAGACCGACGAGGTCCATGCCCCCGAGGCACTGTCGCTAAAGGTGATCTGCGCCGATCCGGTGGTTTCGACAAAGCTGATCCCCGACGCATCGGTCCATGCCGAAAGCGCATCGCGGGCATAGGCCTGACTGGTGGCGCTCAGCGCGGAAAGATTGACCGTCAAAGAGCCCGAGGCCGTAATGTTGAACTTGTGGCTGCTGCTGCCCTTGTCCTCCCAGTAGCCGTCCTGAAGATAGGTGGCGATTTGCTCCACGCTCCAGACCGGTTTGCTGCTTGAGGTGCCCGAGGCAGAGGTCGTGGCGGTTGCCAGATCCGTCAGAGGCGCGAAATGGAGTGGATTGCCGCAAAGTGAGCACATGGAACAGATCCCTGAGGAATGACCGAGGTGAGAGCAGCTTTGCTGCAATCTGTACGCACGTTTTGCGCGCTTCCGCGGGGAAGGGTCGATCTTTGCCGCTTCCCGATAGCCTCTGGATCCCATTTACGGGTGGTCGCGGCGTGCCCGAATTCGGGCGAAAATCGGGCAGTTGGATTCAGCTTTAATAGAACATGAAATGTTTTTGCGCCCCGTTCGCAGGCGGGGCGCATTCTGGTTGGGGGAGCGGAAGGCCGTTCGCTCCGGAGATCGCGGGGCAGGGCGGATCAGCCGTGCCGTTTCTCGGTCAGGGCGTAAAGGAAGGCCAGCGCGGGGGCGAAAAGCCCCAGACCCGCCGCCAGAGACCAGCCTCCGGCCACATAGGCCCAGACCCCTACTGCCGAGCCCAGAGCCCCGCCAAGGAAGAAGCTGGCCATGTAGATTCCGTTCAATCTGGCACGGATGCCCGCATCCAGCAGGAAGATCTCGCGCTGCCCCAGCACCAGATTGGTGGTCACGGCGAAATCCAGTATCAGGGCGGCGGTGACCAGCCCTGCGAGGGCGACGATCCGGTTGTGCGGGACCGCGAGGCACAGCACGAATGCCGCCATGCCTGCCAGCAGCGCAAGCCGTGTGGCCGGATATCCCCAGCCGCGATCGGCGATCCGGCCTGCGACGGGCGAGGCGACCACGCTGGCGGCACCGACTAGGGCAAAGATCGCGATCCCGCCTTGGGTCAGGCCGATGGCGGGGCTGGCCAGCAGCAGCGGGGTGACCGTCCAGAACAGGCTGAATGCGCCGAACATGGCCGCATGATAAAGGGCGCGGCGGCGCAGGACAGGGGTCGTTATGGCGATATGCCCGATCGAGCGCATCAAAGCGCCATAGCCCATCCGGCTTGCGGGGTGGCGCTCGGGCAGGCGGCGGGCCAGCACGATGCCAAGGATCACAAGCGCGAGCGCGGCCAGCACAAAGACGGTTTGCCATGCGAAAGAACCGGCAATAAAGCTGGAGACGGGGCGGGCCAGCATGATGCCCGCCATCAGGCCGGACATGACATTGCCTACCACTTTGCCGCGATGGGCGTCATCGGCAAGATGCGCGGCATAGGGCACCAGAACCTGCACGGCCACCGCCCCGAGCCCCGTGCAGAAACTCGCGGCAAAAAACAGCCATTGGCCGGGCGCGAGGGCCGTTCCCGCAAGGGCCAGAACGCTCAGCCCGATCAGGGTCAGGACCAGACGCCGGTTCTCGAAGATATCGCCCAGCGGCACCAGAAGGATGAGGCCCAGACCATAGCCGAGCTGTGTCAGCGTCACCACAAGCCCTGCAAGCCGGTCGGGGATCTGCACGGTCTGGGCGATCAGGCCGACCAGTGGCTGCGCATAATAGATATTCGCGGCAAGGACACCGCAGGAGAGTGCCAGAAGAAACGAGATCCCTGCGCCGGGTGCCTTGTTGGGGGCAGGGGCTGGAGCGGTGGCACGTCGGGGATGGGGCATCGGGTTTTACACTTTATAAAACGATCATTCCCTAATTTGGCGCAGGGCAATGACGAGGGGCGGAAGGGATTAGGCGAAGAGTTGCAGCAGGGTATCGATAGGGTTGGCGGGGTCGCCTTCGGCATAGCCGATCTTGCCCGCAAGGCGCATGCCTTGCAGTGTATACAGCAGAAGACGCGCGGTTATGCGCGGGTCCGTGGTGAGCGTCAGGCTCCCATCGGCCCGCCCCGCATCGAAAATCTTCAGCAGGGTCGCTTCAAGGCGCTCATAGGCTTTCAGGACGGGCAGAGCCATCCGCTCGTCAAATGTGGTGATCTCGGTCAGGGCCGAAATCACCATACATCCGGTGCGCCCTTCACGGCCCTGGCTTGCATCGACATAGACCGAGATGAAGGCACGAAGCTGGTCGCGCCCTGTCTGGCCCTGTGCCATACGCGCAGTCAGCGCCGCGTTTCGGGCGGTCAGATAATGGTCTAGCGCCGCAAGGAAAATGCCGAGTTTGTCTTTGAACGCCTTGTAGAGGCTGCCTGATGTCAGGCCTGTGGCCTGACACAGATCGCCGATCGATGTCGCGTTATAGCCCTTTTCCCGAAACACCAGCACGGCCTGATCAAGCACCTGCGGAAGATCGAACTCGCGCGGGCGGCCGGGGCCACGTTTGGAATGCGGGGTCTGGGCGGTGGAATCGGTCATGACTCCTCAATAGGAAATGACCTGTTCCAAATCAACCGGATATGTACAGGGTGCCGCAAGGAGAAGCGGGGCCGGTCCGCAGGAGGGCGGTCCCTAAGCGCCTCGCGCGCGGACGGGCCGGCTTTAGCCGGTGTAATGCTGCGCCAGAGACTTGGCGATATCGCGGATGGCGGCGCCGAGTTCGGTCTGTTTGACCTGACTGGCTTCGGCGCTGGTCATCGAGATGGCGATACCCGCGACGGGGCTGCCCGCGGGGCCGAGGATTGGGGCGCCAAGGCAGACCATGCCCTCGCGGATTTCTCCGTTATCGATGGCATAGCCGTTCTGCCGCCAGATCTGCGCGTCGGCCTCGAAGGCGGCGATGTCGCGCACGCTATTGGGCGTGAAGGGGGCGGGCCAGGGCAGATGCAGGATGGCTGTCCGCTCGGCCTCGGGCAGATGGGAAAGCATCGCCTTGCCTGTGGCGGAATAGACCGCCGGAAGGCGCATTCCGATCTGGAAGGTAAAGCCCAGAGGGCGGTCCGAATTGCGGCAGGCCAGATAGACGACCTGCCCCTGTTCGAGGGTCGACAGGGTGACGGTATAATTGGCCAGCCGGTCATCGCGCGACAGAACCCGCTGGAATTCCGAGATCAGCGAGGAGCGTGTCAGATAGGCGCTGCTCCAGCGCAGGCAATGGGCGCTGAGGCTATAACCGTCTGGCTCCGAATGCAGCACACCGGCTGCGACAAGTGTCTCGCAGATTCCGTAGACCGAACTTTTGGGCAGGCCCATTTCGCGGGCCAGTTCCGAGACCCCCAGCGGCGAGGGATGCGCGGAAAGCTTGTCCAGTATCAGGATTGTCCGCTCTGCGGCGGGGGCGCGTCGTTTGGAGGGTTCTGCCATCTGCCATTTCCTTTGAGCCGCAGTCTTACGCGAAGATGTGAGCGATTGACATAGGTGTATACATCGGCATACGTTCCATATAGCAAACGTCGTTTCATATATGGAACGATACTGCAAGACCTACGCAACTCCAAACGATGAGGCCCGCAATGTCCCAACTCAAAGACCCGTCGCTGTTGAAAGATGCCTGCTTGGTCAATGGCCAGTGGGTGCATGCCGCCTCCGGCGCAACGATCGATGTTCTCAATCCCGCTGATGGATCCGTTGTCGGGACGGTGCCCGCGCTCGCCCCCGAGGAGATCCCTGCCGTGATCGAGGCCTCGCGCAAGGCGCAGGCCGAATGGGCGCGCTGGACCGCCAAGGAGCGGGCCGCCGTCTTGCGTAAATGGTTCACGCTGATGGTCGAGCATACCGACGATCTGGGGCTGATCATGACGCTCGAACAGGGCAAGCCCCTGAAAGAGGCCAAAGGCGAGATCGGCTATGCGGCCTCGTTTGTGGAATGGTTCGCCGAGGAAGCCAAACGCGTTTATGGCGACACGATCCCCGCTCCGGCGCGCAACCAGCGCCTGACCGTGCTGCGCCAGCCGATTGGTGTCACGGCGGCGATCACGCCTTGGAATTTCCCGGCCGCGATGATCACCCGCAAAGCCGCGCCCGCTCTGGCGGCGGGCTGTTCGATGATTGTGCGTCCGGCCGATCTGACACCGCTGACCGCGCTGGCCCTGGGCGTTCTGGCCGAACGTGCGGGGATTCCGGCAGGCGTGTTCCAGATTGTGACGGGACCGGCGTCGAAAATCGGTAAGGTGCTGACCGATAGCGATATCGTGCGCAAGCTCTCCTTCACCGGTTCGACCGAGGTGGGGCGTCTGCTGATGGCGCAATGTGCCGACACGATCAAGAAAGTCTCGCTGGAACTGGGCGGCAATGCGCCGTTTATCGTGTTCGACGACGCCGATCTGGATGCGGCGGTGGAAGGGGCGATGGCCTCGAAATACCGCAATGCCGGTCAGACCTGTGTCTGCGCCAACCGCATTCTGGTGCAGCGCGGGGTCTATGAGGCCTTCGCGCAGAAACTCTCGCAGAAAGTCTCGGCGCTCAAGGTCGGGAATGGCACCGAAGAGGGCACTGATATCGGTCCGATGATCGAGGCTAAGGCGCTGGATAAGGTCGAAAGCCATATCGAGGATGCGGTGTCCAAGGGCGCGACCCTGCTGCAGGGCGGCACACGTCTGGGCGGGCTGTTCTTCGAACCGGCGATCCTGACCGGCGTCACCCCCGAGATGAAGGTCGCCAAGGAAGAGACCTTCGGGCCGCTGGCGCCGCTCTTTGCCTTCGACACCGAGGAAGAGGCCGTGGCGATGGCCAATGACACGATCTTCGGGCTGGCCGCCTATTTCTACACAAAGGATCATGCGCGGATGGTGCGTGTGTCCGAGGGGCTGGAATATGGCATGGTTGGCCACAATACCGGCCTGATCTCGAACGAGGTCGCGCCTTTCGGCGGTGTCAAACAGTCCGGTCTGGGGCGCGAGGGCTCCAAGTACGGCATCGAGGAATATCTCGAGCTGAAATACATCTGTAGCGCGCTCTGACCCTTTTGGTAAGTCCCGCGGCCTTCCGGGCGCGGGACAGTTGTGTTTTTCTCTTCAAGGACAAGATCAATGACTGATGGTATCAAACCGTTCTCCTTCGACACACCCGGCTCCACCTTGGTGGAATGGGGTGGCGCGAAGCGGATGGGCGAACTTCTGGGGGCGTGGTTCCCGGAACGTAACCTGTTGATCGTGACCGACAAGTTCCTGCATGAAAATGGCTTGCTCGATCCGGCGATTGCGTCTCTCAAGGCGCATGGCTTCAGCGTCACCGTATTTGATGATGTGGTTGCCGATCCGCCGGAGGCCGTGCTGATGGCCTGTGTCGAACGTGCGAAATCGGCAGGCTCCGATATTGTCATGGGGCTGGGGGGCGGCTCGTCGATGGATATCGCCAAGCTGGTGGCGGTGATGCTGGTCTCCGAACAGCCGCTGTCCGAGCTGTATGGGATCGGCAAGGTCGAGGGCAAGCGCACGCCCTTGGTGCAGGTGCCGACCACGGCGGGCACCGGATCGGAAGTGACCAATATCACCATTCTGACCACCGGCGAGACCACCAAGATGGGCATCGTCTCGCAACAGCTTTATGCCGACCGCGTGCTGCTGGATGCCGAACTGACCACCGGCCTGCCGCCGGTGCAGACGGCCGCCACCGGTATCGATGCGATGGTGCATGCCATCGAAGCCTTTACCGGCCAGCACAAGAAGAACCTGATGTCGGATGTCTTCGCCAAGGAAGCGCTGCGTCTGATGAGCGCGAACCTGATCACGGCCTGTCAGGATGGCACCAACCGCGCGGCGCGTGAAGCGATGCTGCTCGGGGCCAATCTGGCCGGTCAGGCGTTCTCGAACAGCCCCGTGGGCGCGGTCCATGCGCTGGCCTATCCGCTGGGCGGGCATTACCACCTGCCGCACGGGTTGACCAACGCGCTGATGCTGGGCCCGGTCCTGCGCTATAACATGGCCGGTGCCGCCGCGCTTTATGCCGAGCTGGCGGATGTGGTGATCGGGCCGTCCGACGAAGGCACGCAAGCCAAATCGGCCAATTTCGTGAACTTCATGCAGGATCTGATGGACCGCTCCGGCGCGCCGCTGAAGCTGCGCGATGTCAAGGTACCCGAGGCCGATCTGCCGATGCTGGCACGTGATGCGATGCTGCAGACCCGACTGTTGGTCAACAACCCTGTCGAAGTGACGGAACAAGACGCGCTCGCGCTGTATCGCGAAGCGTTCTGACCCTCTTGTCAGGCGCCTCGACGCATCGCAGGTGGGGCGCCTGACACAAAACATTCTCGCCCGGGAGGGAAGGGCGAACTGCGTAGATTACGAGGAGACTTCTGTGAGACAACAACGCATCGACGGGCAGGAAACGCCCTATTGGCCGGCGGGGCCGTTCAAAATCCGCCTGCCATTCCTTCACTATCGGTTTGAATGGCCGGACTATTTCCAGGGCCTTCTGATGTGTGCCGTGGATCTTGCGGCGATCCCGCTGATGGTTGAGCTTCTCAATATGCCGTTCGAGGTCGCGCTGGCGGTCGTGATGATGAACGGCATTCTGTATCTGACCCACCACCTGCTGGGTGACCCCGTCGTGCCGGGCTGGATCACCCCCGCGATCCCGCTGCTGATGGCCTATTGCGCGGCCTTCCCCGAAGGCCCCGAGCGGGTGCATGCGCTGATCGCCTTCCAGTTGATGCTCGGGGTGTTCTCGATCTTTATCGGGGCCTCGGGGCTGGCGCATCGGGTCGTGCAACTGATCCCTCAAGCCATCAAATCCGGTATCATCATCGGTGCGGGGATCGCGGCGGTGATCTCGGTCTTCAAGGTAGGGGGGCGCTTTGACAGCTTTCCCTTCACCATCTCCATCGCGGTCGGTATCGCCTTCTATGTGATTTTCTCGCGCCATTTCGCCAAGCTGAAAAATGTCAGCCCCTTCTGGGGGATGGTCGGCAAATTCGGGATCTTCCCGATTGTGGCACTGGCTATCGTGATCGCGCCGGTCTTCGGCGAGGCCCCCTGGCCCAAGATCGAATGGGGGATCTCCAAGCCCGATTTCGTGACGCTGTGGAAAGAATATACCGTGTTCGGGCTTGGCTTTCCGCCACTGCATATGTTCGTGTCCGCCGTTCCGACGGTGCTGGCGGCCTATATCGTGCTGTTTGGTGATGTGCTGCAAAGCAAGGCCATTCTGGACGAGGCCGATCACGAGCGTCCCGATGAGGTCGTGCATTACAATCCTGACCGCGCGCATATGATTTTCGGGGCGCGGAACTCGATCATGTCGATCATCGGTCCCGATGTCGCGATGTGTGGTCCGCTTTGGGCGGCGATGCATGTGGTGATTGTCGAGCGGTTCTCGCAAGGCAAAAAGGCGATGGATTCGATCTTTGGCGGGGCGGGGTCGTTCCGTTGGGGGACGAATACCGGCCTTCTGCTGATGCCGATCGTGACCCTCGTGCAGCCCATCCTCGGCATTGCGCTGGCGCTGACCCTGCTTATTCAGGGCTATGTCTCCGTGCGGATCGGGGTGATGGAAGCCCGCTCGCAGCGCGATCTTGGTATCGCGGGCATCGTCGCCGCTGTTCTTGCGACGCGGGGTGCGGCCTGGGCCTTCGCGGTTGGGGTTGTGCTGTGCATTCTTGTCTATGGTCGGGATTTCTTCCGCGGCGAAACCGACAAGACCTTCGTCAAGGACCAGCAAAGCTGAGCCATATGGCGATGATCCGGAACGGGGGCCCGCAGGCCCCCGTTTTCATTGGCGATAGAGGCCTGTCCTTTCAGGACGGCCTGCTATCAGGCTGCAGCGCGGCCGAAGAGCGACCGGAGACGGTCAGATCATATGCCGGATGCCCATCGGTATCGGATTGTGACCGCAGACCGGTCCTCCTTTGTCCGTGTGCGACCGGCGTGCGGCGCAAAGGGGGGCTCTCCCGCAGGGTCAGTCTTCGCGCAGGGCATAGGCCATATAATCGGAGAGCGGTTTGACCAGAACCGAGGCGGGGCTGCGTGCGCCTGTCCGGATGAAAGCTTCAAGCGGCATACCGGGTTGGAGCGGCAGATCGCCAAGCGCCTCATTCGCCTCCGGCGTCAGTTCAAGCTCTGCCGTGTAATAGGTGCTTTGCGTGTTCGGGTCGGTGATTGTGTCGGGCGAGACGGTCCGCAAGGTGGCGGAAAAGCTCGGTGTCGTGCGGCTGTTGAAATTCGGGAACCGCACCATCGCCGATTGTCCGGCATGGATCCGGTCAATCTGCAGCGGGTCGATGCGGACCATGAAGATCAGCGGCACGTCTTGCGGCACGATGGACACGACTTCCTGTCCGGCCGCGATCACCCCGCCAATCGTGTGGATTTTCAGCCCGAGCACGCGTCCCGACATGGGAGCCCGCAGGACCAGCCGTCCCAGACGGGTCTCTGTGACGCCAAGCTGTTCGCGGATTTGCAGCTCGTTGGGCTGCTCGCTGCGCAGCGCGTCTTGCGATTCCTCCCTGCGGGAGGCTTGGGTGCGCAGTCCCTCGATCTCATATCCGGCAATCGAGCTGCGAGCCTCGGCGATCGAGGCTTCGAGCTGGCCGATATTTCCTTGCAGTTCCGCTTCCTGCCGATACAGCGCCGAGACACGGCTTGCCTGTGTCAGCCCCCGATCCAGCAGGCTCGCCTGATCGGTCAGTTCCTGCCGGATCAGTTGCAGTTGGCGGTTGCCGGCCTGAACCTGACGCTGATAGCCCCCGATCAGGGATTGCGTCTGTTTCTTGCGCTCTGTCAGCTGTTCCAGCGTGCGGGCCTGCGTATCACGGCGGGAGTCGAACAAGGCGGTTTCCGAGGCCAGAAGCCGTTGAGTCTGGGCATTTTCCGTCGCATCCGCCAGAAGTTCCTCATCGAATGTGATGGTTTGTGCATCGCTGACCTCGGCCTGAAGCCGGTCGATCCGCGCCAGTGTTTCGGTCAGATTGGCATGCAGAAGGGCGCGTTGCGCCAGCAGTTCGGAATCGTCGAGCCGGATCAGCGGTGCCCCCGCTTTTACGGTCTGGCCGTCGCGCACGAAGATTTCGGCGACCATCCCGCCGTCCGGATGCTGGAGCGTCTGGCGACGGGCTTCCACCTCGACACGGCCTTGGGTCACCACTGCGCCGTCGATTTCGGTGGCGACGGCCCACGCCACGAAGCCGCCGCAGCCCAAAGCCAGCACCGCAAGCCCTGCCATCATCGGTCCACGAACAGAATAGCGTGTCATGTCAATTCTCTCCAACTGCTTTGGGGCGCACGAAGTTGCTGGCATTTTTCACGTGGCTGCGCAGGACCTCGTCACGCGGGCCGAAGGCGCGGATCTGTCCTTTGTCAAGCAGCAGCACCTTGTTGCAATGTGCCAGTGCCGAAGGACGATGGGACATCACAAGGGTGATCTGCCCCTGTTTGCGGGCGATCGAAATCGACTGGTTCAGCGCCTTCGTGCCCGCATCATCCAGACTGGAATTGGGCTCGTCGAGCACAAGCAGGATCGGGTTGCCGAAGATCGCGCGGGCCAGCCCGATCCGCTGTCGCTGACCGCCGGAAAGTTCGGGCGCCCCGTCGCTGAGCGGGGTGTCATAGCCTTGCGGCAGCGACAGGATCAGCTCATGGGCAGCGGCCGTCTGGGCCGCGTAGACGATGTCCTTCGGGTCGGCATTGGGGGTGAAGCGGGCGATGTTCTCGGCCACGGTTCCGGCAAAAAGCGTGACCTCCTGCGGCAGATAGCCCAGCAGCCGCCCAAGGGCCTCGCGGTCGAAATGCGCCAGCGCCGCGCCGCCAAGGCGGATTTCGCCATGCAGGGTGGGCCAGAGCCCGACCAGCGCACGGGCCAGCGTGGATTTTCCCGATGCAGAGACGCCGATGACAGCAATCGCGTCCCCTGCAACCGCTTCGAAACTGAGCTGGTGGAGGGTGGGCGTGCGGCTGCCGGGCGGGGCCACCAGAATATCGCTGACCGTCAGCTCCGGCTTGGGGCGGGGCAGCGACATCGGGGCTTCTTTTTCGGGGGTCTCGTCCAGCAGGCGCGACAGGGATTTACGGGCATTCCACGCATTCTGGATCGCGGCCCATTGCCCGACGGTCTGTTCGACGGGGGCAAGGGCGCGCCCGAGCAGGACCGAGCCCGCAATCATCGCGCCCGCCGTGAGCATATTCTGCAAGACCAGCCATGCGCCCAAAGCCAGCATGGCCGACTGGATGAACATCCGGAATGCTTTCGTGGCCTGTGTGAAGCCACCGCTGCGATCGGCGGCCTTCATGCCATGCAGCAAGGCGCGATCACGGGCATTTTGCCAGCGGTCGAGCATCTGGCGGCTCATACCCAGTCCGCGCAGGGTTTCCAGCCCGCTGCGCATGACCGTGCTGCGCATCTCGGCTTCGGCGGCGGCGCGATTGGCCTCGGCATGGGCGGCGTGGGTATAGCGCTGGTTGAGCACCGCAAGCGTGAACACAATGACCGAAGAGGCGATGGCAAACCACCCCATCAGCGGATGGAAGAAAAACAGCAGGGCGACGAAGATCGGGGTGAAGGGCAGGTCGAATACCGCCCCGAGCGCCGGAGACCCGAAAAGCGCATTGATCCGGCTGAGCTCTGTCGCGCCGGTGGCGGGCTGGTTGCGATAGGTGGCCGAAGCCGTGCGTTCGAGCGTGGCGCGCATGATGCGGGCATCCAGCCGTTCAACAAGCTGCGCGCCGATCCGCGCCAGAATGCGGCCACGGAAATAGTCCAGAAGCCCCATGACGGTGAACAGGAACCCGACGATCAGGAACAGCACCAGCAATGTCGAGCTTGAGCGCGAGCCGATCACACGGTCATAGACCTGTAGCATGAAAAGCGGTCCGGTCAGCAGCAGCACGTTCACTGCAACGGAGAATAAGGCAATCGCCCAGAGCGCCCCACGGGCGGGACCAAAGATGTGGCGTAGCTCGCCAGACGGCTTGCTATTTCGTGGTGCGACCATGCGGAGCCCCCGTTTGTGTCGATTAGCCTTAATGCGCCAGTATTAGGCGCGTTTGGGTTAAGGATGTCTTGTGATGTGATCGCGCGTGGACGGATCACTAAAGATGCTAGCATTTTTCTGCAGGGCTGGCAGGCCCACAACTGCCTTGCAACCGTCGCGTAAGCGGATATATGCGCGCCGAGTGACGGCACGTTATTTCGGGTCTTTCGGGAATTCCCGTATGACGGGAGCCATGCCGCCCATGCTTGCGCGCTTGGATTTTATGGGTTCTAAGGCGGTTATGATACATGTCCCATCAGATCCCTTTATGCCGCCCTTGCCGCAGGGCGGTTTCCGTTTTGTCGCTCTGGATGTGGAGACGGCGAACCGTGATCGCAGCAGTATCTGCCAGATCGGGCTGGCCTTCGTGCATCCGGGTGTGGCCCCTGCCAATAAGATCGAGACATGGTCCTGTTATATCGATCCGGCAACGGCGGACTGGTCGTGCAGCTGGGTGCACGGGATTACGGCCCAGACCGTTCTCGGGGCGCCGTCTTTCGCGCAGGTGATCGAGATCTTGCGACCCGCGTTACAGGGGCTTGTGATCTATCAGCATTCCGGTTTCGACCGGAGTGCCATCGGACGGGCCAGTCTGCAGGCGCAGTTGCCCGCGCCTGATTGGGAATGGCGCGACAGTGTGATCGTGGCGCGTAAGGCCTGGCCGCAGCTCAAGGGACGGGGCGGGCACGGGCTTGCCTCGCTGAAAGACCATCTGGGGCTGAGTTTCGTGCATCACGATGCGGGCGAGGATGCACGGGCGGCGGCTCTGGTGGTTTTGCATGCCGAAGCCAAGACGCCGGTCATGGCGGGATGATCCGCGCGGGGGCGGGGCGCTGTGTCGCGGGTCACGCGACGGCCGTCGGGGGCACTTGCTATGTGGCGAGCTTGCTTTTAGGGTTCGCGGCGATTGCTAGGCTTTATTGAGAGGTGGCCGTCTGGTCCTGTCGTGGTGCAGGTCCGGTTGCCTTGGATTTGATGGATACCCCGATGGATCTGCCCGAACCGTTCCGTTCTGAAGACGAAATGTCGGATAAAACCCAGCCGCCCATCCGTTTCTTGCGCTTTGATACCCCTGCCGAACTCTACGGGGCCGAACCCTATCTTACACGGATGACCCAGCTTCGGCCCGGAGCCGAGGAAACCGGATTGAATTTCCTGTTGCGGCTGCGCGGCTCGACCACGCCGGAAGAGGCCGTGATTTATACGGCGTTTGCGGCGGTGCCCCATCTGGTGGTCTGGTGGGCCTATGAGTGCCTGCGCCGGACCCTGCCCGAGCCCACCGCGCCGGACCGCGCCATTCTGGCGCTGGTGGCCGATTGGACGCGCTCGTCGGATGCGACTAACCGCTGGCGGGTGATGCAAAGCGCGCTTTTTGCGCCGGTGCGCAGTCCGGCGGTCTATCTGGGTCTGGCTGTCGGCTGGTCGGGCGGTGCCATCGCGCCCAATGATCCGGCCCCCGTCCCCAGCCACCGGATGCCGCAGGCGATCAATGCCGCCATCCTGTCTGCCGTTGCCATGCAGGATCTGCGCGACCGCCCGATCCTGCTTGCGAAGATCATTGACGAGGCCGCGCGCCTTTTTGCGGCACATTGACGCCATGGCCCGGCCCCTGTCCGTCTTTCGCCCCTGTTTTGTTAAAGCTGTTCAAACCCGATGACCCTGATCCTAACTCTCGAGAATGTCGATCATCTTGACACTGGCGGACCGGTTTCCCTGCCGCTGGATGGCCGTGAGCTGCATGTGGGGCGGCGCAATGCGATGGATTGGGTGCTGCCCGACCCCTCGCGCCTGATTTCCGGCCATCACTTCACGTTGCGGATGGAAAACGGGCAGTATTGGCTGATCGACATGTCCACCAACGGCACCTATCTGCAGGGGCAGTCGCATCGTCTGCAGGCACCGCACCCGCTACGGGCAGGCGAGCGCTTTCTGGTCGGGCGCTATGTCATCGTGGTGCAGGAACAGGGCGCGGCGCTGCCGCCCTCTACGGGCCATGCGATGCCCGCCGCCGAACCCGCAGCGCCAGCGTCGGATGACCCTTGGGATTTCGGTTTCGCACCGGCCGTTGCGGCCACGCCTTTGGCGCCCGCATCGCGTTCGGGCGATATCGACCAGTCTCTGGGCGGCTTCGTGCCGCTCGCGTCTCCTGCACCGCAGGCGCAGCCGCAAGGCTGGCCCGCGCCCGCGCCCATGCCCATGCCGGCCTTCCCGCAAGGCCCGGAGGGGGCGGCACCGCGCCCCGATCCGATCCCGCCGCTTTCGCCACCGGAATTCATGTCCGGTGCCGGTCCGCAGGGTGGCCCGCCCAATGCGCCCGAACCGCGGCCTTTCGTGCCGCAGCGCAGTGCCGAAGCGCCGCCCCGCGATCAGGGGCAGGATATTCTGCAGGCCTTCTGTGAAGGCGCAGGGCTTGACCCGGAGCTTGCCAAAACAACCGATCCGCTGGCCTTGGCGCGCAGCCTTGGCGAGGCCAGTCAGGTGTCGACCGCGCTGATCATGGCCATTTTGCGCGAACGCGCGCATGTCAAACAGTTCACCCGCTCCGGAGAGCGCACCATGCGTGCCGCAAGCGGGAATAACCCGCTGAAATTCATCCCGAATGTGGATGAGGCGGTGACGGCGCTCTTCTTGCAGCCGCGTGACGGTTTCCAGAGCGGTGCCGAAGGTGTGGGGGCGGCGCTGCGGGATATCCAGCGCCACCAGCAGGCCATTTTTGCGGCCTTGCAGCCCGCGCTGAGCGCCGTGCTCAAGGATCTCTCGCCCGAAGAGGTGGAAGAGGGATTGCAGGGGGGCATCCTGCCGGGGGCGCGCAAGGGGCGGGCATGGGATGAATATGTGTCCCGCTGGGACAAACGTGCGGCAAGTGGCGAGAACGGAATGCTGGATGTCTTTCTGGAGGCTTTCGCGCAGGCCTATGCGCAGGCTCATAGCGATCATGGCTAAGGCGGGTCTTGGCCATCCGGTCCGCAACTCTATTCTGGGAGAGCGATCATGAATATGGAAAAGCTGCTGACCCCCGTCAGTGCAGAGGCCCCTTGCGGTGCCGATCTGAGCGCGTTGATGGATCCGGATTACGACGAGTATTATTTCGGCGCGCTTGGCCGGTTGCCGGATCGTTACTTTGTGCCCGGTGTCTCGCGGCCCGATGGCAGTTTGTCGCCGGATCGGGTTTTCGACCCCTCGGAAGTGGATCTGGCCGCCGAGCTGAAACAGATCGACACATTGCTGGCGCGCAGCCGCGACCTGCGGCTTCTGGTGCTGCGCGCGCAATGGCAGGCGCTGGCCGGTCGTTTGCTGGATCTGCCCGAGACCTTCGAGACAATCGCCGCCCTGATGAAGACTTTCGGCGACGATCTGCACCCCTCGATGCAGGACGGGCCAAGCGAACGGCGCGAGGCGCTGAATGATCTGGCGGCGCCGGTGACGATGGTGCAGGCGCTGCAATTTGCCGGTTTGACCGGCTCGACCGAGGTCACTTTGCGCAAGTTGCGCGTGGCCTCGGGAGAGCTGACCGCGTTGCAGAACGAACAGGATCTGGATGGCGAGGCCATGACATCGCTGCTGGCCGATGCCGGTCAGGCCTCGCGCGTCGAAAAAATCGCGGATGCCGTGGATCGGGTGTTGGCCGCCATTGCGGAAATCAGCGCGGCCAGCCTGCGCGGCAGCCATCCGATCACGCTGGGATTAACGCCGCTGACGGCGGTGCTGACGCAGATTTACGATGTTCTGGCCCATGCCCGTCCGGGAATGGTGCGCCGCGCCGATCAGGACATCGCGCAGGCGGCAGCGGAGCCCGCGCCGGAGATCGCCGATCCGGCACCACAACCGGTTCCGTCCGCGCCCGTCAACCCTGCGGCGGGGCCACGGGTGGAAAGCCATGACCATGCGCGGGCGGTTCTCGAGAAGGTCGAGCAATATTACCGCCAGTCCGAACCCTCATCGGCGGCGCTGGTTCTGGTAACGCAGGCGCGGCTGCTGATTGGGAAATCGCTTCTGGAGGCCATCGAGACCCTGATGCCCAACCGTCTGTCCGAGGCGCATATCGATTTTGGTCCGGCAACGGGCTTCGTGCTCGATAGTGCAAGGCTGCAAAAACTCAGCGCCACATTGCCCGAGACGGCGGTGGCCGAGAAAAAGCCGCCCCTGCCTGCCGTGGCCGATATCCTGGATGGGCAGAAAGCCGCCGAAGCCATTGCGGCTGTCGAGGCGTATTTCCGCCGAAGCGAAAAATCGAGCCCCGTGCCCCTACTCCTTGCCCGAGCGGCAAGCTATATAGGACGGGACTTTCAGGGAATCCTGAAGGAATTTCTAACGAAAAAAGCAGACGGGTAGGAAATTATACGTTTCAAATCAAATTTTTCGCAGAAACTTCATGCTGTCTGCCTAAACAGAGATTGACAAGAAACGCCTCTCGGGGTTCTTACTCACTACATTAATTAATTATCAAGGAGTTGGTTTTCCATGGCTTCAGATTCTGGTTCCAATTTTGTAAAGCGCAACCGTCCGCCGCGCGTTCAAATTCAGTATCAGGATCCCTACGACAGCGAGAAAATGGTCGAGTTGCCGTTTGTCATGGGGGTGATGTCTGATCTGTCAGGCAACAATCCCGGCGTGGAAAAACCTGCTGTTGAAGATCGTGGCTTCTCGGATGTGACCAGCGCGACGCTTGATGACTATATGGGCTCGGTCAAACCGGGCGTCAGCTTCGTCGTCAAGAACACTCTGGACCCGAACTCCACCGACCGCATGGGCGTAAATCTGCAATTCGAGAAAATGGACGATCTCGAACCGGCTGCGATCGCCCGTCAGGTTCCGGCACTGAACAAGCTGTTGCAGGCGCGCGAGCAACTGGCCAACCTGCAGCGCTATCTTGCCGCGAAACCCAAGGCGCAAGAGCATATCCAGCGCCTTCTCGAAGACCCCGAACTTCTGGCCGCGCTGGCAGATCGTGCAGAGCGCGAGGCTGCCGAAGCGGACGCAAAATCCGGAGATGACGCGCAATGACTGATTCCCTTCAGGCCCAAGGCGGCCAGCCCGCCGCAGCTCTTGACGAGCTCTCGGAGTTCTCCGACATCCTCAAGCAGACCATCAAACCGCGCAGCGAAGTGGCCGCGCGCGAGGTGGATAATGCAGTGGGTGCGCTTGCGCGTGAGGCGCTTCTTTCGCAGGATCTGATCTCGGAAGATGTGGTTGATACGCTGGATGCGATGATTGCCAAGCTCGACGAGCAGCTGAGCAATCAGGTCAACGAGATCATGCATGCGGAAGAGTTCCAGAAGATCGAGTCCGCATGGCGCGGTCTGGCCTATACGGTCAATAATTCCGAAACCGATGCCTCGCTGCGGGTGAAGGTCCTGAACATGTCCAAACCGGAACTGCAGGCGATGATGCGCCGCTATCCGGGTGCAAAATGGGACAAGTCGCCGCTGTTCAATGCGGTTTACGAGCAAAATCTCGGCACGCTGGGCGGCAAGCCCTTCGGCTGTCTGATCGGGGATTACTACTTCGATCATTCCTCGCCGGATGTGAATCTGCTCAATTCGCTGGGCAAGATTTCGGAGGCCGCCCTTGCGCCCTTCATCTCTGGCACGGCCCCCGAGCTTCTGGGTCTTGATAGCTGGAACGAGATCGGCACCCCGCCGGATCTGTCCGAGGTCTTCGAGACCCCCGAATATGCACAGTGGAACAGCCTGCGTGACAGCGAGAATTCGCGCTTTCTCGCGCTGGTGGCCCCCCGTGTTCTGGCGCGCGAGCCCTATGGCCCGAACTCCAATTCAGTTGTTGAAGAGTTCAATTTCGAAGAAGAAACTGACGGTCATGACGGCAAGAAATATGCCTGGATGAACGCGGCCCATGCGATGGCGACCAATATCAACCGCGCCTTCAAGGAATACGGTTGGACGGTGCGTATTCGTGGTGTGACTTCGGGTGGCGAAGTGGCAAACCTGCCGACCCATCTGTTTGACACCGGGGACGGCTCGAAGGACATGAAATGTCCGACCGAAGTGTCGATCACCGATCGTCGCGAGGGCGAGCTGTCGAAAGCCGGTCTGATCGGGCTGATCCATCGTCAGCATACCGACAAGGCCGCCTTTATCGGTGCGCAATCGCTCTATCGTCCGAAGACCTATGTCGATGACCTTGCAACAGCCTCCGACAATATGTCTTCGCGCATTCCCTACATCTTTGCTGTGTCTCGGTTTAGCCATTACCTGAAGGTGATGGTGCGCGATAAAATCGGGACAAGCCCCGACCAGCTTCAGCTGCAAAAACAGCTGCAGGCCTGGATCAACAAATATGTTTCGGGCAATCCTGAAAGCGCGAGCGAGCTTGAAAAAGCCCGTAAACCGCTGGCAGGTGCAAAGGTGGAGGTCGTCGAAGACGAGCTCAACCCCGGCTATTACCAGGGTAAGTTCTACCTTCGGCCTCACTTCCAGCTGGAAGGCATGGATATCGGCATGTCGCTGGTATCGAAGCTGCCGGCAGGGAAGTAAGCATCGCACAAAACCAAGTTTTTCTGAAAGCGCAGCAAACTAGGAGACCGCGCTATGGCAATTGATTGCTTTTTGAAACTCGAAAACAACATCAAGGGCGAGTCCCATGATGACAAACACAAAGACTGGATCGACGTCCTGTCGTGGAACTGGGGCCTGAGCCAATCCGGCACCACCCACCAAGGCCACGGTGGCGGCGGCGGTAAAGTCGATGTTCAAGACATTACCATCACCAAATACGTCGATGCGGCAACCCACGACCTGATCAAGCGCTGCTGCTCGGGCGAGCACATCACCGGCGGTCAGCTGGTCGTGCGTAAATCGGGCGGCACCGCACCGGTGGACTACCTGAAAATCGACCTCAAAGACGTGATGATCACGTCCTACCTCACCGGTGGCACCAAGGATGGTCTGGACCGCGTTCAAGAGACGCTGACCCTGAACTTCCGCGCCTTCCAAGTGACCTACACCATGCAGGAAGAAGATGGTGGCGCAGGTCCGGAAAGCGCAGCCGGTTGGGAAATCGCAGAAAACATCGAGTGGTCGGCCTAATCCGCCCATTCGGATCTGTGATCCAGATCACTGCGGGAGCCGGCTTGTCCGGCTTCCGCTTTCTGACGCTCTGGCAGGCCTTCTGGGGTGGGCCGGACTGTGCGAAGGGGACGTGTGATGGCCGCCCGTGATCCAGCGCAGCCGAAATCCGGTTTCAAACACTGGAACGGACATGAACGCGCCAAAATCTCGATCTTTCAGGTGTTCCGCTCGGCCTTCGAGGAACATGATGCCCGTCGTGCCAACGGTCCGGCGCAGGGCGGCGAGGTTGAGGTGACCCAGCGTTCGAAGCCCCGCCGCGAAGGGGTGTCTGCCGATCAGTTGCGTCGCCATCTCAAAAGCGATCTCGACGCGCTCCTCAACACGATCCGTCTGGATGCCGCACAGGATCTGGACGACGCCCCCTATGTGGCCGATTCGATCCTGAATTACGGGTTTCGCGACCTGTCTTCCGTGTCGCTGGCCGAATTGCAGCGGCAGGATCTTGTGCAATCCATTCGTGAAAGCCTTCTGCGCCACGAGCCGCGCCTTCTGGCCGAAAGCCTGCATGTGCGCGTGGTGGAGCCCGATGGCAATGCCCGCCAGCGGCTGTCCATTTCGGTCGAGGCCGAGATGGCGGGGGATCCTGTCGATATTCCGGTCGATTTCGATGCCGAGGTCGATCTCGGATCGGGCAATATGAAGATGTCGACGCTCAGGGTGAAAGCATGAACCGCGCGTTCCGTGATGCCTATAACCGCGAACTGGCGCTGCTGAAGGAACGCACGGCGGAATTTGCCGCCGATTATCCCGGCCTTGCGGACCGCCTGGGCGGCCTGCTGGCCGAAAATCTGGACCCGACGGTTGCGGGGCTGCTGGAAGGCTCTGCCTTTTTGGCGGCACGGGTGCAGCTGAAGATCGATGAAGAGTTCAAGACATTCACCGAAACGCTGCTGGAGCAGATTTTCCCGCAGGCGCTGGCCCCTGTGCCCTCGGTGCTGCTGGCCGAGGCCAGCATTCCCGCGGATGCTTCGGCGATTACCGAGGGGCTGCGCTTTGCGCCCGGGGCCTATATGGATGCCCGCTTCCGTGATGCCGACCGTCGCATTGCCTGCCGCTTCACGCTGGCCGCGCCGCTGACCATCTGGCCGATCGCCCTGACGGGAGTGACCTATCACGGCGGGGCAGGGCCGATCGGAGCCTTGGGGCAGGAGCCGCATTCCGACACCCGTGCGGGGCTTGTGCTGGATCTGGCACGGGTTGGCACGAATGGTCTGACAGACGGCTCCGCGCCTTTGGCGGAACTTGCGATGGACCGGCTGGACCTGCATCTGACCGGCCCGATGGCCGAGGCCTGCGCGCTTTATGAACAGCTTCTGGCCGATACGACCCGCACCAGTCTGCGCTGGCTTGATGGCAACGGCGATGCCTGCTTTGCCCGCCTGCCGAAAGAGGCGCTGGAGCAGGGGGGCTTCGATCTGGACGAACGGCTGCTGCCGCATCATGACCGCCTTTTTGACGGCTATGCGCTGCTGCGCGAGTTCTTCATTTTTCCGCGCAAATTCCTCAATCTGCGCCTTACGGGGCTGGCGGCCTATCTCAAGCGTCTGCCGGGCTCGGAGCTTCAGGTGATCTTCGAATTCGACCAGCCCAATGGCCGTCTTGCCCAACGGCTGGGGCGGCGCGATCTGGCGCTGCACTGCGTGCCTGCGGTGAATCTCTTCGAGGAAATGGCCTCGACCGTGCGGGTGGACGAGCGCCATAGCGAATTTGTCGTCATGCCCAATTCGACGCCGATGACGCATTACGAGATCCATGCGATTACGGGGGTGCAGGCGCATTTTGCCAGCCTGCAAAGCAAGGCCGATGTGCTGCCGCTTTACGCCCAGCCCGAAGGCGGCACCGACCCGCGCCAGAGCTATTACTACACCTCCCGCCGTAAACAGCGCCGTCTGACGGCGAAGGAGCGCCGTCTGGGGATGCAGCGGTCGCAGTATCGCGGGACCGAGACCTTCATCTCGATCTATGAACCGCCCGGACAGGAAGAGGTGCAGCGCCTGCAGGTCAAGGCTTTGGCCTCGAACCGCCATCTGGCCGAAAGCCTGCCGATTGCCGAAAGCCGTGATGATTTTACGCTGAACGATGACCAGTCCGTCACCTTGGGCGTGCGCTCGGGCCCGTCGGCGCCGCGCTATCCGCTGGCGCAGGACGCGACGCTGGCGGGGGTGCGCGGTCAGGAGGGGCATGTCTACTGGCGGCTGATCTCTTTCCTGTCGCTCAACCAGTTCGGGCTGAGCGGGCAGGGGCGCGAGGATGGGGCGGCGGCGCTGCGCGAGATCCTTTCGGTGTTTGCCAATCATGCCGATCCGGCCGCACGGGCCGCCGTGGCAGGGGTGACCCATCTTGCCACACGCCCGATTACCCGCACCGTGGCGATGGCCGATGGCTTCCATGCCGCGCGGGGACTGGAAGTCACGCTGACCTTCAATGACGATGATTACGAAGGCTCCGGTCCCATTCTGATTGGCGCGGTGCTGGACCGGTTTCTGGCCGAATATGCGGCGGTCAATGCCTTCACCCAAGTCAGGATCGAGACCCGCCAGCGCGGTCACATCCTGACCTTCCCCCCGCGCACCGGACGGGGGCCCTTATTGTGAGCGCCGAGACCGCCCCTGTTCTGGACACCACGCGCAGTGCGGTGTCGCAGGCCAGCACCGTGCTGGCACGCCGCGAGGGTGAAATGGCGCGGGCGGTGGGCAGGGGATTGCTGGCGGCGCTGCGCCGGATCGAGCGCGAGGCCCCCGCAGGTCGGCCCCGTATCGGGCGGAATACGCGGCTCAAACAGTCGCTTGTGCGGCTGGGGCAGGATCCGTTCCTGAGCTTCCCCGCGCAGGATCTGGCGCGGATGGGCGAGCGCGGGCAGGTGCCCTCGGTGCGGGCGCAGTTTCTGGGGTTCTTCGGGGCCTTCGGGGCGCTGCCGCTGAACTGGACCGAAGAGGTGCTGCGCTGGTTCGAAAGCGGCGATGGCAGTTTTGCCGCCTTTACCGATATTTTCGCGGCCCGCTTTCAGGAGCTGTTTTTCCGCGTCTGGTCGGATGCGCGCGCGATCACCCAGTTCGATCATCGCGACGACAGATTTACCGCGTTCCTGCAGGCCTTTACCGGCACCGCGACCCCCGACAGCTACCCCGATCAGGCGCTGCCCGCCACTAGCCGTGCCTATCTTGCGCCTTTTGCGATCGGGCGTGTGAAAAGCCCCGTCAAGCTGCGCCAGATGCTGTCGGTGCATTTCGGCGCGGGCCTGCGTGTCGAGGTTGAAGAGATGGTGCCGACATGGCTGCGCATCGAACCCGAGGCGCGCAGTGCGCTGGGGCTGCAATGTGCGGGGCTCGGGCGCAATCTGCATCTGGGGGCGCAAGTGCGCTCGATCGGAGAGAAGATCACCATCCATCTGCATGTGCCGGATATGGTGCAGTTCAACCATATGTTGCCCGGCGCACAGGGGCATGCCGAGTTGCGTGACCTCGTGCGCTGGTATCTGGGCGTTGTGACCGAGGTGGATGTGGCGCTCTGGTTGCCCAAACCGCAGATCATGCCTGCGGTGCTGGGGCAGTCGACGCGGATCGGCTGGATGGCGTGCATCGCCCCCGATCCGGGCCGTCCCGAGCAGCAGGTCCATGCCACGCGCTACACGCTCAGCCTTCCCGACGGCGATCAGACGCCGCCCCGACCCCAAGGGATCGCGGCATAGGCCGCGCCCCCTTTCTTACATTTCCAGTTCCAGACGAAAGCCCTTTTGATGACAGAAATCACCATTGAAACCTATGCCGGCAAGATGAACCGCGTGGGCTATGATGCCTTCTTGCAAGGGATGCGGCAGGCGCGTTCGGAAGGGCATCGCCATGTCGATCTGGCACATTGGGTCTTTGCCTCGCTGTCCAACCAGCAAAGCGATCTGTCCCTGACGCTGACGGGTTTGGGGCTGGATCGTGGACGCGCGCTCAAGGACCTCGACCGTATCCTGTCCGAGATGGACCGCAATGTGACCACCATTCCGGGGATTTCGGAATTTCTGGCCGATGCGCTGAACCATGCCTGGACCTATGCGACGCTGTTTTTCGCCGAGGCGCAGATCCGCACCGGCCATGTGCTGGTGGCCCTTTTGTCGGACCCCACGCTGAAACGGCAGTTGATCTCGCTGTCGTCGGTCTTTGCGCAGATCCCGCCCGAGCAGGTGGCTTCCGAGGCGCGCAGCCTCTGGGCCGGTTCGGATGAAGAGGACATGCGCCCGATGGACGGCTCGGGGCTGGTGGCAGGCGGCGATGCAGCCTCGACCGCCTCGGGCAAGGGGCAGACGGCTTTGGGGCGTTTTGCGCAGGATCTGACGGCAGAGGCGGAAGCGGGGCGTCTTGATCCGGTGGTGGGCCGTGATGACGAGATCCGCCAGATCACCGATGCGCTGTTGCGCCGCCGCCAGAACAACCCGATCCTGACCGGCGAGGCCGGTGTGGGCAAGACCGCCGTGGTGGAAGGTTTCGCGCAGGCACTGGCACGCGGCGAGGTGCCGCCCGCGCTGAAGGGCACGCGGCTTTACATGCTGGATATTCAGGCGATGCAGGCGGGGGCCTCGATGAAGGGCGAATTCGAGCAGCGCCTGAAGGCGGTGATCGACGAGGTGCAGGCCTCGCCCGTGCCGATCATCCTCTTTATCGACGAGGCCCATACGCTGATCGGCGCAGGCGGGCAGGCGGGCACCGGCGATGCCGCCAACCTGCTGAAACCGGCGCTGGCGCGCGGCACCCTGCGCACGATTGCCGCCACCACTTGGGCCGAATACCGCCAGTATTTCGAGAAAGACCCCGCGCTGACCCGCCGCTTCCAGCCGGTGACGGTGGACGAGCCCGACGTCGCCACCTGCTGCACCATGTTGCGCGGCGTGCTGGCACCGATGGAAAGCCATCATGGCGTGCGTATTTCCGACGAGGCGGTGGTGGCCGCGGTTGAACTGTCGCAGCGCTATATCCCTGCGCGTCAGCTGCCCGATAAAGCCGTGTCGCTTTTGGATACCGCCTGTGCGCGGGTGGCCGTCTCGCAGGCCTCGACGCCTGCGCGTATTGCCGATCTTCAGGCCAAGATCCGCGCGCTGGACACCGAGATCGGCGCGAAAGAGGCCTCGGGTGATCTGGGCGAGGATGGCTCGGCCCGCATTGCCGAGGCGCAGGCCGAACGTGCCGAGGCCGAGGCAAGCCTTGCCACGCTAGAGGCGCGTTTTGCCACGCAGAAAAAGCTTGTGGACCAGATCATTGCGCTACGGGCGAAGATTGCGGAAGGCGCACCTGCCCCCGAGCCGGTTCTGGAACCCGCCGAAGCGGCGGAGGGGCCGGCCCCTGAAACGGATGCGCTGCAGGTACAGGACGACCCCGCCCAACTGCGGGCCGATATGCTGGCGCAGCTGGCCGAGCTTGAGGCCGAAGACCCCGAAAACCGCATGGTCTTTGCCCATGTCGATGCGCAGACCGTGGCGCAGGTGGTCTCTGACTGGACGGGCATCCCGACGGGGCGCATGGTGCGCGACCAGCTTGAGGCCGTGCTGACGCTGCAGGACACGCTAAAGGACCGCGTGATCGGGCAGGACCACGCTTTGGGGGCCATCGCGCGCCGGATCGAGACCGCGCGGGCAGGGCTTGCCAACCCCGAAAAGCCGCTGGGGGTCTTCATGTTGGCAGGCCCCTCGGGGGTCGGTAAAACCGAAACCGCCGTGGCGCTGGCCGAGGCGCTTTACGGTGGCGCGCAGAACATGATCACCATCAATATGTCCGAATTTCAGGAGGCCCATACGGTCAGCCTGCTGAAAGGCGCGCCTCCCGGATATGTGGGCTATGGCGAGGGTGGCCGGCTGACGGAGGCCGTGCGCCGCAAGCCCTATTCGGTGGTGCTGCTTGACGAGATCGAGAAGGCCCACCCCGATGTGCATGAGCTGTTCTTCCAAGTGTTCGACAAGGGCGTGATGGAAGACGGCAATGGCCGTGCGATCAATTTCCGCAATACGCTGATCCTGCTGACCTCGAATGTCGGCACCGAGGTGATCATGGAGATGGCCGATGAGGGACGCAAAATTCCTGACCTCGATCAGGTAACCGAGGCCCTGCGCCCGCATCAGCTGACGGTCTTCCCGCCTGCGCTTCTGGGCCGCATCGTGACCATCCCCTATCTGCCGCTCTCGCAGGAGGTGCTGGGTGGTATCACCAAGCTCAAGCTGCAAGCGGTTGAAAAACGGCTGAAATCCGCCCATGATGCAGAGCTGTCCTATACCGGTGACGTGATCGCGCATATTGTCTCGGAATGCCGTGACCCGGATTCGGGCGGGCGGATGATCGACAATATCATCACCAACACGATTTTGCCCGAACTCTCGCGCGAGGTGCTGCGCCGGATGGTCTCGGGCGAGGATATTTCCCGCGTGACCATCGCGATGAAAGACGGAGCCTTTGCATATGAAATTGTCTAGTTCTTGGCTGATGATGACGGCGCTTCTGGCGCTGCCGCTCATGGGGCCGGTCGCGGCGCATGCCGATGTCGACGAAGACTGTGCCAGCGCCAAGACGCAGGCCGAGATGAACCAGTGCTATGACAAAGCCCTGACCGAGGCCGAGGCCAAGCTGCAGGCGGCCTATACGAAGGCACTGGAAAACAACAATGCCGAGGAGCCGGGACTGGCGGCAATGCTGGAAGTCGCCGAACCCGGCTGGCTGGCCTATCGTGACCAGCAATGTGCGCTGGAAAATTACTATTCGCGCGGTGGCTCGGGCTATGGTGTGTTTGTGGCCTCTTGCCGCATCAAGATGACCGAGGCACGCACGGCCTTCCTGACCGATATGGTCGAGGCGCCCTGATGTGATGCCCTGCGTGCGTGATAGGGGTGGAGATCTTCCTCCGGCGCGCGGGGCGTCTTTTCCCCTTTTACTTTACAAACAAGGATTTCTTTATGGCTGATGTTCAACCGCTTTCCAATGTGCAGATCGCGCCGACCAAAGGGTCGCTGACATGGAATTCCGAAGGCACCGAGGGGGGGTATTACCATTCGCGCAGGCTGCATGTGCCCAGCAGTGCGTCGGGCCTTACGATCGGGCGCGGCTATGACATGAAAGAAAAGACCAAAACGAAGATCATGGCCGATCTGAAGCGCGCAGGTGTCAGCACCGAAAACGCCACGCTTATCGCGGGGGCTGCGGGAAAATCGGGCGCGCAGGCCGAGAAATTCATCACCGATAACAAGCTGGAGAAATTCGAGATTTCCCAGCAGGGCCAGAAGGTTCTGTTTGATATCAGCTATGCCGAGACAGAAGCTGTTGTGATGCGCATCTGTAGCAAGGCCGACACGGTCGCCACCTATGGCGCGGTTAATTGGGGCAAGCTGCATGGGGCCATCAAGGAGATGCTGGTCGATCTGAAATTCCGCGGGGATTATGATCCCAGATCACGCAAATTCCTGCAAAAGCATGTGGCTGCTAACGATCTGGCGGCGTTCGGGGCGGAGATCGTGAAACGGATGAACTGGCTGGGCGTGCCGCAAGACCGTTTCCAACGCCGTAAGACCTTCATGGAAAAGGCGATGAAGGCCGCCAAGGTCGCGGCCTGAGGTCGCTCAGCCCGCGTCTGCCCGCGCCAGTATCGTGTCGATGGCGCGGCGATAGGCGCGGGTGGCGGGGCTTTGTGTGCTGGCCAGCGGCAGCGATGCCGTGCTCTTTCCGCCAACCTTGCGTTCCGCCCAGATCTGCAGGTCGGCTATGCTGCGCCCTGTCAGGAACGGGTTGGCCGACACGACATTCGCCCCCATCACCGTACTCACCAGCGCATCGGGATCGGCCCGCAGCGCCTGTACCGCGCCCTGCGGTCCTAGAAAATGCGCCAGATACAGCCGTCCCGCTGTGATCGGAATGCCGTTTGCAGCCAGATAACGGCGGTTCTCGCGGGTCAGGGCATAGACCATCTCGACGGACAGAACCGGATCGGTGCGCAGCGCCAGCACCTCGTCACGGGTCAGGGTTTGCATCAGTTCGGGGTGATATTGCGAAATCATCCGCAGCCATGTCGAGATGATGAACTGCCCCGGACCAAGCGCGCTGGACCGCGGATTGCGCGCATTGGCCTGCCCGCCGCTTTCGACATGGATGATGCGGGCGATCAGGGTCCGGATCGCCTGATCATCCTCGTCCGCAGGGCCGCTTGCGGACGGGTCCGTTCCGGCAGGCGGCAGGGCCCCGTTTGCCAAGGGGGTGGCGGCACCGGCACAGGCCCATTCCCCCGCCTCTTCGACAACATAGCACTGGCGCGGCGCGTGGCCGGCGGTTTCGGCAGGCAGCCCGACATAAAGGATCTGCCCCAGCGCGCCCCCCTGTTCTGCCGCACCCGTCACCCTTAGCAGTGTGATCTTCTCCTCGGGCTGGGCGCGCCTGTCCAGACTGAAGCGCTGCGCCACCATGGCCACCAGATTGCCCGCCACGCTTTGGGACAACCCGCTTTGCAATGCGGTTGTGTAAAGCGCATCCAGCAAAAGCGGCGGGGCGTTTTCCGTGCGGAAGGCTTTGGCCGCGCGTGCGGGCAGCTCCATGCCGTCCCACGGATTGGCCGCGCGGACCCATCTGCCAGACCCGACCTGTGCCAGACTGCCGCGATACCCTTCGGGGCCATAAAGCGAGACCTGCCGAAGCTGGTTGGCCTTGGTTGTGGCTGTCGAAGGTTCCAGCCGCAGCGCCATGACCGATTTTGCCGGCAGCGCAGATGTCTTTGCGCCGGTATTTGCGTCGCTCCCTGTGTCGGGCGCTGCGTCTGTCCGTGCGGTGGAGAGCGGCGCAAGCTGGCGCATGACGGCTTGTGCACCGGCCTGCGAAAACCCCGCCTGTTCCAGCAAACCCGCCCCCGATGCCTCGCGCCGTGCCAGCAGGATCTGGTCCTGAAACAGCGCGCGGCGTTGGGCCTGCGGACGGGCAATGATGGCCAAACGGTTGGCGGCAGGCCGGAAGGGGGCAGAGCGTCTTTGGGCCAGCGCACGATTGCGGCGGGCCTGATACAGGGCGAAATCTTCGGGGCTGGAGGGCGGGTTGAGCTGGAGCCGGTCACTATCGACCGCCAGCCGCGCCTGCGACAGATGCAGCGCCAAGCTTCCTTGCAGCCGCGCGGCTGGCAGGCCGTCCTCGGCCCGCGTGGCAAGGGTGCGCTCGGTCTGCGCATCGGGTTGCGGCAGCCATAGCATCAGCGGATCGCGTGGCAGGTTCAATAGCGCCACGAACGGGTCGGGTTTGGTGGCTGTGTCAGGCGGGGCGGGCGGGTCTTCGACCATCGCCAGATCCTGATCTTCCGATATCGCGCCCGTTTGTGCCGCAAGGGGGCGGGGGGGTGCGGGCCCCTCAAGGGGTGCAGTCTGGCGCGTCTCGGGGGAAGGCTGCCACCACCATGCCAGCGCACCGGCCCCAAGCGCCAGAGCGGCTGCGCCAAGGAGCAGACGCCGTGCAATCCGTGCGCGCCGGCGCGCGCGCGCGCGCGCATTTGCGGCACGGAACGCGGGGTCGATCCCGTCTTTAGGGCTCATTTGTACACCCCGTTCATCAGCCGCAGCTTCTTGATGACGGGTGTATCTTCTTTCGGCGCGGCAGGCGGGGGCGCGGTGCGCTGGGGCGTTTGGCGGACAGGCGATGTGCGCGGTTTCTCTTCCCTGACGACGGTTTTCGGCGCGGGGCAGGCCACATCGGGGGCCAGAATGATCTGGCGATAGAGGGCGGCTGCGGCGTCTTCGGTGACGGCTTCGCTTGTGTCGTCACGCTCGTTGAAATAGCCGCGCACGGCCGCGCGCGAGCCCGCACCCCATTTGCCATCGATGCTTTGACGGTAACAGCCCATGCGTGCGAGTTCGGTCTGGATCGCGCGGGCCATCTGTGCGGCGGGCGGGTCGAAGGCACCTTCATTGACCAGCGCCCGATAGGTCTCGGGATTGTCCTGACGCAGGGCGATCCGGCTGGCGAGATCCCGCGCTTGGGTGCCATCTTCGGGCGTGGGTGTCAGGAAGGCAGGGCCGATCAGCCCCAGAATGACCGAAGGCTGGGGCAGACCTTTTGCGGTCGGAATGGCGGCCAGTGTCTCGTCGGGCACCTGCGTCAGATCCGCGCCTTGCGGGGGGGCGTAACGGAATGCGGCGGGCAGGGGGGCGGCGCTGCTGTCCTCGGGGGCCGGAGCCGAGATCTGCACCGTGGCAGGGGCCGTTTGGGCAACCGGTGTCAGCATCAGATCCGGCGCATCGGGGGCCGCATCGCTCCAGAAGCCCGCGAAATAGGCCGAAACCGGTTGTGCGGAGGCCAGATCACCGGCCTGTTGCAGCCGCGCAAACAGCCGGTCTCCGCCGTCGGGGCAGGTCTCGCCCGGCGCGGCGCTGGCAATCAGCCGGATCCGGTCCGATCGTGGCAGGGTGCGCGGAGCGGCAGGGGCACCGGAGGCCTGCGCACAATTACCGCTCAGCAGCACGGTCTGTGACAGGCCACTCTGGATGATCAGGTTGCGCAGGGCGCTTTCGGTCAGCCGCGCGCCGCTTTGTGCCATATCGCCATAGACCGCCACCACCATTCCGCGCCCTGCCTGATGCGCCTGCCCCAGCGCTGTGGCGATTGCCGCCTGATCCGGCGCGCGGGCCACGGTTGTGCGGGTGGCACCGGCAGTGGTCAGGGCCTGCGCGGCACTCTGGGGCAGGCCCGCCCCGTTTTGCGTCAGGTCGACCACCAGCGCATCCCAGATTTCGGCGGGGGCGTCCTGTGCCATTGCCTGCCCTGCACCAAGGCCGAAGCCCGAAGCCAAGCCCACCCCCAGGCATGTCATAACCAAGCTGGGGCCGCCCGGCAGCCTGCGCGCCGCTTCTTTCTTGGGGGGCGTGTCGATAGGGTGATTACGGCGCATCGGGATAGACAGAGAGCGTAAAGCCTCTTTCCTCTTTCGTATCGACTTCCAGATAGCGCGCTTCGAGATAGCCCCGTGCAAGGCAGTCGCTCTCACCGCGGATGTCGAATTGTTGCGGTGCGGCGCACATCGGGGTGGCTCCCTCGACCAGCACCTTTCCGAACGGGTCGGTGGCCAGCACATAGACAAACCGCGCATGTAACGGCTGGTCGGTCAGCTGCGCGCATTGGCCCGGCCCGATCACCCACCAGCCTTTCGTTTCAAAGAGATCGTCGCGGGACTGGCCGAATGCCGCGCTGAAGACATCCAGTGTTTCATTGCACAGCCGGAAGCCCGCCGGTTCGGTCTGTGCCGCGCTCCTGTCCGCGGCAAGCCCCCCGATTGCGCCCGCCAGAAGCCCTGCCACCAGCCAACTGCCCGCGCAAGGGCGCAAGCGGGAGCGGGGCTGCTGTATCGCGGCGGCGGTCATGTCGCACTCCATGCGGGCAGTCGCGGCGCAGGCGCGGGAAGGGAAAGCACGGGCTTTCACGTCACGGCCTGCGGGGGTCATCATATCCCAAAGCATAGCACATGGGCCTGTGGCAAGCCCATGTGTTTTCCTGATCTGGCGCGCGGCTCAGGGATTGGCTTTGGCCGCGGTGCCTGCGCGCAGGGCGTCCATCTTGGTGCGGGCCTCTTCCTGCGCCTTGGCAAGATCTTCTGCCGAGAGCTTTTCTTCCAGCTGGTCACGCAGCTTCGCTGCGTCGGGATGGTTCCGTGCGGCTGCCAGATTGGCGTAGACATAGGCCTCGCCCAGATCTTCGGTGATGCCGGTGCCGCTCTGATAGGCCAGCGCCATCTCGTACAGCCCCAGCGCATTGCCCTGATCGGCGGTCTTCTGGAACAGCGCCACGGCCTTGGCGGGATCGGCCTTGATGCCGGTGCCGTTTTTCAGCGCAAGGCCCAGAAGGTTGCGGGCGGCGATATGGCCCTGATCGGCGGCTTTGGTCCATTCTGCCACGGCTTTGGCCTCATCCTTGGCCATGCCGCGCCCGTTCATATAGACGACACCGCAATTGAACGCGCCATTCGCATCGCCTTGGTCGGCGGCCGCGCAGACCAGCCTTGCGCCCTCTTTGTAATCGCGCACCACGCCGCGCCCGTCGAGATACATCAGGCCCAGACGGTTCTGGGCCTCGGCGGACCCCTTCTCGGCAGCGGCGCGATAGAACTCGGTCGCGCGGGCGGGGTTCTTGGCGGTGCCCAGACCCAATTCGTAGAATCGGCCCAGATAGAACCCTGCATCGGCATTGCCGGCATTCCACGCGTCTTCGAACCCTTTCGCGGCCGCTTTCACATCGCCCTTGTCAAGCGCGGCCACTGCCGGTGCAAGAGGGTCATCTGTCGGGGCGGTCTGGGTTTGCTGGGCCAGCGCCGGAATGGATGTTGCCGGAAGCGACAGGGGCAGGGCGCAAAGCGAAAGAAGAACAATAGGGGACAAGCGCATGATCTGATCCTGATTAAATAGGTCTAATGATGATTGGCCCATCGCTAGAGCGACAGGCCCGTTCATGCAAGCCCGTAAAACAGCTTCTTGCGGCAATTCGCATCCCGACTTTCGGGACGCGCGCCGGGTCGAGGCGGTATAACCGGACACGATTTATCTCACAGGCAGAGATATTCAGCATTTATTAGAACTTGGGGCTTGCCGTACACGGTCGATCATTAATAAGAGAGGATAACTTTCTTTTCTGATCGCTTTCTATCTCGATATTCTTTGGGGGCTGGTGTGGTAATTCGTCATTTCATTGTTACAAAGTTCAAGCGTAACGATTTTGCAGCAGTGGCCCGCCCCCCGCGCGGCAAACGGATTGCCCTTCTCCTGCGCACCACGGCTCTGGCCTTGGCAATGATGGTCGGCGCGGGTCAGGTCTGGGCGGATAGCTATATCTGGACCGGCTCTGATGGCCAGTGGAGCGCGGATGCCAACTGGGATCTCGCCGCGACGCCGGGATCGGATGTCGCAAATCACGATACGGTCACCTTCAGCGATGGCGCAGCGACCCGGCATGTCGACCTCGACGGGCAAAGCTGGTCGCTCAGCGGGATGACCTTTGACAGCACCACGCCCTACACGCTCAGCGATGGCAGCATCATGCTTGTGGCAACAGATAGCGGCGATCCTGCTGCGTTGAACTTCCTCGGCCCGACCAGTCCCGATCTGACGGGCGTGGGTTTCCTTCTGGCCGCCGATACCGAGATCACCAACGCGGCCCCGCTGACCACCATCGCGGCGAATTTCTCCGGCGCAGGCAACCTGAGCGTGGACGCAGGTGATGGCAATACCGTGGTATTTACGGGCCTCAACACCCAGTTGGGCGACACGTCGGTGCAATCGGGCACCCTTGAGGTAATCGGCGGCTCGGCCCTGAGCGATTATGGGGTGGTGTCGCTGGAGAGCGCGGGCACGGCGTTGATCGTCGAGACCGCCGAGACCGTCGGCGGGCTCAGTGGTGTCGCGGGCAGCACGGTCACGCTCAATGATGACCTGACCGTGGCGAGCGGGATGACACCCCTTCCCACCACTTATGGCGGGGTGATCTCGGGCACCGGGTCTTTGATCGTCGCTGGCGCGGATCTGACGCTGTCGGGGGTCTCGGAGTATAGCGGATCGACGGAGGTCAGCGACGGCACGCTGACGGTGACCGGGACGGGGTCTCTGGCCAGCCGGTCGGTCGAGGTGGGCGGTTCGGGTCAGCTTGCGACCGCAGGCGGGGCGCTGGAGGCCGAGGCCTCGGTGGTGCTGGATGGCGGCTGGACGCTGTCGGGCGACGAGACGGTGGCGTCGCTGTCGGGCACGGGGGCTCTGGGGCTTGGCGATGCGGATCTGACGCTGGGCTCGGTCGGGTTCTCGGGCACGGTGGAGGGCACGACTGCGGCGGTCCTGTCGGTTGCGGGCAGCACGGGCAACAGCCTGGGCGGCGATCTGTCGGGCTTTGCGGGGACTCTGGCCCTGAGCAATGCCGATCTGTCGATTGCCGATGATCTCTCGGGCCTTGTGACGCTGTCTTCGGGCACGCTGTCGACCAGCGCGGCGGCGCTGTCGGCGGGGGTCTCGGTGACGGGCGCGGGCGCGATCATGGCCACGGGCAGCGGCGAGACGCGGCTGTCGGGGGCGCTGGATCTGTCGGGGGCGCTGTCTTTGGGCAGCAGCGACGGGCTGGCGCTGGATATGACGGCGGGGGTGATCGACAGCGGATCGACGCTGACGCTGACCTCGGGCAGCCTGCGGCTGGTGGATCAGGAGGCGGCGGATCTTCTGGCGGCGCTGTCCTCGACCGAGGTGCAGAGCGGCGCGGTGCTCGATCTGGACGGTCAGGCGCTGACGCTGGCGGATCTGCAGGGCGCGGGCGAGGTGAGCAGCACGTCGGCGGCGGTTCTGACGCTGGCCGATGGCACGTTCAGCGGGGCGCTTTCGGGCGCGCTGTCGCTGGTCTCGACCGGCGATCTGACGCTGTCGGGGGTCTCGGAGTATAGCGGATCGACGGAGGTCAGCGGCGGCACGCTGACGGTGACCGGGACGGGGTCTCTGGCCAGCCGCTCGGTCGAGGTGGGCGGTTCGGGGCAGCTTGCGACCGCAGGCGGGGCGCTGGATGCCGAGGCCTCGGTGGTGCTGGATGGCGGCTGGACGCTGTCGGGCGACGAGACGGTGGCGTCGCTGTCGGGCACGGGGTCTCTGGGGCTTGGCGATGCGGATCTGACGCTGGGCTCGGTCGGGTTCTCGGGCACGGTGGAGGGCACGTCTGCGGCGGTCCTGTCGGTTGCGGGCAGCACGGGCAACAGCCTGAGCGGCGATCTGTCGGGCTTTGCGGGCACTCTGGCCCTGAGCAATGCCGATCTGTCGATTGCCGATGATCTCTCGGGCCTTGTGACGCTGTCTTCGGGCACGCTGTCGACCAGCGCGGCGGCGCTGTCGGCGGGGGTCTCGGTGACGGGCGCGGGCGCGATCATGGCCACGGGCAGCGGCGAGACGCGGCTGTCGGGGGCGCTGGATCTGTCGGGGGCGCTGTCTTTGGGCAGCAGCGACGGGCTGGCGCTGGATATGACGGCGGGGGTGATCGACAGCGGATCGACGCTGACGCTGACCTCGGGCAGCCTGCGGCTGGTGGATCAGGAGGCGGCGGATCTTCTGGCGGCGCTGTCCTCGACCGAGGTGCAGAGCGGCGCGGTGCTCGATCTGGACGGTCAGGCGCTGACGCTGGCGGATCTGCAGGGCGCGGGCGAGGTGAGCAGCACGTCGGCGGCGGTTCTGACGCTGGCCGATGGCACGTTCAGCGGGGCGCTTTCGGGCGCGCTGTCGCTGGTCTCGACCGGCGATCTGACGCTGTCGGGGGTCTCGGAGTATAGCGGATCGACGGAGGTCAGCGGCGGCACGCTGACGGTGACCGGGACGGGGTCTCTGGCCAGCCGCTCGGTCGAGGTGGGCGGTTCGGGGCAGCTTGCGACCGCAGGCGGGGCGCTGGATGCCGAGGCCTCGGTGGTGCTGGATGGCGGCTGGACGCTGTCGGGCGACGAGACGGTGGCGTCGCTGTCGGGCACGGGGTCTCTGGGGCTTGGCGATGCGGATCTGACGCTGGGCTCGGTCGGGTTCTCGGGCACGGTGGAGGGCACGTCTGCGGCGGTCCTGTCGGTTGCGGGCAGCACGGGCAACAGCCTGAGCGGCGATCTGTCGGGCTTTGCGGGCACTCTGGCCCTGAGCAATGCCGATCTGTCGATTGCCGATGATCTCTCGGGCCTTGTGACGCTGTCTTCGGGCACGCTGTCGACCAGCGCGGCGGCGCTGTCGGCGGGGGTCTCGGTGACGGGCGCGGGCGCGATCATGGCCACGGGCAGCGGCGAGACGCGGCTGTCGGGGGCGCTGGATCTGTCGGGGGCGCTGTCTTTGGGCAGCAGCGACGGGCTGGCGCTGGATATGACGGCGGGGGTGATCGACAGCGGATCGACGCTGACGCTGACCTCGGGCAGCCTGCGGCTGGTGGATCAGGAGGCGGCGGATCTTCTGGCGGCGCTGTCCTCGACCGAGGTGCAGAGCGGCGCGGTGCTCGATCTGGACGGTCAGGCGCTGACGCTGGCGGATCTGCAGGGCGCGGGCGAGGTGAGCAGCACGTCGGCGGCGGTTCTGACGCTGGCCGATGGCACGTTCAGCGGGGCGCTTTCGGGCGCGCTGTCGCTGGTCTCGACCGGCGATCTGACGCTGTCGGGGGTCTCGGAGTATAGCGGATCGACGGAGGTCAGCGGCGGCACGCTGACGGTGACCGGGACGGGGTCTCTGGCCAGCCGCTCGGTCGAGGTGGGCGGTTCGGGGCAGCTTGCGACCGCAGGCGGGGCGCTGGATGCCGAGGCCTCGGTGGTGCTGGATGGCGGCTGGACGCTGTCGGGCGACGAGACGGTGGCGTCGCTGTCGGGCACGGGGTCTCTGGGGCTTGGCGATGCGGATCTGACGCTGGGCTCGGTCGGGTTCTCGGGCACGGTGGAGGGCACGTCTGCGGCGGTCCTGTCGGTTGCGGGCAGCACGGGCAACAGCCTGAGCGGCGATCTGTCGGGCTTTGCGGGCACTCTGGCCCTGAGCAATGCCGATCTGTCGATTGCCGATGATCTCTCGGGCCTTGTGACGCTGTCTTCGGGCACGCTGTCGACCAGCGCGGCGGCGCTGTCGGCGGGGGTCTCGGTGACGGGCGCGGGCGCGATCATGGCCACGGGCAGCGGCGAGACGCGGCTGTCGGGGGCGCTGGATCTGTCGGGGGCGCTGTCTTTGGGCAGCAGCGACGGGCTGGCGCTGGATATGACGGCGGGGGTGATCGACAGCGGATCGACGCTGACGCTGACCTCGGGCAGCCTGCGGCTGGTGGATCAGGAGGCGGCGGATCTTCTGGCGGCGCTGTCCTCGACCGAGGTGCAGAGCGGCGCGGTGCTCGATCTGGACGGTCAGGCGCTGACGCTGGCGGATCTGCAGGGCGCGGGCGAGGTGAGCAGCACGTCGGCGGCGGTTCTGACGCTGGCCGATGGCACGTTCAGCGGGGCGCTTTCGGGCGCGCTGTCGCTGGTCTCGACCGGCGATCTGACGCTGTCGGGGGCTTCGGAGTATAGCGGATCGACGGAGGTCAGCGGCGGCACGCTGACGGTGGCGGGCAGTGTCGGGGATGTCGATGTGGCCGCCGGTGCGCAGATGGATGTGCTGACTGGCGGCTCTGCGGGGCAGATCACGCTGGCGGGATCGGGCAGCAATGCGGGCGAGATCTCGGGGCTGGTGCAGAGCGCGGGCAGCTTTGTGAACAGCGGCACCATTACCGGTGCGGTCGGCCTTTCGGGCGGGCAGTTGGAGAATGACGCAGAGGGTGCGATCGCGGGCGTGCTCGCGGTTTCTGGCGGGGCCGTGGTCACGAATGCGGGCGCGCTGGCCGCGCTGAGCCTGAGCGATGGCACCGTGACCACAACCGGCACGTTGGGGACGGCGACGGTTACGGGCGGCAGCCTGCTGAATAGTGGCATCCTGTCAGGGGATGTGCTGCTCTCGGACGGGACGCTGGACAATAGTGGCGAGCTGTCGGGCGCGACCACGGTTGAGGGCGGTACGCTTGAGAATAACGGTCTTGTCAGCGGCAGCGTGACGCTTGCTTCCGGCATGGTGAACAATACCGATACCATCACCGGTCTGGTAACGGTGGAGGGCGGCACCTTTACCAATGATGGCACGCTGGCCGGACTGGATATTTCTGCCGGCACGCTGGTCAATCATGCAAGCGCTCAGGTGACGGGGGCGTTGACGGTCTCCGGTACGGGGCTTGTGACGAATGCGGGTTCGCTGGCCTCGGTCGAGATGACGGGCGGCACGCTGGGCAATAGTGGCACCCTGACCGAGGCCTTGGTGCAGGCGGGGGCGCTGACCAATGACTTTGGCGGGGCGATTGGCACTCTGCGCCTGAGCGAGACCGGCAGCGTGATCAATAGCGGCACTCTGGCCACGGCGATTGTCAGCGGGGGAACGCTGACCAATAGCGCCAGCGGCACCCTGACATCGGCCCTGTCGCTTCTGGCTGGCAGTGTTGTCAATGAGGGCGTGATCTCGGGCGATCTGACGCTGACCGGCGGCAGCCTGACCAATAACGGTGCTATCCGCGCGGATCTCGATATCAGCGACGCGACGGTCACCGGTGCAGGCACGATCACTGGCGATGTGACGCTGCGCGCAGGCGGTGACCTGACGGTGACCAGCATGCTTGACGGCTCGGTGGCGGTGCTGCTGGGCGGCACGCTGACGCTGTCGGAGGCCGATGTTTCGGGCGGGATCGACAATGCGGGCACTGTCGTGCTGAGCGGGTCGGTCAATGTGGATGGCGATTTCACCAATACCGGCACGCTGACCACCTCCGGCAGCACGCCGGTCCTGCTGACGCTGACCTCGGGCAGTTTCTATGCCGGTGGCGATATCGATGCCTCGGCCAGCAGCCTGATCATTACGGCGGGCGAGATCCAGATTCTGGCGGGCTTCAGCGTGACCGGCGATGTCACCTATGACGGCACGGTCACCAATGCCGGTCTGGTCGAACTTGGTCAGGATCTGAAAAACAATCTGGTCAACCAGACGGGCGGTCAGGTTTCGGTGACGGCCAATGTCGATGGGGCCGGGTTCGATGTCACCAATAGCGGCACATTCGCCATCGCGGAAGGTTTCGGGCTGGGCAATCTGGACCTGTTCCAGAACGAGGGCGATCTGGTTCTGGCCGACACGGCCAGCCTTGCGGCGCAGCGGTTTGCAGGCAGCGGGACCCTCACGCTGAATTCCGGTTCGGTGCTGGATATCTCGGACAGTTTCGTGCTGGGATCGGGGGGCGCTCTGACGGTCTTGGGGGCGGCGGCCTCGCTGGGCAGCAGCGCCTCGCTGACGCTTTCCTCGGGCAGTCGTCTGACAGTCGAGGACGGCCAGAGCCTGAACGGGCAGGCCACGACGGTCGATAGCGCGGGCAATATCATCGTCGGGCAGGATGCCAGCCTCGTGCTGGCGGGGCTTACCTCAAGCGGCAGCCTGACCAATAGCGGGACATTGACCACCACCACCGCCCTGACCAGCACCGGAACGCTGGTCAATAGCGGCACGATCACAAGCGGGCTGATCGTTGCGGGCGGGACGGCCACCAGCACCGGCAGCCTTGGCGACTGGACGGTGAGCGACGGGCGTCTGTCGCTTGCGGGCACAGGCGCTGCGGGGGTGATCACCGGCGGCGAGGTCGATATTGACGGCACGGTGGGCAGCATCGCGCTTTCTGGCGGCACGCTGGATCTCTCGGGGCAGTCGGGTGTGATCACGCAGGAGGGCGGCAGCGTCACGCTTTCTGGCGGCGTGGCCGACGGGCTTGTGGCCAGTGCCGGAGAGGCGAGGCTTTCTGGCGGCACGCTGGCCGGTGCATTGGCGGTGTCCGGCACGGCGGATGTGACAGTGGGCATGGCGCTGACCAATGCTGTGACGCTGGAAGAGGGCGCGCTGACGCTGACTGCTGCGGGCAGCATCGCGGGGGATCTGGGCTTTGCGTCGGGCAGCTTCACCAATGCGGGCACGCTGAGCGGCAATCTGGCGCAGGATGGCGGCAGCACTGAAAATAGCGGCACGATTTCGGGCGGCGTCATGCTGACCAATGGCAGCTTTACCAACCTCGTCGGCGGGCTCACAGGGGGCGTGACGCAATCGGGCGGCGATCTGGTCAATGCGGGCATTCTGGCCGCGCTGGAGCTTTCGGGCGGCACGGCGCTTTCAACGGGCGAGATCCTCGGAGCGGTCGATATTTCGGCGGGCAGCCTCGACAATGACGGGACGATTGGCGGTCTGGCGACGGTCACCGGCGGTCGTCTTGACACGAGCGGTGCCATTTCCGGCGGGCTGACACTGGCGGGCACCGATGCCGAGGTCGACAATAGCGGCAGCGTGACCGGTGCGATCACCGTCTCTGCGGGCGCGCTGACCAATAGCGGAGCGCTGAATGGCACCCTGACCCAGACCGGCGGCAGCGTGATCAACGAAAGCAACGCGACCCTTGCGGGCGATGCCACCGTGTCGGGGGGCAGCCTCGAGAATGCGGGGACGATTGGCGGCGATCTTGATCTGCTTGCGGGGAGTGTGACCAATAGCGGCAGCGTGACCGGCGATACCAGCGTGTCGGACGGGGCGCTGCTGGTGTCGGATGGTGGCAGCTTCTCGGGCGATGTGGTCCTTGCCGGTGATAGCGGCGCGGGCGGGGCTGTCGTGCAACTCTCGGGCCAGACCAGCGTGGGCGGGGATCTGGTGAATGACGGCACCATCACGACCGCCGACAGCACGGGGGCCGGTGTCAGCGTGGCCGGTGATTTCACCAATAACGGCACGATTGACGGCTCGACAGGCCAGATCAGCATCACGGCCTCGACCATTATCGTGGCCGATACGGCCTCGGTTCTGGGCGATGTCGTGCTGGAGGGCGCACTGGTCAATGCGGGCATGGTCGAGCTGACCAATGATCTGGAAGACGATGTCACCAACCAGCTTGGCGGCACGATCTCCGTGACCTCCGATGTGTCGGGCGCAGGCTATGACCTGACCAATGCGGGCGCGCTGGTTGTTGCGGATGCCGTGGCCTTCACCGGTCTGGGGGTGGTCGACAATAGCGGCACCATCGATCTGGGCGCAGGGGCAGAACTGGCCTCGGCCACGATGAACAATAGCGGCGAGATCACGCTGGGCGCGGGGGCCGTTCTTTCGGGCACCGGCAACACGCTCAATAATGACGGTACGATCACCGTTGGCGATGGCGGCACGGTCACCGATGCGGGCGCGATCAACAACAGCGGTACCATCACCTATGACGGGTCGGGCGTTCTGGCCGCCGATACGGGCGATAACGGCACCGCGCTTGTCAATGACGGTCTGATCCAGACTGTCGCAGGCGGCAATGATACCATCGTGATCGGTGATGGCAGCGCCAACAGCTTCGAGAATACCGCCACCGGCACTTTCGTCATCGGTGCGCTGGACAGCGTCGTGGCGACGCAGACCGATCTGGACAATGCGGGGGCGCTGAGCATCGGCAGCGGGGCCAGCCTGAGCCTTGCCAACCTGACCAATACCGGCACGCTGGAAAATGCCGGAACAGTGGATGTGTCTGGCAGCCTGACCAATGCGGGCGGCGCAATCGTCAATAGTGGCGCGGTCAGCGCCGATCTGGCAATGACGGCAGGCACGCTGGCCAATAGCGGTACTCTGGCCGAGGTCACGCTGGCGGGCGGCACGCTGACGCAAAGCGCAGGCAGCATTGCGGCGCTGTCGGTCACCGGTGGCAGCGCCACGCTTTCGGCGGGCAGCGTCACGGGCGATCTGGGTATCACCGGCGGCAGCGTGGAGCTGGCCGGAGCCGCCAGCGTGTCTGGCACCACCCGCGTGGGCAGCAGCGGCAGCCTGACCAATGCGGGCCAACTGGCCGATCTGGTCAGCGCGGGCACGACCGTGACAAGCGGCACGGTGACGGGGAATGCCACGATCACCGGCGGCAGCTTCACGTCCACCGGCACCATCCTTGGCAGCGCGACGCTGTCGGGGGCGGCGCAGGCACAGCTGTCCGGCACCATCGCGGGCACTCTGGCCCTGAGCGATACGGCCAGCGCCGAGATCCTCTCCGATCTGTCGGTGGCCGAGGTCACGAACACGACCGAGAGCAGCCTGCTGCTGAGCGCGGGCACTCTGGCGGTTGGCAGCGGCAGCCTGACCAATACCGGCACGCTGGAGATCGCGGGCGGCACGCTGGAGGCCGCGGTCGAGAACGCGGCCACGCTGGTGATGACCTCTGGGGTGATTGAGGGCGATCTGGCGGCGGGTGGTCGCGCGCAGACCGCATTGGCGGGCAGCCTGAACGGGGCACTGGCCATCACCGATGCTGCCAGCGTCGAGGTGACGGGCGATCTGGACGGGGTGACCTCGATCAGCCAGACCAGCAGCAGCGCGCTGGTGCTGTCGGCTGGAACGCTCAGCCTGACGGGCGCGCAAGGCGTCAGCAATGCGACCACGGTGTCGATCACCGGCGGCACGCTGCTATCTGACGCAGGTGCGGTTTTCACCAACGCGGCAGATGCCACGCTTTCGGTTGCGTCGGGGGGCACGCTCTCGATGGATGTCGAGAACGAGGCCGGGGCCCAGATGCTACTGGCCGGTGCCATGAACGGCGATCTCGTCAATGCCGGAACCGTGTCGCTGACCGGTTCGCTGACAGGCGATGTGAGCAATGAAACCGGCGCGGCGCTTGCGCTTTGGGGCGAGGTCACCGGCACGGTCTCCAATGCCAGCGGGGCGCTTCTGGCGCTTGCGGGGACTGTGGATGGCGATGTCAGCCAAGCCACCGGCGGCGTGTTGACGGTGGCGGCAGATGACAGCGCGACGATCACCGGATCGCTGTCGGGGCTGGGCCAGTTCGACATTGATGGGGCGTTGGCCATTGGCGATGAGTTCACCCTCGGCACGGCGGATGACGATGCGCAGGACGCGGTCCTGACGCTGGCAGGCGGTCAGCTTTCGGCGGGCAGCTTCCGCAATTTCGGCACCGTTTATCTGTCCGAGGATGCGGCGGTCAGCGCCGCGACGACCAACTATTCCACCGTCTATGTCACGGGCGGCGCGTCGATTTCGGGCAGCTATAGCAATGCGTCGGGCAGCCTTCTGTCCTTGGCCGATGATACCACGACAACCACGTTGAGCATTGATGGCGATGCGGCGCTGAACGGGACCATCGTCCTTGATGCGGCTCTGGGTGCGACGGATCAGTCGGCGGATAAGATCGCGGTGTCGGGTGCGCTGAGCGGCCATGCCACGATCGTCTTCAACAATCTGGCAGGCGATGATTACGCCCTGCTTGACGACGATCTGGCGATCCTTACCTATGGCAGCAATAACGGCTTCAGCGCCACGACCTCGGGTCTGCCGGAGACGGGGGCGGTGCTTTATGCGCTGTCCGATGACAGCAGCTCGAACACCATCAACCTGATTTCCGGTGCCAACCCTGCCTTCGGCGGGATCGCCTCGGGGCTGGCGCTGACCCAGTCCTTGATGGGCTCGGTGATCAACCGTCCGACCAGCCCCTATATCTCGGGTCTGGCCGCTGCGACAGAAGATGACGATCTGTGCGGCTTTGGCGGTTGGGGCCGGTTCGTTGGGGGTAAGGCCACCGCCACCGGCGCGTCGCAGACCGCGCTTGGCACCTTCCAGAACGAGGTCGAGGCGACCTATGGCGGGGCACAGGCGGGCTTTGACCATAGCTGCTTCAAGGATATCATCGGCGGCTGGAATGTCAGCTTCGGCGGGATCGGCGGCTTCAACATCGGCAAGATCGAACAGCCGGTCTATCTCTTCGATACCTCGACCGCGACGCTGAACACCGCGATCAAGACCAGCGAGAACAAGATCGATTTCAACCAGATCTATGGCGGCGGATATATCGGCCTGTCCAAAGGGCGCTGGGTGGCCGATCTGCAGGCGCGGGTGGACCGCACAAGCTATGACATCAAGAACCGTGCGACCGCGAACGAATATGGCGAGGCGCTGGGGCTGGATGACCAGAGCTACGACAGCCACGGCTATACGGTGTCGGGCTCTGTGGGCTATGCCTTCTCGCTTGACAGCCTTGTGTCGGGGATGAACCTCGTGCCCTCGGCGGGCTTCTCGTGGACGCGTTCGCAGGCGGATGACATCTACTTCTCGAACGATCCCGATGATAGCACCGATGATGGCGTGCTGGAATTCGATCCGATCACCAACAAGATCGCCTTCACCTCGCTGACACTGTCGCGCGGGCAGATCCTTGCCTCGGGCACCGAAGCGATCAACTATTTCGCGACGGGCACCTATTACCACGATTTCGGTGACTCCGCGAAGGCGACCTATTACGTGCTGGATGATGAGGGCAACAAATCGGGCACCGGTCTGGATGCCACCAACGAATTGCTGACCGATTACGGCGAGATCAGCTTTGGTCTGAACTATACCAAGGTTCTCAACCCCGGCATGGCGCTTCCGGCGCGGCAGTTCGATGCCTCGGCACGCTTCGACGGGCGCTTCTCCGATCAGCTTGACGGCTGGGGGGTTACGGCACAGCTGCGCTGGCAGTTCTGATCCGGTCGGGCCGGAACAGGGGCGGGGGGTTGACCAAATCGGGTGACCCCCTACAAAGGAACGGATTTTACGCGGCTATCTTGCTGGTCGCACCTTTGGAAGAAAGCTTTCGGGACGATGTCACTTTTCAGTAAGGTCGCATGGAAAGAGGGGCTGTTTCTGCAGCCGCACCACCTGCAGCAGGCAGATCGCTATCACGAGTATCTGACGCGCGCGCGTGTGGGGGTGCTCAGCCCCTATCCTTGGGGGATTGCGACCCTGCGGCTGGATCGTGACAAGGCCCAGCTTGGCCAGATCGGGCTGACCGAGGTTTCGGGCATCATGCCGGATGGCACGCCGTTCGATGCGCCGGGGGTCTCGCCCCTGCCGCTGGCGGTCGAGGTGCCCGAGGATGGCGCGGGGCTGGATATCTGGCTGACATTGCCCGATGCGGCGATCAATGGTCAGGACATCGCGCCTCAGGCCAAGGATGCCAGCACGCGCTATGTGCTCGACAGCGATACCGTGGTCGATAACCAGTCCGCCAGCCGGTCCGAACAGGTGATCGAAGTGGCCCATCCGCGCCTCGAGATCGCCATCCGCAAGACCCCGCGTCCGGGCTATCAGAACATCCGTCTGGGCCGCGTGCTGGAGCTGCGCGACGGCATCGTGACGCTGGATGACCGCGTGCCGCCCTCGGCGCTGCGCCTGCCTGCGCATCCGGCCTATGATGGCTATCTCAGCCGTGTGATCGGCTGGATCGAGGCCAAGCTGGAGACGCTGGCCCGCTATGCCTCGGACCCGACCTCGGGCGGGGGGATGCAGGCCAGCGACTATCTGATGCTGATGGTGCTCAACCGCGAGCTTCCGGTGCTGCGGCATCTGAAATCCATGGCCAATGTCCATCCCGAGCGGCTGTATGAACGGCTGATCGCGCTGGCCGGCGAGCTGACGACCTTTGATCAGGGCGACCGCCATGCGCGCGATTACGGCGGCTATAAGCATGATCTGCCCAATGAAAGCTTCCAGCCCGTGGTCTCGGATATCCAGCGTCTTCTGGCGCGCGATGTGGGCCGTGCGGTGCGCCTGCCGCTACAGGAGGTGCGCGCCAATTCCTTCGCAGCACTTGTCAATGACCGCTCGCTTTTCGCGCAGGCGACCTTCGTGCTGGAGGTCTCTTCGGGGCTGCCGCTGACGCAGGTGCAAAGCCAGTTCCCGCAGCTGTGCAAGGTCGGGCCCTCGACCCAGATGAAGACCATCATCAACAACAACCTCCCCGGTATCGGGTTGGTGCATCTGCCCAATCCGCCACGGCAGATCCGCGTTGTGTCCACCAATGTCTACTTCCTGTTGGACAAATCCACTCAGCTCTGGCGCGAGTTCTCGACCGCGCCCGCGATCGGGATGCATTTTGCCGGTAACTGGCCGGATCTGAAGCTGGAACTCTGGGCCGTACCGGAGAGCGCCTGATGTCGGATGATGACGATAAGACCGTCTTCGGGCAGCCGCTGCCCTCTTTCCCGCCGCGCAAGGATGCAGGACGACCGGCGGCGCCCCAGCCGCCTGCCCGCGAGGATGACACATGGCTTGGCGGGGCGCTGAAGCCGCAGCAGGGTTATCCTGCCGCGTCCCCCCAACAGCCGCCCTATCCTGCGCCTCAGCCCCCGCAGGGCTGGGGGCATCCGGTGCCGCCACAACCACCGCAGCCCGCGCCCCAAGGCGGCTATCCCGGGCAGAACCCGCCCGGTCCCAACCCCTATCTGCCGCCCCAGCAGCCTGCGGCCACTCCCTATGGCCAGCCGCTTTACCAGCCCGATACCGGTGCGCGGCCCGAAGGCGCGGGGATGTTTCCCGATCTCAACCAGCCACAGGCGCAGGCCGCGCGCGTGGCCCCGCGCATCGCGCTGGCCGATGCACTGCGCGCTTCGGCACGGCAAAGCGGAGAGGGGGCGGCCTCGAACCCGCTTCTGGCCGAGGCCACGGGGCTTCTGATCCTGCTGGGCCGTCTGCGCACGGGACTGGTCGAGATGCAGTCCGGCCCGCTGCTGGACCATGTCGCCCGCGCGATCGATGATTTCGAGACGCGGGCTCTGGCGCGTGGCCTGCCCGCGCCGCAGGTGCGCGATGCGAAATATGCGCTTTCGGCCACGGCCGATGATATCGTGCAGAACCTTCCCGGTGCCGACCGTGGCATGTGGCTGCAATATTCGATGGTGGCGCGCTTCTTTGGCGAGCGGTCCTCGGGTGTCGGCTTCTTCCAGAAGGTCGACGAGGCGATGAAGGTGCCGGGGCAGAGCTTCAATCTGCTGGAGTTGATGCTGAGCTGTCTTCAGCTTGGCTTCGAAGGCCAGTACCGGACGCTGCCCAATGGCTCGGTCGAGCTGGCGCGTATCCGCTCCGCTATCTACGAGACCCTGCGCCGTGTCAGCCCGCGCCCCGATGATGATGTCTCGCCCGCTTGGGAGGGCGTGCCGATGCATGGCCGCCGCCAGCGCGGCGCGACGCCCGTCTGGGTGGTGGGGCTGATTGCAGGTGCGATGCTGGTGGCGCTGTTTGCGACGCTTTCCACGCTTTTGACCCGCCAGTCTGCCACGGTGCGCGATCAGGTTCTGGCGCTGCATCGCGGGATCCCCGATGTCACGATCGAGCGGACAGAGCCCGTGGTGACCCCCTATCAGGCCAGCTCGACCCAGATGCAGCGGATCAGCGATGCGCTGCAATCCGAAATCGATGCGGGGCGGGTCGAGGTGACGCAGAGCACAGATTGGGTTCTGGTGCGCGTGGGCGATGCACTGCGCTTTGCCACAGGGCGCGAGACCTTGGCCGATACGCAATCGGTGATGCCGCTTCTGGGCGCGATTGCGCAGACGCTGGATAAGGAAAACGGGCCGATCCGCGTGGTGGGCCATACGGATTCGGTGCCGATGTCGGGCCGCGGGCGTTTCAAGACCAATCAGGCCTTGTCCGAGGCGCGGGCGCAGACCGTTGCCGGTGTGCTCGAGGGGCTGGTCAAAGACCCCGCCCGTATCAGCGCCGAAGGTAAAGGGGCGACCGATCCGGTGGCCGATAACAAGACGGCTGAAGGCCGCGCCCGTAACCGCCGGGTCGAGATCATGATCCCGCGGGAGGACTGAGATGGCATTTTCTCTTCTGAAAAAGGCAGCCCGCGCGACGGCGTCCGGCTTCCGGCATAAATGGGTGCGCCGTGTGATGATCGCGCTGGCGCTGGTGGGCGCGGGGCTGGCGATCTGGTTCGGCTTTGTGATGACCGGCCTTGATCTTCTGGCCTCGCCCTGGCTTCGCGGCGGGGTGATCGCCCTGCTATATGCGGTGGTGGGGCTTGTCTGGGTCCTGCGCTGGCGCAAGCGGCGCAAGAAGGCGCAGGCGTTGGAAGACAGCCTGTTCTCGGCCCCCGCCAGCGACAGCAAGGTGCTGAACGAGCGCATGCAGGAGGCGATGGCCAAGCTGCGCAAATCGGGCGGGCGCAACTATCTCTATGATCTGCCGTGGTATGTCATCATCGGTCCGCCCGGCGCGGGCAAGACGACCGCTCTGGCCAATTCGGGCATCGAGTTTCCGGGGCAGGACGGTCTGGCCGATCATGCGCGCGGCTTTGGTGGCACCCGCAACTGCGACTGGTGGTTTGCCGAGGATGCCGTGCTGATCGACACCGCTGGCCGCTACACCACGCAAGACAGCGACCGTCAGGCCGATCAGGCCTCATGGAAGGCGTTTCTGGACCTGTTGAAAAAGGGCCGCCCCGACCAGCCGGTCAATGGCGTGATGCTGGCGTTTTCGGTGGAAGACGTGATGAACGCCACCGAGGATAGTCTTCAGGCCCATGCCGAGACCGTACGTGCCCGTCTGGCCGAACTGCACGAGACCCTGCGCATCGATGTGCCGGTCTATGCGATTTTCACCAAGGCCGACCTGATCTCGGGGTTCCGCGAATATTTCGGGTCCTTCTCGCAGTCGCGGCGCAAGCTGGTCTGGGGGCATACCTTCCAGACCCGCGACCGCAAGGCCGCCACCCATGAAGAGGTGCCCGCCGCCTTTGACGCGCTGCTGACGCGGCTGAGCGACGAGGTCGTGGACCGCATGACAGAAGAGCCCGATCCCGCCTCGCGGATCGCGATTTTCGGCCTGCCGGGGCAGATGGAGATGCTGCGCGACAAGATGGCCGAATTCCTGCGGCTGGTCTTTGAACCGACGCGCTACAAATCGGCGGCGATCCTGCGCGGCTTCTATTTCACCTCCGGCACACAGGAGGGCACGCCCGTCGATCAGGTGCTGGGGGCGATGGCGCGTGACAGCCAGTCCGAGGGCTTCCGTCCCGCTTTCATGTCGGGCAAGGGCAAGAGCTATTTCCTGCATGACCTTCTGCGCAAGGTGATCTTTGCCGAGCGCGACTGGGTGGGCTTTGACCGCAAGGCCGTGCGCCGCCGCCAGATCCTGCATACCGGCGGGCTGGCGCTGATTTCGGTGGTGACGCTTCTGGGGATGGCAGGCTTTGGCTATGCGTTCTGGAAAAGCGCCGACCAGCTGCGCGCGGCGCAGGTGGATGCCAGCGATTATGCCGATACCGCTCGCGAGGAACTGTCGAAGACGGTGATCTCGGACGATGATCCGGCACCCGTTCTGCCGGAATTGCAGCGTCTGCGCGATATGCGCGCGGGCTATGCCGACAAGACCGCCCCGCCGCTGATCGAGAATATGGGCCTGTCGCGCTGGAGCGAGCTGCATCAGGCGGCCAATCGCGCCTATTCCGACGGGCTGGAGCGGATGCTGCGCCCGCGTCTGGTGCTCTATCTTGAAAACACCATTCCGCAACTGATTGCCGACGGCAATACCGCCGGCGTCTATCGGGCGCTGAAGGTCTATCTGCTGCTGGGCGGGCAGGGGCCTGCGAAATCGTCCGATATGGCAGCGGTCGAGAGCTATTTCGACGATCTGTGGAGCGCGCGATATTCCGCCCCCGGCGAGACCCGTATCCATGACCAGCTTATGGGCCATCTGCAAGCCATGCTGCAACTCGATGGTGACCGTACCGACCTGATCGGTATCGATAATGCCATCGTGACCAAGGCCCGCGATGCCATTGTCAACCTGCCGCTGGCCGAGCAGGCCTATGCCTCGATCAAGGATCGGGCCATCAGTTCGGGGCAGACGGCCTTCGGGCTGGCCGATGCCATTGGCGGGCAGGTCGATCAGGTGCTGACCACCAATGACGGGACCGACCTGCATCAGCTTGTGGTGCCCGGTCTGTATACATTCGAGGGCTATTGGGGCTTCTTCCTTGACGAGCTGACGAATGCGCGCGCGCGTCTGGAAGAGGATCGCTGGGTGCTGGGCGATGCCGCCGACCGTGTGGATTACCAGCGTCAGTTGGGGTCGCTGTCGCGCGATCTGCATCGCATGTATCGCCAGCAATTCGATGCGGCATGGAACAACGTGCTGTCACGTCTGGCCCTGCAGCGGATGTCGGCGGACCCGCCGCGCTATGATAAACTGGCCGTGGCGGGGTCGTCGGTCAACTCGCCGCTGCTGCGCCTTGTTGAAGAGGTGGACCGGCAGACCCGTTTGAGCCGCCTTTACGACAAGCTCGATACCCTCAGCCCCGAACAGGCGGCGCAGATGGCCGCAGGCGGGGGCGATCTGGGGGCGGCTCTGGGCGATACGGCCTTCAACCAGATCTATGCGGGGTCGGGGGTCTTCCAGCGCGTGGTGATGGACCAGCTGCGCGCCAGCTCGACCGGCAAGAGCCAGACCCGCGCGCAAAGCGCGGGCGGGGCCTCGGCCACCGATGACAGCCAGCGCGCGCAGGTCGAACGTATCAGCGGCGATTTCGCGATCTGGCACCGTCTGCTGGACGGCGAACAGGGCGGGCGCGCGATTGACGTGGTTCTGTCGAACCTGCAGGCGCTGCGCGAGAACCGGCGCAATGCGTCACTGGCACCGACCCCGGCCGATGAAACCATGCTGCGCCAGCAGCTTGCGACGCTGACGATGAACAATTCGGCCCTGCCCAAGCCGCTGGCAACCATGCTCAACGGGGTCGAGCGCGAATTCTCCTCGGTGGCGCAGGATGCGACAGTCAGCCAGCTCAATCGTGCGCTGAATGATGATGTGGGGGCCTTCTGCCGTGAATTCATCGCGCCCTATTTCCCCTTCGCGCAAAATGGCCGCCATGTGTCGCCTGCGATTTTCGGGCAGTTCTTCGGTCCCGGAGGGCGGATGGACCGCTATTTCACCACCTATCTGCAACCCTATGTCAGCCGTGGTGAAAACGGTCTGGAACCCGCGCCCGACAATGCGCTGGGGCAGCGTCTTTCGCCCGCACTCCTGCGCTCTTTCTCGCAGGCCGAAGCGATCCGGATGGCGTTTTTTGCCTCCGGTTCGTCCGAGCCGGAAGTGTCGATGTCGATCACCCATGTCAGCTCCAGCCCCTCGGTGCAGCTTGCAGTGCTGACGATGAATGGCAAGCAACTGCGCACCCAGCCCAATTCGACAGCCGCCGAGATGGTGTGGCCGGGGCAATCCTCGGGGGTCAATCTCAGCCTCTATCCGCAAAGCGAGGGGGGCAATTCCGCGCTGAATTTCAATGACGGGCGGTGGGATATCGTGTCGTTCCTGCGCAATGGCGTGGTCAAGATCAATGGCAATGTCGCCAATGTCGCAGAGCAGGTGGGCGGGCGCTCGATCACCTATCGCTTCGAATTCGACAGCACCACGGTGCCGTTCCTTATGCCGGAACTGTCCGAATTCACCTGTCCCGTCTCGGTGGAGTAAGCCATGCAGGAGGCATCCGTTCTGAACACCGCGCCGATAGGTCTTCTGGGCAAGCATCCGGGCTATGGCGATTTCCTGCAGGCAGGGCTGGGGGCCTCGATTGTCGAGGCGCTCAACCAGTGGCTTGATGCCTCTTTGGGGGGGCTGCGTGACGAGATGGGCAATGACTGGCCTGCCTTTTGGGACCGTGCGCAAGAGCTGCGGTTCTGGGTCGGGCGCGGCCATTTCGGTCAGACGCTGGCGGGGGTTCTGCGGCCGTCCCATGACAAGGTGGGGCGGCGGTTCCCGCTGCTGCTGTTGACGCAGGGGGCGGATCTGCCCGCCCCGACCGACCCCGCCTCGGACCAGAGCCTGTGGGACAGGTTCTCGGCGCATCTCGACAAGGCGCAACCGGGACAGGGGGCTGCGGCACTGTTGCACGGGCTTGATCTGGCCTTGCCCGACGAGGCTGCGAAAGCCAGTCAGGGGCCACAGGTCTGGGCGCATCACCCCGAGGGCGACCTTGCGGCGCTGCTGCGCTCGGCTGCGACAGTCGAGCGCGAGCGCGCCATGTTGACGCGGGTCCATTTCTGGACGAAGGGGGAGGCGGGCCGCGCAGCCCAGTGGATTGCCGGACCGCAGATGCCCGATGCGCGGGTGATGGGTTGGCTCTTGGGGGGCATGCCGGAGGCGGCGTAAGGGCAGGAGACGGTGGGGATGGACGGTTTTTTCAGCAATGGTGTGTTCTGTTTCGAAACGGGCGCCGCCACCGATGTGGGCTGCCGCCGGTCGATCAACGAGGACAGTCTGATCTGCCGTCCCGAATTCGGTCTGTGGACGGTGGCCGATGGTATGGGCGGCCATGCGGCGGGGGATTATGCCAGTGGCATGATCGTGCAGGAACTCGGCTCGGTCGGGGTGGCGGCCTCGGAGCAGGATCTGCAGGCGCGGTATATGGAACGGCTGGTGCGTGCAAATCAGGCGATCCGCAGCCATGCGGTCAAACTGGGTGGGCAGACCATCGGCTCGACGGTGGTTTCGCTCCTTGTGCAGGGCGAGGACTGGTTTGTCGTCTGGTCCGGAGACAGCCGCGCCTATCTGATGCGCGAGGGTCATCTGGTGCAGCAAAGCCGCGACCATACCGAGTTGCAGGCCATGCTGGACGGCGGACAGTTGCGCCCCGAAGACGCGCGTAGCTACCCGCGCAAGAATGTCATTACCCGCGCGATCGGTGTCACCGCCGAGCCGCAATGCGACATTGTTTCGGGCAAGCTCAGGGCGGGGGATCTGTTCGTGCTATGCTCGGACGGGTTGATGGAGCATATGGCCGATCGCGAGATTGCCGCCATCGTGCGCGATTATCCGCCGCAGGCGGCCTGCAACCAGCTGATCCGCGAGACTCTGGCGCGCGGGGCACGCGATAATGTGACGGTGGTTGTGATAAGCTGCAGCCCGACCATGTTTGACGAGACGACCCAACCCGTATGACCCGCCCTCCGCACATGCCGACCGATCCGCCACAAGGCGATGAGGAAGCGACCCGTCTGGCGGGCCTGCCGTCTGCTGCGCAGGCCTCCGTTCCGCAGCCTCCGGTCGTGCAGGCCCCTGTGCCGCAAGGCGATGACGAGCGCACGCAATTCGCCTTTGCGCCCGCGACGGAGGAGGCGACACGCTTCGATACGGGGGCGGCAGCGGGCGCCCCTGCGGCCAAGCCATCCGCAGGGCAGGCCGATCTCAAGATCGGGACGCTGATCAACAACAATTACCGCGTCACCGCCGAGTTGAAGGCCGGAGGCATGGGCTCGGTCTATCGCGGGGTGGAAATCGGGACGGGGGATCCGGTGGCCATCAAGCTGGTGCTGTCGGTTCTGGCCGAGCACGAGCAGACCGCCATGCTGTTTCGCCGCGAGGCCCGCACGCTGCGCCAGCTGACCCATCCGGCCATCGTGCGCTATTACAATTACGTGCAGGACCCGCAACTCGACCGGTATTTCCTTGTCATGGAATATATCGACGGGATCGCGCTGTCGGATTACGTGGTCAGCCGTGGCACGCTTGGCTCGGAAGCGGCGCTGACTCTGATGGAACGGCTTGCGGGGGGCTTGGGGTCCGCCCATGCGCTGGGAGTGATCCACCGCGATCTTTCGCCCGATAACGTGATGCTGCCGGGCGGTGATATCGCACAGGCGCGGCTGATCGATTTCGGGATCGCGCGCTCGGCTATCCAGAGCGACCGCCAGCTTGATAACCAGTTTGCGGGCAAGCTGAAATATGTGGCTCCGGAACAGCTTGGCCTTTACGGCGGCGATGCGGGACCGCGCGCCGATATCTACGGGCTGGCCCTGCTGGTCATTGCAGCATTGCAGGGCAAGCCGCTGCAGATGGGCGCCACGATCGAAGAAGCGATCGAGCGGCGTGCCGAGGTGCCCGATATCAGTGCGGTGCCATTGCGGTTGCAACCTTTACTGCGGCAGATGCTGGCCCCCGATCCGGCGGACCGTCCGGCCTCGATGGAGGCGCTTCTGGCCAAGATCGAGGCTTTGCGTGCCCCCGCCCAGCCGCGCCCCGTGGCCGGTCTGAGCCTGCCGCCCGGCTTGCAGGGGCCGCTCCCGCCCGAGGCCCCTGTGCCCGAGCGGTCGGGCATGGACAAGGCGTCTGCTCCGAAGCGCAAACGCGACCCGCTGCCGCGGCGGCTTGTGCTGTTGATGGGGGTGGTTTTTGCCGCTGTGCTGGGCTTTGCGGGCTGGCAAAGCGGCTGGTTGCGGCCTCAGGGCCAGATGGAGGCCTCAGGGGCGGGGGCTGTGGCCGAGGCCGCCAACGGGTTGGCCCCGCGCGAGGCAGGCACGCGCGATGCGTTTCTGGCCAGCTATCCGTCGGCTCCGGCCTGTTTTTATGCCCATCGTCTCACCGCAGGCCCGCGCACGGGGGTGCTGTCGGTGCTGTCGACGGCCGATGCGGGCACCACTCTGCCGGCACCGGATCTGGTGTCCGATTATGCGAAGACATTCGGTGCGGCACCGGGGCGGTTTGATGCCCGTATTACCGATGCACAATGCCCTGTGCTGGATTTCGCCCGCGAGATGCAGGCCCGTCCGGGCCCTGATCTGGCGCTGACCGTGGCCAATGACGATATCGCCTCCGGGGAAACCCTGCGGGCCACGCTCGAGGCGGATCCGCAGGCCCAGACATGGGTCGGGCTGGTGACGCCCGAGGGACAGATCTACAATCTTGGCGGGCGGTTGACGGGCAAGGATCTGGCCTTTGCCCTTTCGACCGGCGCGGCAGGGCAGGCACAGACGCAGCTTGTGCTGAGCATTGCCAGCACGCAGGCGCTTGTGGGGCTGGCGACGCTGCAGGATGGCGCTGAGGCCGCCAAGATCATGCCGGGACTGCTGGCCGAGATCAGGCAGACGGGGCAACAGGTCTCGGTGCGGGTGACACCGATCCATCTGCATCCTGCTCCTGATGAGGCGGCCGAGTAATGATTTTTGCCTATCGGCTTTTCGTATTCTGGGTTACGCTCGACAGATGATTAAACTTATTGTGGTTTCGGCATTTCTGATTGGCGGCACGGTTGCAGGCGGTGTCGGTCTGGCCGTCTGGCATGGCACGCAGGCACCGGCCACGCCAAGCCTTGCCGCGCCGTCGGCCCTGCCCGAAGTCAGGCGCAGCACCCGCTACGAACTTGGCCGGTATGAGGGGCAAAGCGCCGGAGCCGTACGGCCCGCAGCAGGCACCCTGCCGCGCGTGCCGCTCCCGCAACAGGCGGCGCTGCCATCTGTCGATGCCATGCCTGCCCCCGCCGCTGATGCGCCCGTCCGCTTGCCGCAAAACCGCCCCGTTGCGACCCCTTCACCGGCGACAGGGTCTGTTGCCCTGCGCGCGGCACCTGTGCCAGCGCGTGCGCCCGAAGCCTATCCCGTCACGGCAGGGGCGCCTCTTTCAACGGTTGTGCCCTACGCATATGCCGCCCCGCCCCGTGAGGCAGCACAGATGCGCAAACCGGTCGCCGCCCAGACGGATGCCGAGCCGGGCTATTTTATCGGCGTTTATCGCTAGCGATCGACGGTTTCCACCAGCCGGTTTGGCCGTGCCTGAAGCCGCAATGCCTTCCACTCTACGGCCGATTTGCACCAAGCTGCAGCATGTCGGGACTGCTGTTCACCACAGACCCGCGCAATCCTTTAGCCATCCTGTGGCGGGCGCTTCGACGCCCTTGCATCCAAACCGCACGGATCGGGGCCGATACACAAAGTTCTGGACCCTCCCCGAAGGTCTGCGGCCTTAAAGCCTTGTGGCCCTTTGCCATTCTAGGCATGTCAGAAGATACGAACGCGCATCCGCCGAAAGTCTCGCGATTCCTGCATAACGGGCGAGATCGAGCACCGGATCTTCGCTTCGGCTCAACTCGGTTGCGTGGCGCTCGTAAAGTTCGGCGATTTCGGCCCGGGAAATGTCCCGGATCGCGCGATCCGTCCCCGCGCGGAACGCCAGCCTGTCGGTCTTCGTGCCGGAGACCCAAAGGAAATCAACGTCTCCCTCGCGATATATTTCGACATGGCCAAGAGCTGCGGACACTTGCTCGGAGATCCGCCGTCCTGTCCGTTGCCAGCCATGTCGCCCCGACACACACTTGCCGAGTAAGGCCACTGGCATAGGTCCCTCTTGCCTGACGATCTCCGCGATCATCTTTTCGAGAATGGGAATGTAATCGGCATCATAGAACCTGCTTGGATCGGGAATGATCTCGGTCGCATCATTGGGCTCCACGATACCTGCCTGCGCGCCGCTGGCAAATTTCGGCGGCTGACGGGCGGGTGCGGGGGATGTCCTGACCTCTTGCGGTACCGGCGTTTCGGCGGAGACGATTTTGTTACTCTCGTCCGCATCAACGTCCGTGTCTTCTTCCTCCGTCGTTTCCGCAAACTTGGCCTCGCGCTCGGCCTCGTCTTCCGCACGTCTGGCGCGATCCGCCTCGAGATGCGCGCTCAGTGCGGCATGAATACGCTCGACCACAGTGGCAGGGTTGCGGAACCAGTCGGTCGACCAGATCCGGAAGATCGTCCAGCCAAGGTTCTCCAGCACCGCCTGCCGCACCTTGTCACGGTCCCGCGCTGTGGCCGAGCCGTGATAGGTCGCGCCATCGCATTCGATCCCTGCAAGGTAGACGCCCGCGTGATCGGGATGCACAACGCCAAGGTCAATCCGGAAGCCTGAGACGCCGATCTGCGGACGCAACTCCCATCCCTTGGCCTCGATCGCCAGCTTGATCGCGGCCTCGAAGACATTCTCGACCGGACCAAGCGAGCCATCATCCTGCGCCGGAAGTGCCACCGGACCGCGGGCCGCAAAATCGAGGAAGCCTTTGAGATGTTTCACGCCAATGGCTTTGGTCCGGGTCAGATCGATCTGGTCCGCGCGGATCGAGGCGAAAACATGCAGCTCGGCTCTGGCCCGCGTGACGGCAACGTTCAGACGCTTTTCGCCGCCGTCACTGTTGAGCGCCCCGAAAGCCATCGAGAGCTTGCCCGCATGATCGGGGCCGAAGGTGATGGAGAACAGCATGACATCACGCTCGTCGCCTTGGATGTTCTCGAGGTTCTTCACGATAACCGGCTCTTCGCGCGCATCCTCGAAGAACCATTCCAGATCGGGGTTCTTGCGGCGTTCCTCGTCGAGAAGATCGAGGATCAGACCCTGTTGTTCGGCATTGAAGGTGATGACCCCGAGCGTCAGCCGCTCTTCTTCCGGCCAGCGCAGCCATTCGTTGAGACGGCGCACCGTCATGCGGACAATCGCGCGGGCCTCTGACTCGTTGGTCCGTCCCATGCCCCGCCCGTAGACACCATCCACCTGATGCAGTTGCACCGCGTCCGACACCGTCGCCGGAGAGGGAAATGTCACCAGTCGACCGCCATAATAATGCCAGTTGGAAAAGGCGATCAGCGCCTCGTCTCGGCTGCGATAGTGCCAGTCAAGCTGCTGCGTCGGAACCCCTGCTGCTGCAACCTCGTCCAGAATGGAGGCCAGATCGCGCTCTGTTTCCGGCAGATCCTCCTCTCCGGCATCGCTGCGTCCGAAGAAATTCGTAGGCGGCAACTGTTTCGGGTCTCCGACAATGATCGCCTGCTTGCCCCGTGCGATCGCACCGATCGCGTCCCAAGTGGTGATCTGGGAGGCTTCATCGAAAATCACCACATCGAAGGCGGCCTGTCCCGCAGGCAGATATTGCGCCACGGAAAGCGGCGACATCAGCACGCAAGGCGCCAGCTTGGTAAAGGCATCGGGCATTTCCGAGATCAGCTCCCGGATCGGCATGCTGGGCCGTTGCAGCCCCAGCTGATGGCGCAATGTGCCCAGTTCCGAGCGGCGCGCGACAGCATCTTGCGCGGGCAACCCGTGCTGGATGCGGGAGAGAACCTGATCCGCCGCCATGGAGGTCGCCCGATCATCCAGCTCCCTGAAGCGCTTGATCGCATCCTCATGCGACCAGTGGGAGAATCCGCGCAGCTCGGGCTGGGCATCCATGGCCTGAGGCAACCACCACGCCGCATAGGCAGAGGTGAAGGCAGCTTCGATATCGTCCTCGATCTGCCCCTCTTCCACAGCTAGAACCAGCGCCTCAAGCCCCGCGCCCGTGGCCTGCGCCCGTATTTCGACCCAACGGGTCCAGTCCTGTAGATGCGCCTTGTTGTCCTGAATGACCTGCAAAGCTGTCAGCACATCGGATAGCGCCATACCGTCGGGCGATACCTGCGCGATCTGCGCGAAGGCATCGGCATGTTCCTTCCACACACCCTGCCTGTGCCGGAAGAACGTGATCGCGTCTCTCAGGCCGCCGCTTTCCCTCGCAAGGCTCTGGCAGGCCAGATCCCACCGAACGGGATCGGTGACCATCGGCGTGACTTGGGCAATAGCCGCGTGTAACGCGCGCGCTTGATCGACCCATGCGTTCAGCTGTGCGGTATCCGTTTGCACGCCTTTGACCACAGGACACCCGTTGAGTGGCGTGGCTTCAATACCGGCCCTGATACGTTTGGCATCGGCCAAAGCGACGATATCGGTCTGCGGATCGGCACTGCCCCCCTCGGCATAGGTCTGCAATAGCTTGCGAACCGAAGATTTGGCAAAGGCCGAGAACGGCCACATCTTGGTCTGCGCGAGCCGCCAGTTGGCATCAAGCTGATCCAGCGGGATACTGTCCAGCCGATCCATCGGATAGCGCCCGGACGTCCGCGCGGCGGCGTCCCTGTAGGCGGTAAGGTTTTCCGTAAGCGCCTCTGTCTGAACCTGTAGCTCGCGGACATCGCGCTTGAGCGACCAGCTGACATCCTCACCGCTTTCGGGGATCGACGACAGAAGCACAAGCGGTTGAAGCTCTGACGTATCGCCCGCACCTGTCCACGCCAGCCCCGCTTGATGCGCAAGCGCCTCTGCCGCCTCGGACAGCTCTTGGGTGGCGAGGCTCAGTTTCGCGCCTCGCTCCAGAAGATCGGCCTGCCAGCCGAAAGACCATTCCGCCGCCTCGATCAGCGGCAGCGGCGCACGGCCTGCAATGATGTCATGGCAGCGGCCAAGCGCCTCGGACAGCTTTCGCAAATGCATGTAGCTCTGTGCATCATGCGCGTCTTTATTGGCGAAAGACAGGCTGAACGGTTGTGCCGGACCAGCGGCTTTTCCGATGGCCTGAAACACGCTGAAGCCTTGCGTTCCCTTTGCATGCAAGGCCGCGACATAGGCGTTCAGCTGTTCGCGGGTGACCGTCAGGTCATCTGTCACCCTGATCCACTCGGCCTCAGAAGCACTGCTCGCCCGCGCCCAGCTGCGGCCCAGTTGCGCCAATACCGATTTCCGGTCGGCCTTGTTGGAATGCAACTCCAGCACCGCATCGCCCAGTCCGTGCGAAGCGAGACGCCGCTGCACCACATCCAGCGCGGCCGATTTCTCCGCCACGAAGAGAACGGTCTTCTGCATGGCAAGGCATTGAGAAATGATATTGGCAATCGTCTGGCTCTTGCCCGTTCCCGGCGGACCGATCAGGACAAAATCATGCCCCTCCTGCGCGGCCAGAACCGCTGCAAGCTGCGAGGAATCCGCAGGGAGCGGCGTGAACAGGTCACGCGGCGCAAGCCTGCGGTCCACATCAACCGCAACCGGTAACCCGGGCGCCCCTTCGGCCAGAAACGGTTCTGTCGGGTTGTCGACGAGGTGCCTCACCAAGGCGCTTTCACGCAGGCCATCCGTGCGCTCGACCAGATCCTTCCACATCAGGAACTTGGCAAAAGAGAAGGTCGAGAGCGCCAGATCCTCGACCACTTCGAACCCCGCAACATCGCGCACCTTGCGGCGCATGATCTCGAAGATACGCGGCAGGTCGAAACCACTCTCGTCGCGCGGCAGTTCGCCCTCCAGTTCGGGCACCTTGAGGTCGAAGTCCCGCTTGAGGAACTCCAGCAGCGTGGTGTTGAAGCGCACGTCATCTTCGTGATGTTCGATCACGAATTCCGACTGGGCAGACTTACGCGAGATTTTCACCGGCACCAGAAGGAGCGGCGCCCGATAGCTGCGGGTATCCCCTTCGGTTTTTTTCCAGCGCAAGAAGCCTGCCGCAAGGAACAGCGTGTTCGTGCCGCCCTCCTGCATGTCGCTCTTGGCTCGCCGGTGCAACTCCAGCAGCCGACGCTCGCTTTCCTTGCCCGTCAGTGGTACCGCAATCTGGCCCTTGGCAAACGCGTCCTTCGCCACTTCTTCAAGGAGCTTGGGCTCGTCTTTTGCCAGAAGGTCACGCGTGCCGACCGGATCTTCGTCCTTGAGCGCAAGCGCGCGGAACTTCCTGCCCTCTGCCAGCTGGTCCTCGAGCGCCGAGACATCGGGACAGAGCAAGGGAAGCGTCTGCTTGCTGTCTTTGAAGTTTAACAACCGGTTGCGCAAGGACAGATCCAGCAGCTTGCGTTGCCAGCGCGAGATCCGGTCCGCAGGGGTCGAGGCGGCCTCCTCGATCAGCTCGCCCGGCAGAAGCCCCAGATCAAGCGGTCGTGGCAAAGCCGCCGGACTTGCAACGACCTCCTCGGTTTCGGCCTCCGGTGCGGAGCGATGGCTGGCAAGCGGGCGGATGCGCGCGGCCCGCGCCCGCCGGATGTCGATCGCCATGACAAAGTTATGTTCATTTCGTTCCGAGACAAGATCTCGCGCCTTATCAACCGCCTGCTCGAATCCCACGCTGGGCCGATGCGTCAGCAAGGTGGTTTCCATGACCACGAATTCACGCGCCTCGATGGCTTTGCGGACTGTCATCACATCAGGCTCGCTGATGCTTCCGAAGTCGCGTTCGGTCAGCCAGACACCGGTCCAGGCGTGGCCTTCGGAGAAAAGAATAACCGGATTGAGGCCCGCTGCCTCGAAACAGCCCGCCACTAGGAGGGCCGTGTCGAGGCAGGTCGCCAGACCCTCGGATTTGATCCGTCCGGGATCGCGGATCTTCTGGCCGTTCAGTTCGAAACTTGCAGGCGGTACCGCATAAGTCAGCCCCATACCCGTAACCGCTGACCAGATCGCCCCTGCCAGCATCCATGATCGGGACGGGTCGCCGGATTGATAGCCATTCATCGCGCCGCTCTGCCCAGCACTTTCCAGCAGCCGCCCGGCGTCTTTCAGGACTGCTGCGACGACCGCATCATTCGGAGAGACGAAAGCTGCCAGCAGATGCGCCATGTCGCCAACACCGCCCCATTCGTCACGTGCAAGCATCTCGATCGGATGGCATTCGTCGAGCAGCGCCGCCCCATCCTGTTTGACGACAAATCGCAACTCGCCCCGTTCCGCCTCGTTGAGCCCCCCAAGGAGCTGCGTATCAAGCGGCGTTTCAAGGTCAGGCAACTGCTGATTTTGGCCGGGCATCAACCGGTCCACCGTCCAGATTTTCGGGCGGATCAATCCGGGGCTGCAGGACAGCTCGAGGGTCAGCTTCTCCAGCGGCACATCTGTCAGGTTCTGCAGCGCAACGTTCTTCAGCACGGAAACGCCATTCTGGGAGGATGCGAAATTCACTTTCTGCGCGACGTCAAGCTCCAACGCGACTTGGCCGCGCGTGTGTTCCTCAGCCGTATCAAATGACATTTTGCGCTACCTGGTTCTTAAAATCATAAGCCAGTCAGACATATAGGATAGAAACTGTCAATCGTCGCGGCGGATCCTCCGCGTGGTGGCATCCGTGCGGTTCGTGTTTCGGTTGTGTTCTGGACGCCTGATGCCGCGTGCCTAGTCCTATAGGGGAGGCCAGAACCTATCAGCTTTTGCTGCCCAAGCTGGGTCTGGCTGATCCGGAGTTTGCCGCCATGCACTCTCCCGCTGATTGGACCGTGGCGCGTGTCTAAGCCCAAGGCCGCCATGATCTGCGCCTCGCGACAGACAGGACGGCTACCTATGGGCGGCTTTTGCGCAAGTGTCAGACATGATGTGCGAAGAGCAAGCGGCAGAGACAGGAAGCCGATCGGCGCTCTGCGGCGGATCGGGCTGGCCATGTTACTATAGCTTATGATAGGTCGGCACAGAGACGTTCGGGCCTTTGTGCCAGATCCCTGCCATACCTATTTCGATTTGATTTTGACAAGGTTTCCATGTCACAGCTTCTTTCTCCGCTTTCACTCGCTGTTTTTGCGGCTTTGGGACTGTTGTCTCTGGCCATGCTGACGGTGGCCCTTCGCAAACTGGCGCAATTCCGCAAGATGGGCGTCGGCGGGGGGCATAAGGCAGAGGCCGCGCTGGATCTGTGGCTTGCGGGGCGCGTCAACGAGGCGGTTACCGCCGCGCGCACCCAGAAGACCGTGCTGGGGCGTATTCTGGCCGGAGTGATCTCGGGGCTTCAGGCCCGCCCGGGCGATACCGGATTTGCCGAAGAGCTGGGGCGCCAGACCGCGCTTGTCGAACTGGCGCGGATGGGGCGGTACATGCGCTTCCTTGATATCTGTGTGCAATCGGCCCCGATGCTGGGGCTTCTGGGCACGGTGCTGGGCATGATCGACGCCTTCGCCACGCTGTCGGCCACGCAGGGGATGGCCGATCCGGCCAGCCTTGCCGGAGGGATCTGGACGGCGCTGACGACCACGGCGGCGGGGCTGGCTCTGGCGCTGGTGGCAAGTTTCATCACCACATGGTTCGAAAGCCGCATCGATCAGGAACGGATCATGGCCGAGGCGCTGATCTCCGCGGCGATCTACGGGCGGGTTGATCCGGCGCATAAGGGATAAGGCCCGATGTGTGCGGCCCGTCCCCTTCTGCCGCCTCCGCCGCGCCGCACGCGTCGCGTGGCGCTGACGCCTCTGGCGGATACGATGTTCCAGCTTCTGATCTTCTTCATGCTGTCTTCGGGCTTGACGCCCTATTCGCTGCTGGGGCTCAGCGGTGCCTCGGGGGTGGGTGGCCAGACCATGACCGCATCCGGCACGGGGCAGGGGGGAGCGCAACCGGCGCGAGGTCGTGATCAGGACCAGCAGCTCTGGCGTATCGGCGCGGGCGATGTCGAGACCAATGGCCAGCATTTCCCCTTCGCCCAGATCGACGCTCTCGCACAGGCGCTGGCGCAGCAAGAACCGGTGCCGGATGTCGTTCTGGTGGCGCGCGCCGAGGCGCATGTGCAGGATGTGGTGACCGTTATGGCGCGGTTGCACGCGCAGGGGCTGCAGAATGTGCGGCTGGCCATTGATGCGGAAGGTGGTCGCTGATGGCGCGCAAACCCCCGCTTCTGCCGCCTGCCCCCGCGCGTGAAAAGCCCGATATGGCTTTGGCAATCGTCAATGTGGTGCTGCTGCTTATCATGTTCTTTCTGGCCACTGGGGCGCTGTTCAACCGCGCGGCGCCCAGCAGCGTCAGCCTGTCGCAGACCACCGATCTGGCGGTGACGCAACTGCCGAAACCGCTGCTGGAAAAACGTCCCGATGGCGGGCTGTATCTGGATGATGCGCCGGTGACGCCCGACGCGCTTGGCAACGCGCTTGCGCCTGTCGGGGATGTGTATGTGCTGATCGACAAGACCGCGCCCGCCTTCGAGCTGACCTCGCTGCTGGCACTGCCGGGGCTGAGCGGCCATGACATCGTGCTGGTGACGGTCCATAGTCAACCGGAGGCGGGGCCGCAGCCATGAGCTATCTGCCTTATTCTTCCGGCGGAAACAGGGGCTGGGTCTATCGCGATTGGGCTTGGGCCGGTGTGGCGGCTCTGGGCCTACATGGCATGGCTTTGGGCGGGCTTTGGTGGGCGCTGACCTATGCGCCCGCGCCTGCGCCCGATACGCCCGAGCCCGCCTTCACGATCAGTTTGCAGCGGCTGGACACCGATACTCTGGCGGGGATGTCCCTTTCCAACGGGATCGCCAATGGCAATGCCGGTGCGGGCACGCGCCTGCCCGACCCCGAGAAGGGCGCCATGCCCGAGGTCGCTCCCATGCCTGCGACCGACCCCGCCGCCGTATCGCCGCCTTTGCCCGAGACCGCGCTGACCGCGATGCCGGAGTCGCCCGAGGACACGCCGTCTCCTGAGGCAGAGCCCGAGAATGTGCCGGATATTGGGCCGGAAACGGGTCCTGAAACGGGACCGGATGCCGTCAAAGTGCCGCCAGAGACACAGCAGACCCCCGAAGATCCGCCGGTTGCTTTGGCGGAACCTGCCTCGCGGACGTCGCCTTTGTTGCCAGCCGAAGGCGAAGCCGTGGGGGCGGGCGGGGCGGCTGTGGCGCCTGCTGCGCCAGAGCCGGAAGTTGCATTGCCCGTGCCGCAGGACGGGGCTGCAGATCCGGCGTTGTCGCGGGCGGAAGATCCCGAACCCTCGTCCGATCCGGATGTGGCACAAGAGCCCAGCGGCGCAGGGAATGCCGCCGAAACGGTCGGGCCTGACGGGACAGGGGCGGTTGCCGCGCGGGCCATCGACCTGGCTGCGGGCGACCTGATCCGCAAAATCCGCGAGACCCCGCAGCCCGACTGCGTGGTGGCCCTGCCGCGGCGGACCTTGCAGGGCGGGCTCGGGCTGGAAATGCTGGGCGCCTCGGAAACCCTCATGGAGCAATATGGCGCCGCCCTGTCCAAAGGGTTCGGCACCGGGGATGCCCCGCTTGTGCAGACGCGGCGTCTTGTCGACCCGCGTCAATGCGCGGCGCTCGATTTCGTGGCCCATAGCCCGAACTACCCCGCGACACGTCTTGGGGTCTCGCTTGAGGCCAGTACGACGGCAAGCGGTGGCTGGTTGCGGGGCGGGGTGCGCGGCACTTCGGGCCGGTATGTCGTGCTGATGCTGGTGGACACCAATGGTGTTGTGCAGGATCTGCAGCGCTTCAGTCTTTTTGGCGAGAATCGCGCCGATTTCGCGGTGCCGGTGACACGGGTCGGTCCGGCGCGCGACACTTCCTATCTGGTGCTGGCACTGGCCAGCGATGAACCTCTGGCGGCCTTGCGCGGCAAGTTGGGCCATCTGGCCAAGGATGTGATGCCGCTTGCCGAGGCCGCCATGACCCCGGGCACCGCTTTAGCCATCACCAGTTTCGACCTTCGCTAGGCGGGTGCTTGCGCGCGCCCTGTCTCGGAACTGAGACAGTTTTCAGGTGGGAGTATGGTTTTCGGGCTTTGAAATGCCGGAAATCGGGTTGCTCAAATTGGTTACGTTATAACATAAAATAACCCCTGAGGCGGGGAGGACCCATGCCGCCTTGCAAAATCTCTGGGAGGAGAAATTTATGTCTTTCAAGCAGCTTGCGGATCGCACCTATAGCTTTTTCATTCCGAATGTCAGTCTGATCGGCCCGGGTGTTTCGGCCGAGGTTGGCCCGCGCGCGAAGGCCTTTGGCTATAAGAAGGCGCTTTTAGTGACCGATAAGGGGATCGTCGCCGCTGGTATTGCCGACCAGATCGTCCGGCAACTGGGCGAGGTCGGTATCGAGACCGTGGTTTTTGACGGGGCCGAACCCAACCCGACCGATCTCAATGTGCATGACGGGGTCAAGGCCTATCAGGGCGGGGCATGTGATTTTATCGTCTCGCTCGGGGGCGGCTCGGCCCATGACTGCGCCAAAGGCGTCGGGCTGGTGACTGCGGGCGGTGGCCATATCCGCGATTACGAGGGGATCGACAAGAGCACGGTGACGATGACGCCGCTGATCTCGGTCAACACCACGGCGGGCACCGCCGCCGAGATGACCCGCTTCTGCATCATCACCAATTCCGATACGCATGTGAAAATGGCGATTGTCGACTGGCGCTGCACGCCGCTGATCGCGATTGACGATCCGCGCCTGATGGAAGGCAAGCCTGCCGCGTTGACGGCGGCCACGGGTGTGGACGCGCTGACCCACTCGATCGAGGCCTTCGTCTCGACGGAAGCCAACCCCATCACCGATGCCTGCGCGGAAAAGGCGATCAAGCTGATTTCCGAATATCTGCGTCCGGCGGTGGCCAATGGCCAGAATATCGAGGCCCGTGACGCGATGACCTACGCGCAGTTCCTTGCGGGTATGGCCTTCAATAACGCCTCGCTGGGCTATGTCCATGCCATCGCACACCAGTTGGGGGGCGTTTACAACCTGCCTCACGGCGTGTGTAACGCGGTGCTTCTGCCGCATGTCTGCGCCTTCAACCTGATCGCGGCTCCGAAACGCTATGCGCAGATCGCGCAACTGCTCGGGGTCAATACCGAAGGCATGGATGATATGACTGCCGCGCGGGCCGGCCTTGATGCCATCCGTGATCTAACGGTGTCGGTCGGGATTCCGTCCGGACTGGAAGAGCTGGGCGTGAAGCGGGAAGATTTCGAGCTGATGGCGCAGAATGCCCAGAAGGATGCCTGCATGCTGACCAATCCGCGCAAGGCCTCGTTGCAGGAGGTGATTGCCATCCTCGAAGCTGCATACTGAGTGTATGTTCCGGGTCCTCCGCCCGGGATGTTTCCTTTAAGTGGTACCTCCGACGGGCCGGGAGATGGTTTCATCTCCCGGTCTGCCGCATTGGGGCGACAGGAACCGGATGTGGAAAAGCCAGCCCCGAATGCGGCTGGCGGCAAGAGCTTTCCCGACCGGATGGAACCGGACCACGTGCGGGGCTGTGGCGATCTCGGGTAGGGCCGGAGGAAATGCGGAGGAAACGGGGTATCAGGCGCAGGCCGTCTGTCCCGCGGGCCGCAGCGCCAAGCCGTGGCGGTCTTGGCACGGGAATTGGCGCGGGGGAATGGCGGACCAAAGCCCGAGCGTGGCGGTGTCAGACAAGGCCGCTCTGCTAGGGCTGGTCAATCCTGTCTGGAAAAAACCAGAGGCTCAGCCAGAGCTTCAGATCGTGCCGAAGCGCTGGAACTGGCGGTATTTCGCGGTCGCTGCATAGGCATAGGAGCGGACGCGATCTGCCACGCCCTTACGGGCGGATGCGGGGGCCACAAAGGTATCTGCAAGCGTCCAGTCCGTGCCGGTGGCTGCGTCTTCCGATGTGATACGCACATAGTATTGACCGTTTTCGACGATCAGTTCGAAAGGTTGTCCATCGAGTTCGCCGCTGGCGCGATGGTTGTTCAGTTCAGTCAGTTTCAATCCCATTCGGATTTCCTTTTTTTATTATATGCTCGTAAAGCAAGCTTAGTGTGTTTCGTCTTCCTGCAGGTTGCAGAGGGAGGACGAGAAGAGTATGCGCCCCGAAACTTTCCAAATTGGAAACAAATCCATGACAGTTTCATGAATTTTCCAAGCTGGCGGGCCGGAGAACAATGTGCCGTTCATCCCGAAAGATGTTTCTGACACAGGCGGTAAATGCCCGAACGGGGCCGGAATGCGGCGCAATCGGAACCTTACCTGACATGCCGCCTGAGCAAGTGGTTTGCTTGATCTTTGGCGCGGGGCACAACCTCTGCCCACCATGTCATCGCAAGATTTGGGGGCTTTGGCTGACAAGTCAAGATTTTTTCTACATAAATCGCAAAATACTTCTGTCAGCGCTCACAGCATTCCCGCGGCACGCGTGTCGCAATTTCTTGTCCGGACTGTCACGAAACTTTTTCATGGGCTCATTAACTCCTTGCTCACGAATTACCTTTGAGGATCGCCAAGATGAGCAAGCTGCCGCCACACAAGATGCCCGCAGATGAATGGGACGAGCTGCATTTCCCCCGTCCGGAAGAGAATGACTTCGACCGTGTTGTCGAACGCGCAATCTCGCGCCGTGGTTTCCTGAGCGGGATCGTAGCCTTTGGTTCGGGCGCGGTCGCGATGGGGGCGGGGCTTCTGAATTCGACCTCGGCACAGGCGCAGGCCGTGTCGCGCTTCCCTTTCACGCCGATTGACGCGCAGACCGATATGACCGTCCACGTCCCCGAGGGCTGGAACTGGAAGCCGATGGTCAGCTGGGGCGATGCCCTGTTCGAGGATGTGCGCGGGTTCGAGGCCACCACAGGTGTGTCGCTGGCAGACTCCGATAAGGTCTTTGGCGAGAATACCGACGGTATGGAGACCTTCCAGATCGGCGGGCACGAGATCCTTGCCGTGAACAATGAATATGTGAACCCCGAAACCAACCTTCCCCACACCAAGGACGGCGTGCCGCAATCGGCTGAGGATGTGCGGATGCTGCAGAATTTCCAAGGTGTCACGGTGATGGAAATCGCCGAAGGGCAGGGCGGTTTCGCGCCGGTCAAGGGATCGCGCTTCAATCGCCGTCTGCATCACAATGCGCCGATGACCATGTCCGGTCCGGCAGCGGGTCATGCGCTGTTGCAGACGGCTGCGGATGCCGAGGGCCGGAATGTGCTGGGCACGATGGGAAATTGCGGGGCGGGCAAAACCCCGTGGGGCACCTATCTGACCTGCGAGGAAAACTTTAACGGCTATTTCGGTGGCAAGGCCGAGGGGCTGTCGGATCTGGTGCAGGCCGGTTACGAACGGTACGGGCTGGCAGACGAAAGCCAGTATGGCTACGAGAAATTCGATGCGCGCTTCGATCTTTCGCATAACCCCAACGAGCCGCATCGCTTCGGCTGGGTGGTCGAGATCGACCCGACCAATCCCGATAGCACGCCGGTCAAACGCACCGCTCTGGGCCGTTTCAAGCACGAGAACGCCGAGGTGACGCTGGCGCCCGACGGGCGTGTGGTGGTGTATCTGGGCGATGACGAGCGCGGCGAGTTCCTGTATCGCTACGTGTCGACCAACCCCTATGTCGCGGGTCAGCCGACGGATGGTCTTCTGGATGACGGCACGCTTTATGTGGCCAAGTTCAATGATGACCAGACCGGCGAATGGATGGCGCTGACGCCGGAGAGCACCGGCATGGACAAGGCCGAGATGCTGATCTTTGCGCGTCAGGCGGCCTCGAAGCTGGGCGCGACCACGATGGACCGTCCCGAATGGATCGCCGTCAACCCCTATGCGGTCGAGGCCTATTGCTGCCTGACCAATAACAAGAACCGTGGTGTGAAGCCCAATGCCGGTGGTGACGAGACCCCCGTTGGTGGTCCGAACCCGCGTCAGGCCAACCATTACGGCCAGATCGTACGCTGGTATCCCGACGAGGATGACCATGCGAAGGATACGTTCAGATGGGATCTGTTCGTGATGGCGGGCAACCCGACCGTGCATGGCGATGCCTATGCCGGCTCGAAAAATGTCACGCAGGGCAATATGTTCAACTCGCCCGACGGGATGACCTTCGACAGCGCGGGCCTGTTGTGGATCCAGACCGATGGCGAAGACAGCAATGAAGGTGATTTCGCAGGCATGGGCAACAACCAGCAACTTGCGGGCGATCCCGTCACCGGCGAGATTGCGCGCTTCCTGACCGGCCCGACGGGCTGCGAGATCACCGGCCTGTGCTGGTCGGCAGACCGCCGCACGATGTTTGTCGGCATCCAGCACCCCGGCGGAAGCTGGCCTTCGGACAGCGGCCTGCCGCGTTCGACCGTGATCGCGGTCAAGCGTGACGACGCCGCGCTGGTTGGCTGAGCCATCGCCCTATGGCCGCCCCTTCCCGCGCGCTTGGCGGGGAGGGGCGTTTTATGTCTAGACCTTGGCGACCACGCGCAGCGTCTGCGCGGGCGCTCCTTGGGTGATCTCGAACAGCCGGTCGATATTGGGATGCGCCCCGGGGCGGGCCTTGGCATCAAGGCTATGTTCGGCAAAAAGCGCGATGGCGTAGGTTGCGGCCTGTGCATCCAGCGCCCCGAACATCTGGGCGAGATAGTGATAGACGGCAAGCGAGCCCTGTTTGCCCGGCTTGTTCTCGATGCGGGCCAGAACCGTCCCTGTCGCATCCAGCAATTCGATATGGCTCAGCCCGTCGATGGGTGGCAAAAGCGCCAGATTGTCTTTGAAAGAGGCGGTGGGGGCGATCATGGGGACATCCTTTCATCATCATCGGTGGTTCCGCCCATACCAGCTTTGCGCAGGCGAGCCTAGCTGCCCGAGAGCAGGACGACCCCCAGCACCAGAATGGCGCATCCTGCCAGACGTGCCGGACCGACAGCCTCTTTCAGCAGTACCATCCCCAGCAAGGCCCCGACCATCATCGAGCTTTCGCGCAGCGGGGCCACGAGGCTGAGCGGTGCCCCATGCGCGATGGCGGTGAGCACCAGAATATAGGCCAGTGGCGAAAAGAGCCCGATGGCCGCTGCCCGTCGCCAGTGCCCCTGCATGCGCTGACCTGCAAGATGGCGGTTTTTCAGGGCCAGAGGGGCCAGCATGGCCACGCGCATCAGGTTGCACACCCATTCCAGCAGGACAGGTGCCACCCCCAGCAGCTTGACGGCGGTCGCATCGGTCAGGGTGTAGCAGGCAATCAGGCTGCCGGTGAGCAGCCCCCAAAGCAGGCCCGTCCGCCCCTCCGGTCGCCAGAACATCGCCAGCCGTCCTTGTGACGCGATCAGCACGATCCCCGTCACCACGCAGAGCATCCCCGCGATGCCCGTGAGGCTGGCAGGCTCTTGCAGCAGAACAAACGCCCCGAGCACCGACACAAGCGGCCCCGTCCCGCGGGCGACCGGATAGACGACCGACAGATCGGCCTTGGCATAACCTTGTTGCAGGCAGAGATTATAGGCCAGATGGATCAGCCCGCTGGCCACCATCACCAGTAGCCCCGTGAGGCTCGGGCCGGTGGCATCAAGGCCTGCGGCGCTTTCCGCAATGTGGCTGCGCCAGAAAATCCAAACCACCCAAGGCGTGTAGATCAGGCAGGCGCAGGCCGAATAGGCCAGCACGAAAACCGGTCCGGCCTGAGCCGCCCGTTTTGCCAGCAAATTCCAGCCCGCGTGAAGAAAAGCGGCGCAGAGCACCAGAAGAATGGCAGATAGCGTCATGGAGACCCCCTTCATGCGCCCGAAGACGTGCTCGGGCGTTGGTTGATCTCGACGTCTCCGCCTCTGGGATTTTATCCCTCGGGTGCAGCCAGAGGATATGGCCTCCGGTCTCTGCAACGCTCGGTCGCTGACGGCGCATCGCGCCCGGAACCCTAGTTGCCACTCGGTCGATAGGGGCAGGCTAGGTCAAAGATCCCGACAGGTCCAGCCGTCGGAGGAGTTTTTCTCTTGGTGGCGCGATACAGATAGGGTGGGCGCCGGTCATATGGCCTCTTGCACTCTGTGACAGGATATGATTTGTTATAGTATAACATAACAAAAGATGACATAAAGGATGGGCCTACCATGTCAGTCGAAGATACCCGCTTGCCGGTCACGGTGCTTTCAGGTTTTCTGGGCGCCGGAAAAACGACATTGCTGAATGCGATCCTGAACAATCGCGAAGGCCGCCGTGTGGCGGTGATCGTGAATGATATGTCCGAGGTGAATATCGACGCCGATCTGGTGCGTTCGGGCGGGGCAGAGCTGAGCCATGCCGAGGAGAAGCTCGTCGAGATGACGAATGGCTGCATCTGCTGCACCCTGCGTGACGATCTTCTGGCCGAGGTGCGCCGTCTCGCGGAAGAAAAGCGTTTCGATTATCTGCTGATCGAAGGCACCGGTATCGCCGAGCCGCTGCCTGTGGCGGCGACTTTCGAGTTCCGCGATGAAAACGGCGACAGCCTCTCGGATGTGGCGCGGCTTGATACGATGGTGACCGTGGTCGATGCGGCCAACCTGCTGAACGACTATTCCAGCCATGATTTCATCGCCGATCGCGGCGAAAGTCTGGGCGAGGGCGACGAGCGGCGGATTGTCGACCTGCTGGTTGACCAGATCGAGTTCGCGGATGTGGTGGTGCTGAACAAGGTCAGCGATGCGGGGCCTGCCAAGGTGGATGCGGCGCGCAAGATCATCACCTCGCTGAACCCTGATGCGCAGATCATCGAGACGGACCATTCGCAGGTTGCGCCCGAGCGTATTCTCGACACGGGCCTGTTCGATTTCGACACCGCGCATGACCACCCGCTCTGGGCGAAAGAGCTGTATGGTTTTGCCGATCATGTGCCGGAAACCGAGGAATATGGCGTGTCCTCTTTCGTGTATCGCGCGCGTTTGCCCTTCCATCCGCAACGCATCCATGATGCGCTGAACGGGCCGCTGCGGGGGGTGATCCGTGCAAAAGGCCATTTCTGGCTTGCGACCCGCCCCGACTGGCTGGCGGAGTTCTCGCTGGCGGGGGCGCTTTCGGCGGTGCGCCCGATGGGGATCTGGTGGGCATCGGTGCCGCAAGATCGCTGGCCCGACAGCCCCAGCGCGCGGCAATATCTCGAACATCACTGGGCCGAACCCTATGGCGACCGCCGTCAGGAACTGGTGTTTATCGGGGCGGGGCTCGACAAGGAGGGGATCACCAAGGCGCTTGATGCGGCCCTTGTCGACCCCGAAGAGTGCCCGCCGCATCGCTGGGCCGACCTGCCCGACCCCTTCCCGCGCTGGCGTCAGCCCGAAGCGGCCTGATCCATCCGTTTTGTCTTGCGGTCCCTATGCCGCAGGGCGAGCCCGCCCCCGCGACACTCCCTCGCGGGGGCGTTTTTATGCGCTTTTGCCTTTGGTCCGCGCGGATTGCGGGGCGGACGTAACGTTTTTTCTTTTTCCTGTAGGAGGTTAGGCGCTGGTTGCTAGGCTTGTCTGGCGCAGGGCAAGAATAGGGCTTGATGCCTTTCATAATATCGATAATAAATTTACGAGATATGAAATATTGGGTTTTTGTCGATAATGTCTACTACAGCCAGCACTTGGACCAGCCAGGCCGCAAAGTCTCTTTATGATATGCCGCTTATGGATCTCCTTTTTCGCGCTCAATCGGTGCATCGGGAGAATTTCGATCCTAACCAGATCCAGACTTCCCGCCTTCTATCGATAAAAACCGGCGGCTGTGCCGAGGATTGCGCCTATTGTTCGCAATCGGCGCGGAACGGCTCGCAGCTTTCCGCTTCGAAGATGATCGAGGTGGAGCGTGTTCTCAGCGCGGCCCGCAAGGCGCGTGACGGAGGGGCCACGCGGTTTTGCATGGGGGCGGCATGGCGCGAGCCCAAAGAGCGCGACATGGACGCCCTTGTGGCGATGGTCGAAGGGGTGCGCGGTCTGGGTATGGAAACCTGTATGACGCTTGGTATGCTGGATGACAGTCAGGTGATCCGCCTGCGCGATGCCGGTCTCGATTATTATAACCATAATATCGACACCTCCGAGCGCTATTATCCCGAGGTGATCACCACGCGTAGTTTCGCTGACCGGATCGACACCCTCAATCGCGTGAAAGAGGCGGGGATCAAAGTCTGCTCGGGCGGTATTCTGGGGATGGGCGAGCATGCGCAGGACCGCGTCGATATGCTGGTCACGCTGGCCAATTTGAACCCTGCGCCCGATTCCGTGCCGGTCAATATGCTGATGCCGCAGGCGGATACGCCCTTGGCAGAGGCCAAGCCGGTGGACCCGATCGACTTCGTGCGGCTGATCGCGACGGCACGGATCATGATGCCGGCCTCCTATGTGCGGCTTTCGGCAGGGCGCAGCGAGATGAGCGACGAGATGCAGGCCTTGTGTTTCCTGGCGGGTGCGAATTCGATCTTTGTGGGCGAGACCCTGCTGACGGCAGAAAATCCCGAAGAGGACAAGGATGCGGTCCTGTTTGCCAAGCTCGGCTTGCGTGCCGAGACAATGGCAGGGCGCTGCGAGACAAAAGCCGCAGAGTGAGGGCGGCGCAATGAAGGCTCTCGCGCGTCTGGACGATATGCTCGGCCATCTGGAGGCACGTCATCGCCGCAGGGTTGTCGCGCCACGTCAGGGGGTGGATTTTGCCTCGAACGACTATCTTGGCCTGACCGGCTCGGCCTTTCTCAAGGAGGCCGCGCTGCGGGTTCTGGCGCGCGATGTGCCTCTGGGCGCGGGGGGCTCGCGGCTCTTGCGCGGCAACCATCCCGAACACGAGGCGCTGGAGGCCGAAGCCGCCGCCTTTTTCGGTGCGCAAGCGGCGCTGTTCATGGGCGGCGGTTTTCAGGCCAATCAGGCGATCTTCTCGACGCTGCCTGCGGCGGGCGATCTGGTGGCCTATGATGCGCTGGTCCATGCCAGCGCCCATGAGGGCTTCCGGCTGGGGCGGGCCGACCTGCGCAGCTTTGCCCATAATGATGTCGAGGCGGCCCGCCAGACGATTGCGGACTGGCGGGCATCGGGGGGGCGCGGGCAGGTCTGGATTGCGGTGGAAAGCGTCTATTCGATGGAGGGCGATCTGGCGCCGCTGGCTGCCTTCGACCGCCTCGCACAGGCGGAAGAGGCGGTGCTGGTGGTGGACGAGGCCCATGCCACCGGGGTGTTTGGCCCGTCGGGGCGCGGGTTGGCGCATGGTCTGCAGGCCGAGGTTCTCAGCCTGCATACATGCGGCAAGGGGCTGGGCGTTTCGGGCGGGCTTGTCTGTGGCGCGAAGGTTTTTATCGATAGTCTGGTCTCCCGTGCGCGGCCTTTCATCTTTGCCACCGCGCCGGCCCCGTTTACGGCTGCACTCTTGCGCGAGGTTCTCGCGCATCTGGCCGCAACGCCTGCCTTGGTGGCACAGGCGCAGGCGCGGATTGCCTTTGCCCATGATCAGGCGCGGCTGCACCGGATCGACCGCGCCGGACTGCACAGCCAGATCATTCCGGTGATACTGGGCGGGGATGCGCAGGTGATGGCATGGGCCGATCGTTTGCGCGGGCAGGGGTTCGACCTGCGTGGGATCCGCCCGCCCACCGTTGCGCGCGGCACGGCGCGGCTGCGGATCTCGGTGACGGGCAATGTCACCCCTGCCGAAATTGCCGCCCTGTTCGAAACCCTCGCCGCCTATCAGAAGGAGGCCGCATGAGCGCCGTCATCGTTACCGGAACCGATACCGGCATTGGCAAAACCGTGTTTGCCGCAGGTCTGACAGCGGCGCTTGGTGCGCAGTACTGGAAACCTGTCCAGTCGGGGCTGGAGGAGGAGACCGACAGCCTGATCGTGTCAAGACTGGCAGGGGTGACGCCTCTGCCCGAAGCCTACCGCCTGCGCCGCCCCGCCTCGCCGCATCTGTCTGCCGAGGCGGAAGGCATCGAGATCGATCCGGACCGGCTGGCCCTTCCTGCGGTGGACGGGCCGCTGGTGGTGGAAGGCGCGGGGGGCGTGATGGTGCCGCTGACGCGCAAAGCCTTCTTTCTGGATATGTTCCGGCTCTGGCAGGCTCCGGTGATCTTGGTGGCGCGCACGGCGCTTGGCACGATCAACCATACCGCGCTGTCGCTTCTGGCGCTGCGTTCGGCGGGCTGTTCGGTGATTGGCGTCGCGTTCGTGGGCGATCCGGCCCCCGATGTCGAGCAGAGCATCGTGGACACCTGCGCCATTCCCCGTCTGGGCCGCCTGCCGCTGCTGCCCGATCTGGGGCGCGACAGCCTTGCCCGCGCCTTTGACGGCATCGACCTTGCCACCATCCGGAGCCATCTGTGACAGCCCTTGCCTTTGACGCCCGCCATCTGTGGCACCCCTATACCAATGTGCTCGATCCCGGTCCGATGCATCTTGTCACCGAGGCCGAGGGCGTGTGGCTGACCCGTGCCGATGGCGGGCGGATGATCGATGCGATGTCCTCGTGGTGGTGCACGGTGCACGGCCATCGCCATCCCGCCATTACCGCAGCGATGCACCGCCAGTTGGACCGGATGCCGCATGTGATGTTTGGTGGCCTGACCCATATGCCCGCAATCGATCTGGGCCAGCGCTTGGTGGCGCTTCTGCCCGAGGGGCTGGACCGGCTGTTCTATTGCGATAGCGGTTCGGTCGCGGTGGAAGTGGCGCTGAAGATGGCGGTACAATACCAAAGGGCGATGGGCCATCCGGAGCGGGCCGAGTTTGCCACGATCCGTGGTGGCTATCACGGCGATACATGGAAGGCGATGAGCGTCTGTGACCCGCAGACGGGGATGCACAGCCTGTTTCAGGGCGCGCTTTCGATCCAGCATTTCCTGCCGCGTCCGCCGATTGCCTTCGGGCAGGATTGGTCTGCCGATCCGGCACAGAACGGGCTGGGCGCGCTGGAGGTGCTCCTGTCGCGGAACGCGCACCGGCTGGCGGCGCTGATCGTGGAGCCGGTGGTGCAGGGGGCGGGGGGGATGTATTTCTATCACCCCGCGTGGTTGCAGGGCGCGCAGGCGCTGTGTCGGGACTATGGCATTTTGTTGATCCTGGACGAGATCGCCACGGGGTTCGGGCGCACGGGCAGGCTGTTTGCGGCGGATCATGCCGCCGTCACCCCCGATATCCTGTGCATCGGCAAGGCGCTGACCGGCGGGCATATCAGCATGGCGGCGACCGTCGCGACCGAGGCCGTCGCCCGTGGGATCGGGGAAAGTGCCGCCAATGTGCTGATGCATGGCCCGACCTATATGGCCAATCCTCTGGCCTGTGTGGCGGCCATTGCCAGCCTCGAGCTTTTGCACGAACGTGATTGGGCGGCCGAGGTGGCGGCCATTTCGCGCCAGCTTGCGCAGGATCTGGCCCCCGCGCGGGACTTACCGCATGTGGTCGATATGCGGGTTCTCGGGGCCATCGGCGTGATCGAGATGGACCGCCCCGTCGATCCGGATCTGGCGCATCGGCGGGCGTGCGAGACGGGCGTGTGGCTGCGTCCTTTTGGGCGCAACATCTATTGCATGCCGCCCTTCGTGATCACCCCTGCCGAATTGCGCAAGGTCAGCACTGCCATGCTGGAACTGGCGGAGGGAGCCCGATGAAAGGGCAATGGCTCGGGCCACGGAAGCACCGCGACCTGCTTCTGGTCTTTGGCGGATGGGCGCTTGGCGCGGCGGCTTTTGCGGGGATGGTGGGCCAGACCGATGTGCTTTTGCTGGATGATTACAAGGATCTGACGGTCGATCTGCCCCCGCTGGAGGGATATGCCCATATCGATCTTCTGGCCTATTCCTTCGGCGTTGCAGGCGCGGCGCATTGGTTGGCGGGGCAGAAGTTGGTGGGGCGGGGTCTCCGCCTCCGTCGCTCTGTCGCGATCGCCGGAACTCTGACCCCTGCATCGGTCACCTCCGGCATACCGCCCGAGCGGGTGCGGGCCACCGCCGAGGGGTTGACGGCGGCGACATTTGCCACCTTCTGCCGTCGCGCCGGACTGGCAGGCCCTGCGCCGCAGCTTGATCTGGAGGCGGCCCGTGCCGAATTGCTGGAGGTGATGGCGCGCGGCCCTGCGCCCGCCTATGCCTTCGACCGGATCTGGATTCCCCGCCGCGACAGGATCGTGCCGCCACAGGCACAGGAATATGCGTGGCACTCCCGCGCTGCGGCTGTGCGGTTTGTCGATGCACCCCATGTGCCGTTTCGGGCGGGGCAGGACTGGCAGGACTGGCTGCAATGAGCGCACTTTTGTCCCAGCGGGTGCAGCGCAGCTTCAGCCGCAGCTTCCACAGTTATCACGAAGCAGCCTGCCCGCAGGCGCGGATTGCGGATCTGCTGGTGGGGGCGCTGGCCCGTGCCGGTGCACCGGCGCGGTTCGGCTCGGTGCTTGAACTCGGTTGCGGCACGGGGCATCTGACCGCGCGGCTGCAACGCCAGTTCGAGTGTCCCCAGATGACGCTCAATGACCTTTCCCCCGCGGCCTGCCAGACGGCACGACAGTATGGAGCGACGTTCCTCTGCGGCGATGCCCTCGCGCTCGACTGGCCCGAGATGCCCTCGCTTATCGCGTCGGCCTCGATGATCCAGTGGCTGCCCGACCCTTTGGCGCTGGTGCGACGGGCCGCGCGGGCCTTGCCGGAGGGGGGGTGGCTGGCGCTTTCGGGCTTCGGGCCCGGGCATTTCCGTGAACTGTCCGCGCTCGGCTCGCAGGCACAGGCCCCTGGGCTGTGTCCTCGCCACGCTCTGGCCGCAGCCGTGGCACCCGATCTGGACGTTCTGGCCTGTGGCGAGGATCTCTTGCCGCTCTATTTCCCCTCGCCGCGCGAGGTCTTGCGTCATTTGCGCCGCACAGGGGTCAACGGACAGGCGCGGCAAAACTGGACCCGCGCCCGCCTTGCCTGTTTCGAGGCCGCCTATCGACAGCAGTTCGGCACGGCGCAGGGGGTGTCGCTGACCTATCAGGCGGTGTGGATCGTGGCGCGCAAACCGGTCGGAGCTGCCCCGATCAGGAAAAGCGCATCAGATGGCGCTGCATCACCGTGCGGGCACGTGCGGCATCGCGGGCCTTGATGGCGCTGAGGATCGCGGCGTGGTCAGGGTCGTCCCTGCGGCGCCATTTGTCGCTATAGCGGGCTTTGAAGTGCCGCGCATACAGCAGTTGGAGGTTGCTGATCTCGCTGACAAGGCGCGGCATGTGGCAGCCTGCGATAATCGCCATGTGGAAGCCGCGATTGGCCTCTTCCCAATCTTCGGCGGTCGCGGCGGCATTGCAGGCCTCGTGCAGATGTTCGATCTCGGCAATCTGGGCGGGGTTCAGATACGGCACCGACCGCTCCAGCGCCAGCGGCTCCAGCGCGTGGCGCATCAGACGCAATTCCTCGATCGCATCCTTGTCGATCGGGGTGACGCACATGCCGCGACGGGGCAGGCTGATGGCCAGCCCCTGCGAGGCCAGCCGCAGCAGGGCTTCGCGGGCGGTGACCTGACTGACCCCGTATTCGCGCGCGATCAGATCCTGACGCAGCTTTTCGCCCGGGGCAAATTCGCCACGGATGATGCGCGTGGACAGTTGCTGGGCGATAGTATCCGATTTTGTGGTTGGCTGATAGGACACTCTATCTCCCTTGAGAGGCGGCGGATGGGCAGGTTTTAGCTGATTACAACGGCGTGACAGATCGGGCAACCGAGCAGAGGCCGATATTCCACATCCCCCGCCCGTCGGAGGAAAAAGATAGCATCGTTCCCGCGCCTGACGCCGCATTACACCCTATCCCCGCACGACGAGCCGCGCAGGACGCGCGGCCCTTGGTGCGGCCCTCTTGGTGCGGCCCTTGGTGCGGGGGGGGGCGGGAGTTAGGAGAGCCTGTCTTTCAGCCCGAAATACATCCCCACCAGAGGCAGGAACCACGGTTTGCCGCTATACATCGGGATGGTGGGCCATTCCAGCCCGGCCAGCGGGTTGGTTCCGGCGCGTCCCAAGGCCATATCGGCCAGTGCCTGCCCGACCAGCGTCGACATCTGCGCCCCGTGGCCGGAATAGCCCATGCCGTAAAGCAGACCATCGGTTTCGCCCGCGCGCGGGTAACGGTCTTTGGTCATGCCCACGAGCCCGCCCCAGCAATAGTCGATCTCCACCGGAGCAAGCTGGGGGAACAGGCGCAGCATCGCGCGGCGCAGGATTGCGCCGGATTTCGCGTCGGAGGCCTGATCCGAGCGTGCCGAAAACCGCGCCCTGCCACCGAAGATCAGCCGGTTATCGGGCGAGAGCCGGAAATAGTTGCCGATATTCATCGAGGTGACATAGGTCCGGTTGGCGGGGGCGATGCTGGCCGCCTCTGCGGGGCTCAGCGGGCGTGTGGCGATGATGAAGGACCCGACCGAAATCATCCGCTTGCGGAAATAGCTCAGCGGCGCCTCGGGCACGACCCCTCCGTAAGCCCCTGTGGCAAGGATCACACGGTTGGCCGACAGGGTGCCGCGCGGTGTGAGGATGTCCCAGCCCGTCGCGGTTTTGCGCCGCGCCGTCATCGGGGCATATTCCCAGAGTTTCGCGCCGTGGCGGTGACAGGCCTCGGCCAGACCGTTCACATAGCGCCCCATATGCATCATCGCGCTTTTTTCGTAGAGCATTCCGGCATGGAAGGCGTCCGAACCGATCTCCTGTGCCAGTCCCGGCCGTTCGATCCAGCGGGTCTCGGGGTCGACCTCGCGGTGGATCAGCTCGAAATTGGCCCGCAGCCCCGCCACATGGCTCGGTTTCGAGGCCAGTTTGAGCTTGCCCGACCGCCGGAAGTTGCAATCGATGCCCTCTTCGGCCACCAGCGCCTCGATCATGTCGATCGAGCGGTCATAGGCTTTGTAAAGGCGGTGTGCCTGTTCGGCCCCCAGATGTGCCTTGGCGTCGCCATAACCATGAGCGATGCCATTATTGAGATGCCCGCCATTGCGCCCCGATCCGCCCGCGCCCACATGGGCGGCGTCCAGAACCGCCACATGGACACCTTCCTTCGCCAGTTTGCGTGCGGCGTTCAGGCCGGTGAAGCCTGCGCCGATCACGACCACGTCGAACTGCCCCTCGACCGCGCCGGATTGGGCATGGGCGAAGGGGGTCGATGTGTCATGCCAGTAGGAGTGATAATCCATCTCTTCCCCCTTCTTACGGCCTACAGGCCGACAACCTCGGCCAGACCGGAGATATCCTTGACCTCGGTATAGCCGTAGAACGGATTGGCCGGTTCATGGGCGCGGTTAACCCAGACCTTGTGCTTGATGCCCATGTCATGCGCGGTCATCAGATCGTAGCGGAAGCTCGACGACACATGCAGGATGTCCTCCGGCCCGCAGCCCAGCTCGTCCAGCATATATTCGAACGGCCTCATCTGCGGTTTATAGGCGCCTGCGCTTTCGGCGGTGAAGACATGGGCGATGGGGGCCCCGAGCTTGGCGATGTTATGCGGGATCTGCGCATTCATCGAGTTGGTCAGGGCCACCAGCGGAATATGCGGTGCGATACGGGCCAGCCCTGCGGGCACATCCGCATGCGGCCCCCAAGTGGGCACGCGGGTGTAGATATCATGTGCCACTGCGGCATCGAATGGCACAGCATTGCGTTTGCAGGTCCGTTCCAGCGCGTTATGGACGATTTCGGCATAAGGCTTCCATGCGCCCAGCACCTCGTCGAGACGGTAGGCCGAGAAATCGCGGATGAAGGCGTCCATTGCGGGCGCGGAGAGATGCGCGCTGTAATGGTGGCGCGCCGCACCGGCCATGTCGAAGTTGATCATCGTGCCGTGGCAGTCGAAGGTGATGAATTTCGGGCGGAAGGTCATAGCTGTCTCCGGGAACTGTAAGATGGGTCCAGCCTGACGCCTTTGCCGCGACCATAGGTGCCGCAAGTGCGGCCTCTAGCGCAGGAAATACCGTTTGCAGCGCGCAGATCGGCATGCGCTGCCGCCTGTGCCACGGTTTCGATGCCTTGGCGCAGGCGGGATCGGGCAGGATGGGTCTATCGGAATGCGTCCCACACCTAGCCGAAAGGATCTCCTATGACGTGCCTTCTTCCTCTAGAGACCTCGCCCGCCTTTCCCCCGCGCGAAGCGACCGCCGCGCCCGAGCGGCTGATCGAGGGGCAGCCGCAGTATAAGACATGGGAGCTTGATGCCGCGCTGGCCGAGGCCGCCAAATGGGGCAAGATCCGTACCGGCATCTGGGAGGCTACGCCGGGCAAGACGGTCTCGATGAAGGGCGATACTTTCGAGTTCTGCCATATCCTGTCGGGGCGCTGCCTGATTTCGGAAGAGGGCGGGGCCAGCCATGAATTCGCGGCAGGCGACAGTTTCATCCTGAAGCCCGGCTTTGTCGGTACATGGCAGACGCTCGAAACGCTGCGCAAAATCTTTGTGATCGCAGCATGAGCCCCGCCACTCTTACGCCCGCCACGCTTACGCCCGCGGATCTTCTGGCCCGTCTGGTGGGCTTTCCAACGGTGGTCGGCCAGCCCAATGGGGCGCTGATCGAGGATGTGGCGCGTTATCTGCGCGCGCATGGGGCCGAGGTGACGGTTCTGGCAGGGCCCGAGGGCGACAGGTCCAACCTCTTCGCAAGCTTCGGTCCGAAAGACGTACCCGGCATTGTGCTGTCGGGGCATGTCGATGTGGTGCCTGCCACCGAACCGGAATGGCGCGCCGATCCGTTCGTGCTGCGCCGCGAGGGGGACCGGCTGATCGGGCGCGGGGCCTGTGACATGAAGGGCTTCGTGGCTGCGGTGCTGGCGGCGGCTCCCGCGATGGGGCGGATGGCTCTGCGTGCGCCGCTCCATATCGCGCTGTCCTATGACGAGGAAGCGGGGTGCAAAGGGGTGCCGCATCTTCTGGCCGCCCTGCCTGCGCTCTGCGCGCCGCCCGAGGGGGCGATTATCGGTGAGCCCACCGGACTGGTGCCGGTGCTGGCGCATAAAGGCAAGGCGGCGCTGCGGCTTTCGGCCAAGGGGCGTTCGGGTCATAGCTCGCGTCCCGATCTGGGCCAGAATGCCATCCAGCGGCTGGTGCCGGTGCTGGCGCGGATCTGTGCGCAGGCGGAAGCCTTGGTGCGGGGGCCGCAGGATGCACGCTTCGCCCCGCCTTACAGCTCGGTGCAGATCGGCACGATCTGCGGAGGCCAGGCGGTGAATATCATTCCGGATTTCGCCGAAGCCCAGATCGAGGCCCGGGCCATTGCCGGCGTATCCCCCAAAGCGATCTTGCAGGAGGTTCTGGTGGATCTGCCCGAAGGGGTCAGCCTCGATTGGCTGTCGGAATATCCCGCCCTTGCGCTGGCTCCCGAGGCCCCTCTTGCCCGTTTGGCCGAGACCCTGACGGGGCGGGCTGCACAGGGCGCGGTCAGCTTTGGCACCGAGGCCGGTTTGTTCCAGCAAGCGGGGATTGCGGCCATTGTCTGTGGTCCGGGAGATATTGCGCGTGCGCATAAACCCGAGGAATATCTCACCCTGTCCGAGCTTGAGGGCACCTGTGCGATGTTGTCCTCCCTGATCGACCGGCAGGCGGTCTGAAGGGCGGCATAAAATGCTGTCGGGCTGCGGCAAATGCGATCTAGGCTGCGGCCCGACCCCGCGATGCAAGGGAAACTGCCGTGGTGCAGGCGCTAGTCTGGAGCGGACAGATGCAAGAAGGAAAGAGACCCGAGCCATGACCGATGCCGCCCAAATCACTATTGCGCCGATGGAGCCTGCGCATCTGGCGCAGGCCCATGCGATGTCGCAGGCTGTTGCATGGCCCCATCGTCGCGAAGACTGGGCCTTGGTGCTGGGCGTGTCCGAGGCAGTGGTGGCGCTGCAGGGGGATAAGGTTGTGGGGACCGCGATCCTGTCGCTGCTGGGCGATGTCGGCACGATGAATATGATTATCGTCGACGCGGCGATGCGCGGGCGCGGGTTGGGGCGGGCATTGATGCAGACGCTGCTGGATCGGGCGGGCAGCATGGAGCTGCGGCTGGTGGCCACTGCCGACGGTTTGCCGCTGTATCGCAAGCTCGGCTTTCAGGCCGTGGGCGAGGTGGCGCAATATCAGGGTGTCGCACAGGCCCAAGCCCCCGAACAGCCGGTGCGGGAGGCCACGCCCGAAGATCTGGCCGTCCTGTTGGCGGCGGATCGCGCCGCGACCGGTATGGAGCGGAGCCGCGTGCTGCACGAGATTGCCGCGCAGGGCGAGGTGATCGCCACGCAAGGCGGGGTGGCGATGATCCGTGCCTTCGGACGCGGGCACGTGATCGGGCCGATCCTTGCGGCAGATGACCGTGCCGCGCGGGCGCTGCTTTCGGAAGCGGCCTGCCGCGCGGCGGGGCAGTTCCTGCGCGTCGATTTCGCGCCCGAGCACGCTCTGGCCGATCATGCCAAGGCGCTGGGGCTGCACCACGCAGGGGGCGGGATCGCGATGGTGCGCCCTGCGGGCGAGCGCGCCCGCACCCGCGACCGCGCCGCAGCACCGGCGCAATCGTTAGAACTGAAAACCTATGCCCTCGTGTCACAGGCCCTGGGCTGATCTTAGGAGACTGTCAATGTTGACCAATTCCCTGATCGAGATGGATCGCCAGCACCTGATCCACCCCGTGTCCTCGTTTCAAGGCCATGCTGCGCGTGGTGTGCGGGTGCTGGCCTCGGCCAAAGGGGCGCGGGTGACCGATGCCGAAGGGCGCGAGCTGATTGACGGCTTTGCCGGTCTTTGGTGCGTGAATGCGGGCTATGGCCATGAAAGCGTCGTCGAGGCGGCGGCTGAACAGATGCGCAAGCTGCCTTATGCCACGGGCTATTTCGGCCTTGGGTCCGAAGCCCCGATCAAGCTGGCCGCGGCTTTGGCCGAACGGGCTCCGGGGGATCTGAACCATATCTATTTCTCGTTGGGCGGCTCGGATGCTGTCGATAGCACGATCCGTTTCGTGCGCTATTACTGGCATGCCAAGGGGCAGCCCGGGCGGGACCAGTTCATTTCGGTCGAGGAAGGCTATCACGGGTCGACCAGCATGGGCGCGGGCCTGACCGCGCTGGCCGGTTTCCACGAGGGGTTCGGTGTGCCCTATAGCTGGCAGCACAAGATCTCGTCGCATTACACCTATCGCAACCCGTTGAAAAGCGACGCCGAAATCATTGCCGCCTCGGTGGCTGAACTGAAGGCGAAGGTGGCCGCGATCGGGCCGGAGCGCGTCGCGGCATTCTATGTCGAGCCGATTCAGGGGTCGGGCGGGGTGCTCGTGCCGCCGAAGGGCTGGATCAAGGCCATGCGCGAGGCCTGCCGCGAATTGGACATCCTGTTTATCGCGGATGAGGTCATCACCGGTTTCGGGCGCACCGGTCCTCTCTTTGCCTGCGAGGAAGAGGGCATCGTGCCGGATATGATGACCACAGCCAAGGGCCTCACCTCGGGCTATGTGCCGATGGGGGCGGTGTTCATGTCGGACCATGTGTTCGAGACCATTGCCGAGGGCGCGGGCGCCAAGGCGGTGGGCCACGGTTTCACCTATTCGGCGCATCCCGTGTCGGCGGCGGTCGCGCTGGAAGTGCTGTCGCTTTACGAAGGGGGGCTGCTGGAGAATGGTCGCAAGGCCGGTGCGCGTCTGATGGAGGGATTGCAGAGCCTGTCCGATCACCCGCTTGTGGGCGATGTGCGGGGCCGCGGGATGCTGGCCGCACTCGAACTGGTGACGGATAAGGACAAGAAAACCCGCCTGCCTGCCTCGGTCCAACCGGCGACACGGCTGTTTGATCGCGCATGGGACAAGGGGCTGATCGTGCGGTCCTTCGCTCAGGGGATCTTCGGTTATGCGCCGCCGCTCTGCTGCACCGATGACGAGATCGACCAGATCGTGGCGCGCACCAAGGCGGTGCTGGACGAGACGCTGGATGATGCGGATGTCCGCGCGGCGATGGCCTGATGGCGCTTCTGTATCTTTCGGTTCCCGAACGCGGTGCGGTCTGGGCGCAGATGCTGGCCCGTGCGGGGGTCGAGATGGTGATGGGCGAGGCGGCAGTGACAGATCCTGCCGCCATCACCCATATCGCCTGCTGGCAACCGCCGGAGGATCTGGCGCGCTACCCCAATCTCAGGGCGGTGATCTCGGTCGGGGCGGGGGTGGACCAGATGCCGCCCATGCCCGAAGGGGTCATCCTGTCGCGCACGATTGCGCCGGGTATCGAACAGATGGTGCGGGACTGGGTGGTGATGGCGGTGCTGGCGCTGCATCGCGATCTGTCACTATATATCGCGCAGGCCCGCGAGGGACGCTGGCAGCTGCATGCGCCCCGCTCTGCCCATGAGGCCCGTGTGGGGATCATGGGAATGGGGCGGATCGGGCAGCTTGTCGCGCAGACGCTGGGCGCGCTCGGCTTCGAGGTGGCCGGATGGTCGCGCTCGGGGCAGTCCACGGCAGAATGTGCCGTCTATGATCAGGCGGGCCTGCCGGAATTTCTGGCGCGCAGCGACATTCTCGTGTGTCTTCTGCCTTTGACCGAACAGACGCGGGGGCTGATGGATGCCGCGTTTCTGGCGCAACTGCCGCAGGGCGCGCGGCTGGTGCAGGCCGGACGGGGGCCGCAGCTTAATCTGGAGGCGCTCAGAACGGCGCTGGACAGCGGCCGGATTGCTGCGGCAATGCTGGATGTGACCGACCCCGAACCCCTGCCTGCCGATCATTGGGCATGGGCCGATCCGCGTGTGCTGATTACGCCGCATATTGCCGCGAAAACCGGCCATGAGGAGGGCGCGCACCATGTGCTTGCCGTGATCGAGGCCACCACCAACGGAACGCCCGTGCCCGGTCAGGTCGATCAGGCAAAAGGCTACTGACCCCTGCCGGCCGGCCCTCGGGCCGGTTGCGCCCTTGCCGCATGAAATTCTGTCCCTGCGCGGATCGATACAGAAGATTATGCCGTGAAGCCCCCTCAATTCGGTGTTCCAAGCGCAGGATCCTTCGGCACACTGGGGTTTGTAAGACCAAGATTGCAGGGGAGATACCGGCGCCCGCAGCTCAGCCTACCCTCGCGCGGAGGCAGGCCCGCCGCCACCTCTCCCGCCCGCGTTTTTGCCGGATCTCTCCTCCGGTCCACCCGCAGAAAGGACTGCCGAAAATGGCAACCACCACCGCCACCAAACCGTTGACCGCCTTTCGCTATGTCACGTTCGATGTGGTCGGCACCCTGATCGATTTCGAAGGGGCCATCAAAGAAGGGCTTGCGCAGATCGCGGCCAAGGAAGGTCTGGCGATTGACGGCGAGGCTGCGCTGTCGGTCTATCGCGAGGCGCGCTATGAAGAGGGCGCGCAGCGTTTCCCCGATGATCTGGGGCGGTGCTATGCGCGCATTGCCGCAGCGATGGGCCTGCCCGACACCGAAGAATACCGTCAGCTGATGATCGACATCGTGGGCGAGGCCAAGCCTTTCCCCGATAGCGTCAAGGCGATGGCGATGCTCAAACAGCATTACAAGCTGGTGGCCATGACCAATGCCCGCCGCTGGGCTTTCGAGAAATATGCCGACAAACTGGGCCAGCCGTTCTGGGCGGGGTTCACCACCGACGATACCGGCTGCGAGAAGCCCGACCCCGATTACTTCCATCAGGTTTTTGCCTATGTGGAACAGGATGGCGGGTCGAAGGAGGACATCCTGCATACCGCGCAAAGCCAGTATCATGATATCGGCATCTCGCGCGCATTGGGCATGACAAACGCTTGGATCCAGCGGCGGCACGCGCAAAGCGGATATGGCGGCACGATCGCCCCGAAAGAGTTCACCGAACCCGATTACCATTTCCATGCGCTGGCCGGTCTGGCGCAAGCGGCAGACGCGGCCTTTCGCGGCTGACACATCTTTCCCAGGGCGGCATCAAGACCGCCCGGGCTTCCGTCCAACGATCATAAAAACGGTGCGGCTGCGCACCCCTGACAGGGATACCCACGATATGACATATAAGCCGACAAACTGGTCCGGTCGCGATGATGCGATGGTCGAGACGATGATCCGTCGCGGGGCCTCGCGACGGGATCTTCTGAAGATGCTGATGGCCTCGGGGATCGGGATGGCGGCGGGCGGGTCGCTTCTGCTGCGGGCCGATCAGGCGGTCGCGGCGACCCCTGTCTATGGCGGGCATCTGAAAGCTGCGGGCTGGTCGTCCTCGACCGCCGATACGCTTGATCCGGCCAAGGCCTCCATGTCGACCGATTACGTGCGCTGCTGTGCGTTCTATAACCGCCTGACCATTCTCGACGAACAGGGCGTCGTGCAGATGGAACTGGCCGACAGTCTCAAGACCGATGATGCGAAGACATGGGAAATCAAGCTGAAATCCGGTGTGAGCTTCCATGACGGCAAGACCCTCTTGGCCGAGGATGTGGTCTATTCTCTCAAGCGCCATCTTGATCCGTCCGTAGGGTCCAAGGCCAACGCGATGGCCGCGCAGATGACCGAAATCTCCAAGCTTGACGATCTGACGGTGAAGATCGTGCTGGCCGGCGCCAATGCCGATCTGCCGACCATTCTGGCGATGCACCATTTCATGATCATCGCCGATGGCACGACCGATTTCAGCAAGGCCAACGGCACAGGTGCTTTCATTTGCGAAACCTTCGAGCCGGGTGTGCGGTCGATCGCTGTGAAAAACCCGAATTACTTCAAGGACAAAGCCCCCTATCTTGATAGTTTCGAATTCTTCGCGATTGCCGATACCAATGCGCGGGTCAATGCGCTTTTGTCGGGGGATATTCAGGTCGGGGCTTCGCTCAACCCGCGTTCGGTGCGCTTTATGGACGGCAAGCCGGGGGTGCAGACCTCGATCACGCGCTCGGGCAGCTATACCGACCTCAATATCCGGCTGGATATGGAGCCGGGTGCCAAGACCGGCTTTGTCGAGGGGATGAAATATCTGGTCAATCGCGAGGCGATCCAGAAGTCGATCCTGCGGGGCATGGCCGAAATCGGCAATGACCAGCCCGTTTCGGCATCGGACCGGTATCACAATCCCAATCTCAAACCGCGCGCTTACGACCCCGATCAGGCCAGACACCATTTCGAGAAAGCGGGGCTTTTGGGGGTCGAGATCCCGCTTGTGGCCTCGACGGCGGCGAATTCCTCGGTGGATATGGCGACCATCATCCAGCAGATGGGCGCGCAGATCGGCATGAAATTTACAGTCGATCAGGTGCCGCCCGATGGCTATTGGTCGAATTACTGGCTGAAATCGCCGGTGCATTTCGGCAATATCAACCCGCGCCCGACCCCCGATATCCTGTTCTCGCTGCTTTATGCCTCGGATGCGCCGTGGAATGAAAGCCATTACAAATCGGAGAAATTCGACAAGATGATGCTGGAGGCGCGCGGCTCGCTGGACGAGGAGAAGCGGACCTCGATCTATTGGGAAATGCAGGAAATGGTGGCCAATGAGGCGGGCACGATCATTCCTGCCTATATCTCCAATGTCGACGGGCTTTCGGATAAGGTCGGGGGGATGCGCCCGAACCCGCTGGGGGCGCTGATGGGCTTCACCTTTGCCGAACATATCTGGCTGAACGCCTGATCATAGCCGAGCGGACCTGCGCGCCCTGGCGCGCAGGGGCCATTCTTGAAGATTGCTCCGAAGGGAGGTGCCCCTTGCCCCAGTCGTTTATGCCTTGGGTTCTTGTTTTCCAACGGCTTGGTATCGCGATCCTGACATTGCTGATCGTGTCTTTCGCCGTGTTCTTTGCCACCGAACTCCTGCCCGGAGATGTGGCGGAAATCCTGCTGGGACAGGCGGCAACGCCCGATGCCGTGGCCGGTCTGCGCGAGGCGATGGGCCTTGATAAGCCCGCCCTCCTGCGCTTTCTGGGCTGGCTTCTGGGCTTTTTCCACGGTGATCTCGGTATTTCCTATGTCAATAATATCCCCGTGGCCGATCTGGTGGGCGGGCGGCTTCTGAGCTCGCTGAAACTGGCGGGGATCACCACCGTGATCTCGGTGCCGGTCGCGCTCGGTCTCGGGATCGGGGCGGCCATGTGGCGCGGGTCCTGGTTTGACCGGATCGTGTCGATCCTGACCATTTCGGTGATCTCGGTACCCGAATTCATGGTGGCCACGCTGTCGGTGCTGATCTTTGCGGTCTGGCTGGGCTGGCTTCCCGCGCTCAGTTACGGGGCGGCAGAGGTGACCTCGTTCGGGGCGCTTCTCAAGGCCTATGCGATGCCGGTGATCACGCTGAGCTTCGTCATCTCGGCGCAGATGATCCGCATGACCCGTGCGGCCGTCATCGAGACGATCAACACCCCCTATGTCGAGATGGCGCTGCTGAAGGGGGCCTCGCGCAAGCGGATGGTGCTCAAACATGCGCTGCCCAATGCGCTGGGGCCGATCGCCAATGCGGTCGCCCTGTCGCTGAGCTATCTGGTGGGCGGGGTCATCATCGTCGAGACGATCTTCAACTATCCCGGCGTGGCCAAGCTGATGGTCGATGCCGTTTCCACCCGCGACCTGCCGCTGATCCAGTCCTGCGCATTGATCTTCTGCGTCAGCTATCTGCTGCTGATCACGCTGGCCGATCTTATCGCCATTCTCTCCAACCCGAGGCTGCGCCGTTGATGAATATGACAAGTTTCCGCCTCCCGACGCCGAAAAACCTTGGCTATTCGTTTAATTGGGTCGGCCGTATCGGTCTGGCCGTGATCCTGTTCTGGGCGGTGATCGCGATCTGCGGCAGTGCCCTTGCGCCGCATCCGCCGGGCGAGATCGTCGATTGGGATTTCTTCGGTGCCGCCTCCGGAAAGTTCTGGATGGGCACGGATTATCTGGGGCGCGACGTATTCTCGCGTGTGTTGCTGGGCGCGCGTTACACCGTCGGTATCGCGCTGGCCTCGGTTTTTCTGGCCTGTTCGGGCGGGGTGATCCTTGGCATGGTGGCGGCGGTCGCGGGGGGCTGGTTCGACATGATCCTGTCGCGGCTGCTGGATGCGCTGAACGGCATTCCCTCGCTGCTGTTCGGGCTGGTGACGGTGGCGGCCATCGGCTCCTCCATTCCGGTGCTGGTCGGGACTTTGGCGGTGATCTATCTGCCCGGGGCGTATCGCTTTGCCCGCGCGCTGGCGGTCAATGTGAACACGATGGATTTCGTGACGGTGGCCCGTGCGCGGGGCGAGGGCACCCCCTATCTGATCGCGCGCGAGATATTCCCCAATATCCTCGGCCCCGTTCTGGCCGATCTGGGATTGCGTTTCGTGTTCATCGTGCTGGTGCTTTCGGGGCTGTCCTTCCTTGGCCTCGGGGTGCAGCCGCCCAATGCCGATTGGGGCGGGCTTGTGCGCGAGAATATCGAAGGTCTGTCGCTGGGGGCGCCGGCGGTGGTCTTCCCCTGCTTGGCCATCGCTTCGCTGACCATTTCGGTGAACCTGTTCATCGACAACCTGCCCACCAAAATCCGCGACAGGAGCTGAACCATGAAAGATTTCGCACAAGAAACCGCGCTTGTTTCGGTCCGTGATCTGCGGATCGGGGCGACCACCGATGCGGGGCGTAAAATCGAGATCATCAAGGGGGTCAGTTTCGACATCGCCCCCGGCGAGATGGTGTCATTGATCGGGGAATCCGGTTCGGGCAAAACCACGATCGCGCTGTCGCTGATGGGCCATACCCGCACCGGCTGCGAGATCACCGGCGGCGAAATCCGGCTGGACCGGCATATCGTGACCGCGATGTCGGAAAAAGCCCGTGCCCGTATTCGCGGCACCGAGGTGTCCTATGTGCCGCAATCGGCGGCTGCGGCCTTCAACCCCAGCCAGCGTATCATGGATCAGGTGGTGGAAATCACCACAATCCACGGCCTGATGCCCCGCGATGAGGCCGAGGCCAAGGCTGTATCTCTGTTCCGTGCCTTGGCTCTGCCCAACCCCGAGACCATCGGTCAACGCTATCCCCATCAGGTCTCTGGCGGGCAGTTGCAGCGGCTGTCGGCGGCGATGGCGTTGATCGGTAGCCCCAAGCTGGTGATTTTCGATGAGCCGACCACTGCGCTGGATGTGACCACCCAGATCGAGGTGTTGCGGGCGTTTCGCAATGCGATGGCCGAGGTCGGGGCGGCGGGTGTCTATGTCAGCCATGATCTGGCGGTGGTGGCGCAGATTGCGGACCGGATCGTGGTGCTGAAGGGCGGCGAGATACAGGAAGAAGGCAGCTGCGAGCAGATCCTGCATGCGCCTGCCCATCCCTATACCAGACAGCTTCTGGCCGCTTTCGAGCCGGTGCTGCATGAACCCTCCGGCGTGCCGGACCGCGTCAAGCACACGCCCATTCTGGAGGTGCATGATCTTTGCGCCGGATACGGGCCGATGCGCGATGGCGTGCCCTATGCCAAAATCCTCAAAAACGTGAATTTCAAGCTGGATCGGGGCCGCAATCTTGGGGTGATTGGGGAATCCGGCTCGGGGAAATCAACCCTTGCACGGGCGATTGCGGGGATCTTGCCGCCCTATCGCGGCTATACGATGGTGGACGGGCAGGAAATGCCGCTTGATCTGGTTAAACGCTCCAAGGAACAGCTGCGCCGTGCGCAGATCGTGTTCCAGCTAGCCGATACGGCGCTGAATCCGGCACAATCCATCGGCACCATTCTGGGCCGTCCGCTGACCTTCTATCACGGGCTGCGGGGGCAGGCGCGCGAGGCCCGCGTGATCGAGCTGCTGGACATGGTGCGTCTGCCTGCCAGCCTGCGCCACCGCCTGCCGGGCGAACTGTCGGGCGGGCAGAAACAGCGCGTCAATCTGGCCCGCGCCTTGGCCGCCGAGCCGGAGCTGATCCTGTGCGACGAGATCACCTCGGCGCTGGATACGGTTGTGGCGGCGGCGATCATCGAGCTGCTGAAAGAGCTGCAGCGTGAACTGCACCTGAGTTATATGTTCATCAGCCATGATCTTTCGACCGTCGAGGCGATATGTGACGAGGTGCTGGTGATGTATAAGGGCGAGGTGGTCGAGGCGCTGCCTGCGGCCCGCATGAGCGCGGAGGCGTTGCATCCCTATTCGCGGCTGCTGATTTCGTCTGTGCCGCAGCTTGATACGAACTGGCTGAACACGCTGGAACAGGACCCCGAACTGATTGCCACATTCGCCAACCGCTAAGTGAAAGCCCCGCCCTTCGCGGGGCTTTTTCACAGCCGGTCGGCAAAGATCCGCGTCAGCGGGATCTGGGTTTTGACGAAGGGCGTTTTCATCACCACGAAGCTGAAATATTTGTCGATGCCGATATCGCGGTCCACGAGCCCTTCGAGGATGGTCTGGTAATCGCCAATAGAGGCGGTGACGAATTTGGCCAGATAGTCATAGCCCCCCGAGACCAGATGGCATTCGATGCAGCTATCCACCTTTTCCAACGCCTCCTGAAAGCGGGCGAAGTCGATCTGGCGATGGTTCTTGAGGGTGAACTCGGTGAACACCGTCAGGGTTTCCCCGAGCTTCGTCATGTCGATCTGTGCGGTATAGCCGCTGATATATCCCGCCCGCTGGAGCTTCTTGACCCGCATCAGGCAGGGTGAGGGCGAGAGCGCCACCAGATCGGCAAGTTCGACATTGGTAATGCGGCCATTGCGTTGCAGCTCCGCCAGAATCTTCAGGTCGATTCTGTCCAGTTTATAGGCCGTGCTCATGTCTTCCCCTGCCGTGATCGCTTTTCCGACCATTCTTAGCGTATTTTACAGCGCAAGGAAGAGTGTGCAAGGCGGCGCATACAACATGAAATGCCACAAAAGCCCGAGATTTGGCAGATGACGCTGCGCAGGGGCGGTTAGCCTGCGGGAAATAATAAGGAGACGCCGATGCCTGCCCCCCTTTTGACATTGGAAAGCAGTGACATGCTGCCCGCCGAGGCGGATTGCGTTGTCATCGGCGCAGGGATTGTCGGCACCTGTGCGGCCTATTGGCTGGCGCGGGCAGGGCAGAAGGTTGTCCTGCTGGAAAAGGGCCGCGTGGGCGCCGAACAATCCAGCCGCAACTGGGGCTGGTGCCGCCAGCAGAACCGCGATGCGCGGGAACTGCCTTTGTCGACCAAGTCTCTGGATTTATGGGAGGATATGACTCGCGATATCGGCGAGGATATGGGGTTCAAACGCTGTGGTCTGCTGTATCTGTCCAATGATGCGGCGGAAATAGAGGGTTGGGCGAAATGGGGCGAATTCGCGCGGGGCGAGGGGGTTGATACCCGTATGCTCAGCGCCGCCGAGGCCGCCCTACGCGGAGCCGCCACGCAAAAGCCCTGGGCGGGCGGTGTCTGGTCGCCCAGCGACGGCACGGCGGATCCTTCGCGCGCAGCCCCTGTGATTGCCAAGGGCATTTTGAAACACGGCGGCCATGTGATCCAGAATTGCGCGGCGCGCGGGTTGGAGACCTCCGCAGGGCAGGTCAGCGCCGTGGTGACCGAACGCGGCACCATCAAGACGCAGCAGGTGGTGATGGCAGGCGGCGCCTGGGCATCGAGCTTCCTGCATCAGCTGGGCATCGCCTTCCCGCAGGCCTCGGTGCGCAGCTCGATTCTATCTGTGGCTCCGGGGGCGGAAGGCATCCCCGAGGCGCTGCATACGGCGGCGGTCTCGATCACGCGGCGCGGCGATGGTGCCTATACACTGGCGATCTCGGGCAAGGCCGCCGTGGACCCGACGCCGGGCATGATCGCTCAGGCCAAGCACTTCCTGCCGATGTTCACCAAGCGCTGGAAAAGCCTCACTCCGGGCGGCTTGCAGGCATGGAAGGCGGGCTTCGAGACCCGCAAGACTTGGGCGCTGGACCAGATCACCCCGATGGAGCGCGCCCGTGTACTGGATCCCGTGCCCGACAAGGGGCTGGTCACTCTGACCCTGCAACGCGCGCGCGATCTGCTGCCTGCGCTGAAGGTGCTGCCGGTGCAGGCCTCTTGGGCGGGCTTCATCGATTCCACCCCCGATGGCGTTCCGGTGATTGACACCGACACCGGCCTGAAGGGGCTGACGCTGGCGGCGGGCCTGTCGGGTCATGGTTTCGGCATCGGTCCGGGCGTGGGGCATCTGGTGGCCGATATGCTGCTGGGCCGCACCCCCATCACCGAGACCGCGCAATATAAGCTGGCGCGTTTCAACGAAAGCCAATGGGGCAAGGTCTCGAAGTTCTAAGCCAGCATATTATGCTGCCAGAGCGCTTGCGCAGACAATTATGCCGTCGGCGCGGGCGTTTTAACCAGAATTCACGCGCCGGTCTCGCTTAGGCTGGGGCCAAGCATGATGAGGATAGCATGAGTTTCGCATTCGACCCCACTTCGGTCTCTCTGCCTTCGGGCCATTTCATCGGCGGCGACTATGTCGCAGCCCCCGAGGCGATCGAGGTCATCTCGCCCTCGACAGGCCAACGCATCGGCGCCATTGCCTGTGCCGATGCGCAGATGGTGGATCGCGCTGTCGCCTCGGCGCGTCAGGCGTTGAAGACCTCGAACTGGGGTGGGCTTGCACCGCGTGACCGTGCCAAGGCGCTGCATAAATGGGCCGATCTGATGGAGGCCGAGGCGCCTTATCTGGCACAACTTGAGGCGCTCTGTTCCTCGCGCCCCTATGCGCAGGCGCTGACCGGCGATATCTCGGTCACCGCCGAGCAGATCCGTTTCTTTGCGGAATTCGCCGATAAGGAATGCGGTGATCTGGTGCCCACGTCGGACGGGCAGTTCGGCTATATCTCGGACCATCCCTATGGGGTGATCGGCGCGGTGACCCCGTGGAACTTCCCGATCTCCATGGCGGGCTGGAAGCTGGGCCCCGCGCTTGCGGCAGGAAATGCCGTGGTGATCAAACCCTCCGAGATGACGCCCTATACCACGCTCTATATGGCCGAACTTTCGGTCAAGGCGGGGATTCCGGCGGGTCTGGTCAATGTGGTTCTGGGCGATGGCCCCACCACCGGCAATGCGATCACCGGTCATCCGGGCATCGATAAGGTGTCTTTCACCGGTTCGACCCGCGCGGGTGCGGCGATCATGGAGAATATCGCGCGCCATGGCATCAAGCCGATGACGCTGGAGCTGGGCGGCAAAAGCCCGATGCTGGTCTTTGCCGATGCCGATCTGGATAAGGCGGCCGAATGTCTGGCCAAGGGTATCCTCCCCAATGCGGGGCAATTCTGCGTGGCGGGGTCGCGCATTCTGGTCGCGGCCTCGGTGGCCGATGAGCTGTCTGCCAAGCTGATGGCGGAATTTGGCCGCCAGGTGCCCGATGTGACCCATGCGGGGGCTGCGGGCTTCTCGCCCATCATTTCCGCCCGTCAGATGGGGCGCATTGATTCCATCGTGCAGGCGGCCCGTGCCAAGGGCGGCGAGATCCTCTGCGGTGGGGCTGCCTTTGACCGCGAGGGCAGCTTCTACCAGCCGACCCTGATTGCGGGCGTGGATGAGACAAACCCCGCCGTGACCGAGGAAATCTTCGGCCCCGTGGCCACCCTCCAGACCTTCGACAGCGAGGAAGACGCGATGGCGCTGGCGGCACATGACACCTACGGGCTGTGCGCGGGGCTGTTCACCCAAGACCTCTCGCGTGCGCTGCGTCTGAGCGGGCGGCTTGAGGCCGGCACCGTTTGGGTCAACCGCTATGGCCGCTCGCGTGATCACATTCTGCCGACGGGGGGCTGGAAGGCCTCCGGTCTTGGCAAGGACTTGGGCCGCGAGGCCTACCGCGCCAACCGGCGCACGAAATCTGTGCTGATCGATCTGTAATCGGCCAAAGGAGTAAAGATGAAGACCTATACGCTCGCCCTTATCCCCGGTGACGGGATTGGCGTTGATGTGACCGATGCGACGATGGAAGTGCTGGATGTGGCTGCGGCCAAATTCGGTTTTGCGCTGAAGCCCACCACCTTCTCGTGGTCCTGTGAATATTATGTCGAGACCGGCAAGATGATGCCCGAGGACGGGATCGAGCAGCTGCGCCCCTTCGATGCCATCTATCTGGGCGCCGTGGGTTGGCCGAAGACCGTGCCGGATTCGGTATCTTTGCACGGGCTTTTGCTGCCGATCCGCAAGGCGTTCACCCAATATGCCAATATCCGCCCGCACCGCCTGTTGCCGGGTGTGGAAGGCCCGCTGAAGGCCGAAGGCTTCGACATCCTGTGCATCCGCGAGAATACCGAGGGCGAATATGCCGGAGCCGGTGGCCGCGTGCATCAGGGGCAGGACAATGAGGTGGCGACCGAGGTCTCGATATTCACCCGCAAGGGCGTCGAACGTATCCTGCGCTTCGGCTTCGAGCAGGCCCGTTCGCGGCGCAAGCATCTGACGAGCGTGACGAAATCCAACGCCCAGAAATACTCGATGGTGTTCTGGGACGAGATGACCGACAAACTGGCCGCCGAATATCCGGATGTGACCGTCAGCCATATGCATATCGACGCGATGGCCGCCAAGATGGTGATGGCGCCGCAGGATCTGGATGTGATCGTGGCCTCGAACCTCTTTGGCGATATCCTCACCGATCTGGGTGCGGCCATCCAAGGCGGTCTTGGCTTTGCGGCTTCGGCCAATATCTGCCCCGACCGTTCCGTGCCCTCGATGTTCGAACCGGTGCATGGCTCGGCCCCCGATATCGCGGGTAAAAACATCGCCAACCCGATTGCCGCGATCTGGTCGGGCGCTATGATGCTTGAGCATCTGGGCGAGAAGGCAGCAGCCGAGGCTATTCTGGCCGCCATCGAGGCCGCCACCGCCCGTGGCATCGGCACCCGTCCGAGCGCCAGCACCACCGATGAAATTACCGCAGCGGTGAAAGCCGCATTGGAGGCATAAGATGACCCTGCATGAAAGCTTTGATCTGCGCGCCCAGCTGCGCGACCCCGCCTTGTTTGTTGAGGCAGCCCTGATCAATGGCGAGTGGCGCGCACGGGCAGATATGGCGGTGATGAACCCCGCCACCGGCGATGTGCTGGGCCATATGCCCGACAACACCGCCGCCGAGACCGAAGAGGCGATTGCCGCCGCGGCAGAGGCGATGAAGTCGTGGAAGGCCAAGACCCATGCCGAGCGCGCCGATATCCTGATGGCGTGGTATGATCTGATGCTGGAGAACGCCGATGATCTGGCGCTGATCCTGACCGCCGAGCAGGGTAAGCCGCTGGCCGAGGCCAAGGGCGAGATCGTCTATGGCGCGTCCTTCCTCCGCTGGTTTGCCGAAGAGGCGCGTCGCATCAACGGCCATATCATCCCGAGCCCCGTGAAGGGCAAGAAGATCTTTGCGATGAAAGAGCCGGTGGGTGTCTGCGCGATCATCACGCCGTGGAACTTCCCGACCGCGATGATCACCCGCAAGGTGGCACCGGGTCTGGCGGCAGGCTGCACGATGGTTATCAAACCCTCGGATTTCACGCCCTATTCGGCGCTGGCGCTGTGTCTTCTGGGCGAGCGTGCAGGCATTCCTGCGGGCGTGTTGAACTGCCTGACCGGTCGCCCCGAGGCGATTGGCGGCGCGCTGACCGCAAGCCCCGTGGTGCGCAAGCTGTCCTTCACCGGCTCGACCCGTGTGGGCGCGCTTCTGGCGCAGCAATGCGCGCCGACGCTGAAGAAGATGTCGCTGGAACTGGGCGGCAATGCGCCCTTCATCGTGTTTGACGACGCCGATCTGGATGCGGCTGTCGAAGGGGCTATGGCCTCGAAGTTCCGCAATGGCGGTCAGACTTGCGTTTGTGCCAACCGTCTGCTGGTACAATCGGGCATTCATGACGCTTTCGTGGCCAAGCTGGCCGAGAAGGTCAATGCGCTGAAAGTCGGCCCCGGCACGGCGGAAGACACCACCATCGGCCCGATGATCAATTCGGCGGCGATCGACAAGATCAACCGCCATATCGAGGATGCGCTCTCCAAAGGTGCCACCCGCGCGACCAAGAAGCGCGCGCTGAGCGGCCAATATGCCGATCCGACCGTGCTTGTGGGCGCGACGCTGGATATGCAATGCGCCGGCGAGGAAACCTTTGGTCCCGTGGCTCCGGTCTTCAAATTCGAGACCGAGGAAGAGGCGCTGGAGATCGCAAATGGCACGCCCTTCGGTCTGGCGGCCTATTTCTACACCACCGATATGGCGCGTGCCTTCCGCTTTGGCGAGGCGCTGGAAACCGGTCTGGTGGGTCTGAACACCGGTGCGGTCTCCCATGCCGAAGCGCCGTTTGGTGGCGTCAAAGCCTCGGGTCTGGGGCGTGAGGGCGCGCAGGAAGGCATCGAGGAATATCTCGAAACCAAAGCCTTCCACTTCGGCGGGTTGTAAGCTGGCGGGCGGAACGGCCAAGGGCAGGCCTTGAGGTCTGCCTCTGGCCTAGCGGTCTTGCGAAAGGGTCAGCAGGGCCTTGCGGAACTCCGGATTGCTCAGCACGACCTCGCCCGCCCCCAGCGTTTTGGCATGGGACAGCGCCATTGCCACAAGCTGTTGCGCCTGTTCAACCGCCTGTGCAAGCGACAGGTCGTGTCCCAGCCCCGCGATGATCAGCGCGGCAAACAGATCCCCTGTGCCGGGCAGGGCGATCGGAAGTTTGCGTACAGGATGGCGGCTGGGAGGCTCGGGGCCCAGAATGATACTTTCGATATGGCCATCGGCTGTGTCCTCCAATGCGCAGCCGGTCACCACAAGCCGCGCATCCGCCCCCATGCCAAGCGCGTGTCGGGCGTGCTCCAGTGCCTCCAGCGTGGTAAAGGGTTGGCCGGTCAGCCATGCCAGTTCGAACGGATTGGGGGTGGCCAGATCGGCCAGCGGCAGGAGCAGGTCGCGCATGACATCGGCAATGGCTTCCGGCACGTAGAGACCCGGCCCGCTATCGCCCAGTACCGGATCGCAGAGATAGAAGAGGTCCGGATTGTCGGCTTTGGCCTGCGCGATGAACGCGGCGGTTTGCCGCGCCACCTCGACCGAACCGATATAGCCCGTCAGAAGGAAATCCGCCCGCTCGGGCAGGCCCCTTTCCTGCGCGCCGCGCAGCAGATCGGCAAAGAAGGCGGCGGGCAGGGCCTGTCCGCGCAGGGTCGGATAATCGGGGGTGTTCGAAAAGACGACGGTCGGGATGGCTGCGACCTCCAGCCCTGCCGCCTGCATCGGAAAGACCGCCGCCGAATTGCCGACATGGCCAAAGACAACCTGACTTTGGATCGAGATCACGAAAGGCGGATGGGGCATGGCTTGGGGTCCGTTGGCTGGCGGCATCGGTGGTGGGATCTTTGCGATACGCTTCCTGCTCTGGCGGGTCAATCGGCGCGGGGCAGCGGTCGGCTATGAAAAAAGGCCGGTCTTGCGACCGGCCAGTTTGGGGGAGTGCCCGTCAGGGAGAAGGCCGGGCTCCGCCTATTCCGCAGGGGACTGGTTGCGCAGGGCCGCATCGCCCTTCTGCAAGAACGAGATTGCCAGTCCCAGTGCGATCAGCAGGACAGGGTAGAGAAGCCCCTGTCCGCCGCGCCCGATGAACAGCAGGCAGACCAGCGCGAGACATCCCAGCGAGAGGAGCCGGTAGGCGGTGCGGCGTTCGAGGCGCAGCAAGGATGCCGCCGCACCGGTATAGAGCAGCAGGAAGTTCTGCCCCGCTGCCGCCAGAAGATGCGACATATCCAGAATACCCGCGCCGACCAGACCGACCACGCTCAGCAGCACGACGACCGTGACCATGACGGCATTCAGAGGCACGTCGTTGCGGATCTGGGCAATCGGGGCCGGAAGCAGCCCGTCGCGGGCGGCGGAATAGACCATGCGCGAGACCGCCCAGATTGCGGCTGACAGATTGGCAAAGATCAGCAGCACGGCGAGTGCGGCAATGGTGATGCGGCCCGCAGGGCCGAAGGACTGGCCGAAAATCTGCGCGAAAGGTGCGGGGCCTGCGCCCAATGCGCCCGCCTTGGCCACAACCAGCGCCAGCACCAGATAGAGCCCCACCGCCAGAAAGAAGGAAAACGCCATCGCGCGGGGGACGTCCCGCTTGGGGTTGCGGAATTCGCCGCCCAGATTGGCGCTGACTTCCCAGCCTGTAAAGGCGAAGAACACCATCATGAAGACCATGCCCAGACGGCGCAGGTCGGTATCGGCGGATGGTGTGCTGGCTGCCGACAGGTCGAAGGCGGGTTGCACGGCCAGATAGCCCACGATGGCCAGCCCCAGAATGAAGACCAGAACCAGAGAGGCGATGAAGGTGTTGACCCGTCCGGCCATTTCGGCAGACAGGAAATTGACCCCCAGAGCGGCCACGATCAGCGCGCCTGCATATACTGCCGCGGGGCCGCCAAAGGTTGCGGCGACGTAATGCCCGCCGGTCAGAGCCACAGCGGGCAGCCCTACCGAAACCGCCCCCAGAAACAGCAAGGTTGCACAGATCCGGCCGGATTTGCCAAAGGCGTGGCCCATGATAGAGGCGATGCCGCCCGCATCGGGGTAGCGCCGCCCGAGAATGGCGAAGACCCAAAGCAGAGGGGCGGCGGCCACCGCGCAGGCGATCCAGATCAGGGTCGCGGAGCTACCCACTTCCTGCACCGCCAGTCCCGGCAGCGTCAACAGACCCGCCCCCAGAACGATATTGAGCATCATCGCCGTGCCGCGCGTGACGCCAAGGGATTTTTTCAGCTCAGCCATGATCGGCAAGCTCGACGGCATGGAACGAAATCAGATAGCGCACGCCCTCGTCCAATGCGACAGAGCCGTGGCGCACCCCCGCCGGTAGCGAGATCACGGCCCCCGCGCCGCAGATCTGTTCGCCCCCCTCCCAGTAGAAGCGCGCCTGTCCTTCCAGCACCACAAGCGTTTCATCGGTCGGGTGCTGGTGCCATGCATGTTCCTTGCCCGGCGCGTCCTGCTGGACCTCGATACAGCCCTGCTGTGGCATGAGCTTTTCGATGATCGACCAGTAATCGGCCTTGGCGAGCGCGATCTGTTTGACCGAGGGCGTGGCGGTGGTTTCGGGTGTCGATGTCAGGTCTTTCATGGGGTTATCCTTCCTTGACGAGCTGCAGACGGGCCTCGCCCAGCCGATGGAACGGGCAGGCGGGGGTCTCGTTGGTATCGTCGATGAAATATTGTGTATATTCGCGGTTGGCCGGATCGCCGTAATGGCCCAGCGAGGGCGAGGGGGCGATCAGGTCGTAATCTTCCAACAGGTCGCGCACGCGCTTGAGCGAACGCTGGACCCCCGGCTCGTCGCTATCGGTGATGCCGTTGAACACCCAGCGCGGCTGGAAGGTGATCATGAAGCTGCTGGCGCGGCGGCTTTGACGCATGACATGGGCGGGTGTGTTGCACACCACGAAAATCGGTTCGCCGCCAAAGGAGAATTCCCATGTCGGATCATCGAGATTGCGGGAGACCCCGTCGGGTTGGGGGCTGTCATCCAGTGCGACGAGACCGTCAAGCAGGTCCCAGAACTGTTCGCGGTAACGATCGAAGGACTGAACCGGACCGGGACGGGCAAAGATGACCAGCGAGGTCATCGGGCCGATCCCGCGCGCCTGGGCAAGATAGGATTTCAGGATGGGGGCCAGAGTTTCCGGTGTCAGCGGGTCGGGGAAAGCGAAGCGCAGGCGATCCGCTTTGAAACCGGCAACGCCGAAGACACAGGGGAAGGGGCGGCTCTTGCTTGTCAATGCAGTGTCGAATTCACAGAAAACGGTCTTTTCCCAGCTTTGTCCGGAAAAAGCCTCGGTGACCTCGCTACTCTTGAAGACTAAATCCATGAATCATGATCCCTTCGTTGAATGACATGGTAAGTGTGGCCGCCTTGACGTGGCGCCGCCTACAATTCAAAACGCAATTCTCTCTTCGTTTCGAAGAAAAACTCGTTATCCTGACACGTAATGGGAGAGTTTCGATGCGTTTGAGTCCGACAGAGAACCTGATTTTGGAATTGCTGCGCGAAAACAGTCGCCGGTCTCTGACCGAGATTGCCGATATTGTCGGCCTGTCGCGCCCGACGGTGAAATATCATGTCGACAAGCTGATCGAGAGTAAGGTCATCAGTCGTTTCACGATCGAGGTGGACACGACGCAGGTGGATTCGGTCACCGGCACGCGGGCGATGTTCGATCTGCAACTCAAGCGCAATACCTGCTCGATCGTCTACGCCTCGATCCAGCGCTGGAGCGAGGTGGTCTCGGCATGGTCGCTGACGGGTGATACCGACATGCGTATTCTGCTGGAGGCGGCCAATCTGAGCATTCTCGAAGAGCTGCGTGACCGTTTGTCACGGCATCCCGAGGTGCTGACCGTCACGACGTCTGTCATTCTGAAGTCGTGGCGGGAAAAGACCTGAAAGCGCGCGCATTCTGCGGCGGAACCGGCTCTTTACGAGCTTCATGTTTCATGCGGTTGCGGGGCAGGGTTTATGTTGGGCCGGATTTTCTGGCGCGGGGGATATCGCAAACAGAAACGGGGCACCTGTCGGCCCCAGTGTTTGATTTGGCCGTTTGGTCTGGCCGTTTGATCTGGCATCGTCAGGTTCTGGCGATGGCGCGCCCTCTGCGCTCTGTCAGGCGGTATGGTTGGGCGAGCCGGAAACGATGGTGCCACCGCCCGAGGTTTTGGAGCCGACAATCGCCACCGGTCGCCCGTCAAGGGTCTGCTGCGACGACCCTGTGACAATGGTGCAGCCGCAGGCGCATTTATCGCCCACCCGTGCAATCGGCTTGCCATCCGCCATTGCCGTGCCGCCCGAGACGATCACATTGGTTCCGTGACCCTGTTTGGGGCAAACATGTTTATCACCCACCCGTGCGACCTGTGGCATCAGCTGTCCTCCTTGGCGGCGGCGCATTCCTCGCAAAGCGGCAGGCCTTCCTTGGCCGCCATCTGCAGCGTCGGCACCTGAGCCGAGCCAGACCCGCCCATAGAGACCGCGCCCTTGAGGTTGATCTTGGCCGCTTCCAGCGTGATCCCCGAGGCGTCGATGGTGATCTTGCCCCCCGGACCCTTGATCTGGAATTTCTCGAAGGCCATCAGCGTGTGCTTGCCGGTATTATTGGTGATCGAGCTGCCCACATCCAGCGTGAATTTGCCAGCGACCTCGCCCTGATAATTGCGGCCTACCTCATAGAGGTGGTCGGCATAGATCGATTGCTTGTGGATATTGCCGACGCGATGGATGTGGTCCTTGCCGTAGTTTTCCTGCTGGTTGCGGGCCACATCGTAATACATATCGTTGCCGATATTCTCGCGGTGGTCATTGCCGACCGAGATCGTCTTGTCATGGCCGATCGATTCCGACTGGTCATTGCCCACGGTTTTCGAGCGGTCATGGCCGATGGAATGGCTTTCGTCATTCTCGATGATCGTATTATGGTCTTTCTGCGCATGCATGAAGACCTCTTCGCGGTCCTTCTCGTCCTCGAAGCGGAATTCATTATAGCCCGAGCCCTGATGGGTGTCGGATTTGAAGGTCGAGACAGTCTTATTGGCGGGCAGATCATAGGGCACGGCGTTTTTGCCGTTATAGACACAACCCGTGACGAGTGGCTTGTCAGGGTCGCCGTCGAGGAATTCGACCACCACCTCCATCCCGATCCGCGGGATAACCATGCCGCCCCAGCCATTGCCAGCCCAGCTTTGTGACACGCGGCAGCGCATGGAATAATCGGCATCCAGATCCCAGTGGAACTGCACCAGAATGCGGCCATATTCGTCGCAGTCAATCTCGCCATCGCCGACAACCACCGCCGTCTGCGGGCCCTTCACATCGGCGCGCGGGGTCTTCAATTCGGGCACCAAAGGCGCGGAAGACGGCATCAGGATATAGCGCCCCGAATAGGCATAGCCATCGCCTTCGGTCCCGCCCGAGCCGTAATTATCCGAGGTATAAGAATGGCTTGCCGAGAGGCAGATATATTCCTCACCAATCCCCGGAACGGTGTCGCCCGCCAGATCGACCCGCGTGCCACCGCGCAGGGTGATGATGTCGCCCACCGCCTCATAGCGGCGGTCCTGACCGCGCTCGCCCTGCGTGCGCAGCTGCGCCACAACGCGCCCACGCGATTGCGCCAGATAATCGCCGGGCCAGTCGAAGCTCTCGATCTGCCCCTGAGCGTACTCGGCATCGCCGATCTGATCGGTCTCCATCGCGGCATTCGGGGTCTTGAAGTTGTAATCCGTCAGGCGGATCGCGCCGGTGGTGATGCGCCGCGCCGGATGCCAGTCCCAGAAATGCGCGAAATCGGCCTGATGGTGGCCATCGTCGGGCTTGAAGGGCACGGCACCGATGGTCGCATGGGCCTCGACGGCGTCGGAAAGCACCATCTCATGCGCGCCTTCGGAATGGGTGAAGTGATAGCTGATACCGTGGCGCTCCATCATCCGCGTGGCAAAGGCCATATCGGATTCGCGGTATTGCACGGTATATTCCAGCTCGGGGTAGTCATTCGCCAGATTGACCGTCAGCTTGCCCGCATCCGAGTAGCTTCCCAAAAGCTCGGTCAGGATCTCGACCACGGTTTTATTGTGGAAGATCCGCTGGTTGCGGCGCAGGCTGGCCAGGAAGAACCACGGCTGAAGGCGCAGGCGGTACTTATGCCCATTGTCGCCCGTGCCCAGCCAGCGGGCCTCGGTCACGATCCCGTCGAAATACTGGTCACTCCCCTCGCGGGTGACAAGCGCAACGCTTGCATGGGTCCCGATCAGCGCGTCGAAATCGACATCCGCCGAGGAGGCCAGACAGTCCACCTGATAGTCATAGAGCGCGTTGATATGGTCGGTCCCATCGAACCGCTGCAGCACCAGCTCATCCGTGCCGAGAACCGTGGTGAGCCGCCCCATACGGGCATCCTGCGAGAAAAATACAGACATAATAAGAGCCAGTGCTGAAAACTTTGGCTTACCTTACAGGCAAGATAATGCGGGTTTCAAGATCCGGTGAGGCCTTGTGTGCATAAAGCCGCCATTCTGCCCGCGCCGCTGGGCGGCAGCATCGGCGTAAAGGCGTATTGGCATCTGCCGCGCGATGCCGCATCTTGCCGCCGAAATCATGTCTGCGGTCTTCCGAAAGCAAGGATACTCATGTCACGGCCCCTCGCGCTTTTCCTGACGGCTCTCGTCATTCTGGCCTCTTATGGCGTCCCCTACCTTCTGTTGGGCGATATCGCTGCATGGTATGGCTGCTTCCTGTTCTGGGCACTGGCCGGTCTTGCGGTGATCGGTCTCAATGTCGTAGCCACGGCAGGCTTTGCCGCGCAAGAGGAGGATACGCAATGACCGTGTCTCTGGTGTTGTGGGGTGTGGTTCTTTATGTCCTGCTCTCTTCGGTCGTCACCTATCTGTCACGCCAGCGCGGTCCGCAGGGCGGCCAATCGATGTCGCGCTATTTTCTGGGCAACCGCTCGATGGGCGGGGTCGTCTCGGCGCTCAGTTATTCGGCCACGACCTATTCGGCCTTCATGATGGTCGGGCTGGCGGGGCTGACCTATAAGGGCGGGGTCGGCGCGCTAGGCTTCGAGATTATCTATTTCGCCGGTGTCTCGCTGGTGTCGATCTTCGGGCCGCGCTTCTGGAAAGCGGCCCGCCGTCATGCCTTTGTCACCCCCTCCGAAATGCTGGGAAAGCGCTATGGTTCGCGCTGGGTGGCAGTTGCGGCGGGGCTGACGGCGCTGGGGTTCCTGATCCCCTATTCAGCGGTGCAGCTTGCGGGGGTGGGGTATCTGCTGTCGGGGATGACCCAAGGCGCGATCCCGTTCGGGGCGGGGGTCGTGCTGGCCACGCTTCTGGCCATCGCTTTTTCCTTCGTCGCCGGTATCCGTTCCGTGATGTGGACCGATAGCCTGCAGGCCCTTGTGATGATTGTGGCCTCGGTGCTGGTCGGGGGGCTTGTGGTGGCCAGACTCGGCGGCCCCGTGGTCCTGTTTGAGACCATCGCCAGCCGTGCGCCGCAGATGTTGCAGGTGCCCGGTCCGGGTCTTTTCAGCTTCCCGACCTTTCTGGGGTTGACCATTCCGTGGTTCTTCTTCGCGATCTCCAACCCGCAGGTGAGCCAGCGTCTGTTCATGCCGAAATCTCTGGCGGCCTTGCGACAGATGCTGTTGATTTTTCTGTGTTTCGGGCTGGTCTATACGCTTGTTTCGGTCCTGTGGGGGTTTTCGGCTTTTGTGGCGTTCCCCGATCTGGCAACCCCCGATCTGGCGACCGCGACCCTGCTGGCCTCGGACTATGTGCCGCCTGTGCTGGGGGTGGTGGTGATGGTCGGGATTCTCGCCGCGGCGGTCTCGACAATCGATTCCATCCTGCTGACGCTTTCCTCCATCTTTGCCCGTGACGTCTATGGCAATCTGCGCCCCGACGCGCCCGAACGCCGCCAGCTCTGGGTGGGGAAGGCTGTCATTCCGGTAATCTCCGTGCTGGCGCTGGTCTTCGCAACCTTGCAGCTTTCGATGATCTCCATTCTGTCGGTTGCGGCCTCTGCGGGGCTGGTGGTGGTGGTTCCGGCCACGATCGGTGCGTTTTTCTGGCGCAGGGGGACGGCCACGGGGGCGTTGCTCTCCATTCTGGGCGGGGTGGCGTTCGTGCTGTGGATGTATCTGAGCGGGAACCGGCTGTTCGGGCTGAATGCCGGTGTTCTGGGCTTTCCGGTGGCCAGCCTGCTCTTTGTGGCGGGAAGCCTGCTGACACGTCCCAAGGCGACAGCGACCACCGAAGGCTTCCTGCCCATGTCTTCGGACTGACTGCCGCACCAAGGCGGCGCGGCGTTCCGGACGGAAGGAAACGGGCGCGCCGTCTTAAGCCGTCTTAAGGCGTCAGTCTTTTGCCACTCCGGTCAGGGCTTTCCGGTTAGGGCGGTTCGGGCAAGTGCGGCCATGCGCGAGATGGCATCCGCCAGTTCCGCATCCGGAACCGTCAGCGCGACGCGGATCAGATCGCGCCCCTGCGCCCCGAAAGCCGAGCCGGGCATGACCGCCACATTCTCTTCGTCCAGCAGCCGCCACGCGAAAGCCTCGCCATCCATGCCGGTTTGCGACACGTCGATCATGGCAAACATGCCGCCCGAGGGCATGTGGCAGGACAGCCCCGTGCTCTCTTCGATCATGCGTGTCACCATGCGCGCCCGCCGTCCGAGCGCCGTGCGCAGCTGGGCGCTGGTGGTGTGATTGCCGCGCAGTGCGGCGGTCGTCATATCGGCGATGAAGGGCTGGTTCCCAAAGAGCATGGTTTCCGAGATCGGCAGCAGCCTGCGCGAAAATTCGACCGGACCGATGGACCAGCCGCTGCGGAAGCCGGTTGCCGCATGGCTTTTGGAAATCGAGGACACCACAATGGTGCGCTCGCGCAGCGCATCGATTTCCAGTGGCGAGGCGAAGCCGCCCTCGAAGATCAGTGCCTCGTAGACCTCGTCGCAGACAATCCACAGATCATGCGCAATAGCCAGCGCGCCAAGCGCCTCCAATGTGTTGCGGTCGAGCACCGCGCCGGTCGGGTTATGCGGCGTGTTCAACAGCAGCACGCGGCTTTCAGGGGTGATCGCGGCGGCCAGATCTTCGGGTTGCATGATAAATCCGTGCCGCATCTGTAGCGGCACGGGCTGCATTATGGCGCCGGTCGAGCGGATGACCCCTTCATAGGTGGCGTAATAGGGGTCGCCCAGCAAGACCGCATCGCCGCTTTGCACCAGCGCAGTCATCACGGCAAACAGGGCGGTCTGGGTGCCGGGGAAGCACAGGATATTCTCGTCACGGATCGTGGGCAGTCTGGGGCGGTAGAGATCGGCCAGCGCGGCGACCAGATCGGGCTCGCCGCGTCCGTTCGAATATCGGGTCCGGCCTGCCTTGAGGGCGCGCACGCATTCCTCCACCAGTTCGGGCGCGGGGGCGATATCGGGTTCGCCAATGGTCAGTTCCAGGATGTCCTGCCCTTGGGCAACCCTGTCACGCGCGGCAAAATGCACCGCCCATTTGTCACTTCCAAGAGTATAGAGCCTGTCGGTCACCGAAGCGTAGCGCATGGAAAAATCCTTTCGAGCCTGCGAGGAGGCAGGCATTCTCAAGAGGCAATTTGATGTTGGGTCAGACTGTCTTTGGGGAGATGCAGCAGGCCTTCCGCTGCCTGAAGGGCGATCAGGGGCAGGCGTTCGGGGTCATAAATCCCGTGGTCCAGAGACCCCTCGATCCAGAGGCCGTCGATCAGCCCGTTCAGCGCGATGGCCAGATCATGGCACAGGGGCGCGTCATGGGGCAGGTCACAGGCATGGCGGGCATCGCGGATCAGCGTGGCAAGCAGGTCGAGGAATTCCTGATAGCTGGCGCGATGGATCTGCGAATATCCCGGCTCGTGCTCGACCCGCCCGATAAAGGTCGACCAGAGCGAGACCTTGCGCGCCGAAAGGTTCGGGCGCATCAGGTTGGCCGAGATGAAACCGGCCAGAGACTGTGCAGGCGTCAGCGCGCGGGTTTGCGCCACCGCCTCGGCCTGACCGGTCAACTGGGTCATCAGATGGGCATAGGCCGCCCGCAGCATTTCCTCTTTCGAGCCGAAATAATGGCGGATCAATCCGGCCGTGACACCGGCGCGCTCGGCAATTTTGCGGGCGCTGGCACCATTCAGCCCGTCTTCCCCGATACAGGCCAGTGTCGCTTCAAGAAGTTCCAGACGGCGGGCATCTTCTGGCAGGCGCTGGAATGTTTTTCGGCTCATAACGGGGCCCGCTCTGTTGCTTTTTCGCGCGGAAAGTCCCAAAGACGGAGCGATGAAAGAAACAAACTGCCTAGCATTGGTGCGTAGTGCGGTGCGGGTGCCTGTGAAATGAGCATAGTTCGACATCTCCATTCTGGCGGGGCGCTGTTACGGCAGTGCGTGTTTCTGAGACGGGTCTTATGCTGTTATACGATCGTATAGTAATGGCCAAAAGACAAGACACCTTCGCAATTTTTCGTAACAGGCGCAGCCAGAACTTCTCCGGTAGATCATGACCCCGACCATCGAAATCGACAATCTGCACAAAAGCTTCGGCCCGCTTGAGGTTCTCAAGGGGGTCTCTCTGAAAGCCTATCCCGGCGATGTGGTCGCGGTGATCGGCGGCTCCGGCTCGGGCAAGTCCACGATGCTGCGCTGCATCAACCTGCTCGAGGTGCCCAGCTCGGGGATGATCCGCATCAAGGGCGAGGCCTATGAGCTGCGCAAGACCCGCTCCGGCGAGATGGAGCCTGCCAACCGCCAACAGGTGCAGCGGATTCGGGCGCATCTGGGCATGGTTTTCCAGTCGTTCAACCTCTGGCCGCACCGCACCGTTCTGGGCAATGTGACCGAAGTGCCGATCCATGTGCTGGGGCTGTCGCGGGACGAGGCGGAGGCGCGGGCGATTGCCTATCTGGAACGGGTCGGGCTGGGCGACAAGCTGCAGGCATGGCCCTCGCAGCTTTCGGGTGGCCAACAGCAGCGCGCGGCGATTGCGCGGGTGCTGGCCGTTGATCCCCATGCCATGCTGCTCGACGAGCCGACGTCGGCGCTGGACCCCGAGCTTGTGGGCGAGGTGCTGGCCGTGCTGCGCGATCTGGCGCAGGAAAAGCGCACGATGGTTCTGGTCACCCACGAGATGGCCTTTGCCCGTGATGTCGCAAGCCATGTCGTCTATCTGCGCGACGGCCGCATCGAAGAGCAGGGCCCGCCCCAGCAGATCTTCGGGGCGCCGCAATCGCCGCATCTGCAGCAATTTCTTCGCTCGGTCAGCTAGGCCCTAGGCGCTGCCGTTTTCTCCTCAACCTGAATCATCCGATAAAGGACTGCATATGATCAGAAAAATCGCCCTGACCCTGTTGGTCACCGCCGGTATGGCCATCCCTGCTATGGCTGAAACCCTGAAGGTCGGTGTCTCGGCTGAACCCTATCCGCCCTTCTATACCCCCGATGCCGATGGCAACTGGAGTGGCTGGGAAATCGACCTTATGCATGAGGTCTGCAAACGGATCGACGCGGATTGTGTGGTGGCACCCGTGGCATGGGAAGGGATCATTCCCGCGCTGAATACCGGCAAGATCGATATGATTATGGGCTCGATGGCGATTACCGCCGAGCGTGCCAAGCAGATCGCCTTCTCGGATAAATACTATGACTCGCCGACCGGTATTCTGGCCGCGAAATCGCTTGACATCACCCCCGATGCCGAAGGCGTGAAGGGGCTGTATATCGGCACGCAATCCGGCTCGAGCCAGGAGAATTTCGTCAATGCCCATCTGGCCGATAGCGCCAGTGGCGTGCGCGTCTACCAGACGCTGGACGAAGAGCTGCAGGATCTTGCCGCAGGCCGGATCGATGCGGTGGTCGGCGATACGCTGGCGATGCAGCCCTTCATCGAATCCGACGAAGGGAAAGCCTGCTGCCATTATGTCGGTGCTGTGAAGGGCGACCCCGAAACGCTGGGTCGTGGCGTGGGCGTCGGCGTGCGCCAGAAAGACACCGAACTTCTGGCGCGGGTCAATAAGGCCATTGCCGATATCCGTGCCGACGGGACCTATGACACCCTGTCCAAGCGGTATTTCACGATTGATATCTACGGCGAATAAGTGGTGGGGCCGGGCGTTCAGGCGCCCGGCCTTCCGGCTTTTACCCTGACAGAAGGAGCAACCGTATCATGGCGACGGGGATAGATTTCAGCCTGCTGGCCTTGAACGCGCCGGGATGGGGCGGAACCCTTCTGACGGGGTTCGTGCGCTCGGTCGAACTGGCCGCTGGGGGGTATCTGCTTGGTATTGTGATCGGCATTATCGGCGCGGTCTCGAAACTCTATGGCGGGCGCGTGCTGCGGGATGTGGCCGAGCTTTACACCATTCTCATCCGCGCGGTGCCCGAGCTGGTGCTGATGCTGCTGTTTTACTATGTCGGCACGGATCTGGCCAATAAGGCGATGCAGGCGATGGGCTATGAGGGCTTCGACATCAATGGCCTGACGGCGGGGATCTTGGTGATCGGGCTGGTGCAGGGAGGCTATGCGACCGAAGTCATCCGCGGGGCGATCAAGTCGGTGCCCTATGGCCAGATCGAGGCGGCCCATGCTTTCGGTATGTCCTCGCGCAAGGTGCTGACCCGTGTGACACTTCCCGCCATGACGCCACATGCCCTGCCGGGGATGGCCAATCTGTGGATGATCGCCACCAAAGATACCGCGCTTCTGGCGGTGATCGGCTTCTCCGAGCTGACGCTGGCAACCCGTCAGGCGGCGTCGGCGACGCGGTCCTATTTTCTGTTCTTTTTCGCGGCGGGGGCGCTTTATCTGGCCCTGACGCTTGTCTCCAATCTCGGTTTGCGCTGGTTCGAGAAACGCGCGCGCCGTGGTCTGGCCCGCTGATCTGGGAAGCCCGAGATGCCTGATAGCGATATTGTCACCCCGCTCGAACCTGCGCCCCTGTCCCGTTTGCTGGGGCAATGGCGGGCCGCGCTGATGCCGCACCGGATCGTGATGGCGCTGCTGGCTGTGGGGGCCGTGGCCGCGATGGTCCATTATATGGACTGGAGCTGGCTGCCCACCTATTTCCCCAAACTCTGGAGCGGTCTGGGCATGACGATGATCATGCTGGTCGCGAGCGTGGTGATCGGATTTCTCTGCGCCCTGCCTCTGGGTCTGGTGCAGGTGACGGGGCCGCGCCCGTTGAAATGGGCGGCGACGGCCTTCTGCACGGTGATCCGCGGCACGCCGCTGCTATTGCAGATGTGGCTGTTCTATTACGGGCTCGGGTCGCTTTTCGCGCAGTTTCCCGAAATCCGTGACTCCTGGCTCTGGCCCTATCTGCGGCAGGCATGGCCCTATGGGCTGATCGCGCTGACTGTCTCGTTCGCGGCCTATGAGGGCGAGGTGATGCGCGGGGCCTTTGCGGGTGTGCCCGAGGGCGAATTGGAGGCCGCGCGCGCCTTCGGGATGCCGCGCTTCATGCTGTTCCGTCGGGTATGGTTCCCGCGGGCGCTGCATCGCGCCCTGCCGACGCTGACCGGCGAGATCATCCTGCAACTCAAATCAACGCCTCTGGTGGCCACGATTACGATCACCGACCTTTATGCGGTGATCACCCGCGTGCGCCAGACCACATTCCTGACCTATGAACCGCTGCTGTTTCTGGTCGCGGTCTATCTGGTGCTCAGCGGCACGCTGACGCTGGCGCTGCGTTGGCTGGAAAACCGGCTGCCGTCGGCCTAAGGCCGCGCCCCTCCCCCAAGCGTCTTTTCTGTCGCAAGGGGGATGTGGGCTAGCGGGCGGCCTTTGCGGCATCGCTGCGTGAGAATGCAGCGATCAGCATCCGTTCGGACTGGTCAAGATAGCCTTCCAGCATCAGGGCGGCGGCCTCTGTCTCGGCGGCTTTCATCAACCCCAGAAGCTTCTCGTTCAGCGGAATAAAGGGTGCATGCAGGAATTCGGGGTCCTGAATGACACCGAAGGCCAGCCGCAACTCTGCTGTCAGATTGGCATAGAAGGTCGCAAGCCTCGGGCTGTCGCTCAGGGCGACAATCGCGCTATGGAAATCGACATTGGCACTGCCCACACCGCGCCAGTCGCACTCTGCGGCAGAGCGATGTGCCTTGGCGATGGCGGCCTCCATTGCCGCCAGTGCCGGATGCTGGGCGTAGCTGCCGCGAATGGCCTGCACCTCGATCACGCGGCGCACCCGATAGATATCGATGATCGAGGCCATCGACGGGCTGGCCACCGAAATCCCCTTATTGGCCTCGTGATGGAGTAAACCGTCCTTGGTCAGGATGCGGAAGGCTTCGCGCAGCGTATTGCGCGAGACTTCCAGCCCCTCGGCGCAGGCGGTTTCGGAGAGCCGCTGGCCCGGAACAAGCTCTCCCATGATCAGTTGATCGCGAATCCGCTGCGCGGTGCGTTCGGCAAGGGAGAGGGGCGGTGCGGACATGGAAAGACCTTCAAAGTGACTCTTCCGCTCTATCGCATATCCCGCCCCCAAGCACCATTCGCCTCTGGCATCGCGTAATAATTGGGCGAATTTGCATAATTATTGATCATAAAGCATGCGAATATAGGGTGATGCCTGCAAATATGGCCTACGATACAAATATATTGTTGAACAATGTGAATATGGTTGCTCTCTTTTGTGACAGGAGAGGCGGATCAATCCGCCCGACAGGGATCAAGGGAGATAGAAATGTCCGAAATAGAAACAGCGACAACTGCGACCGGCAAAGGGGCCAAGCTGCGCCGTCACGCGCTGGTTGCGGCGATTTTCATGATGGCGACCTCGGCGATTGGGCCGGGCTTCATTACCCAGACCGCAACCTTCACCGCCAGCATGGGCGCCACCTTCGCCTTCGCCATTCTCGTCTCGGTGCTGATCGATTTTGTCGTGCAGATGAATATCTGGCGGATCGTGACCCTGTCGAAATGCCGTGCGGCCGAACTGGCCAACCGTGCCGTGCCCGGGACGGGGTATCTGCTGGCCGTTTTCATCCTGCTGGGCGGTTTCGTCTTCAACGTGGGCAATATCGCAGGGGCCGGTCTGGGGACCAACGCACTTTTGGGCATGGACCCGAAGATCGGTGGTCTGATCAGTGCGCTGATTGCGGTGGCCATTTTCCTTTCGCGTCGCGCGGGTCTGCTGATGGACCGTGTCGTGGTCGTGCTGGGGGTGGTGATGCTGCTGATGACGCTTTTCGTGGCGGGGGTCTCGCATCCTCCGGTGGGCGAGGCGCTCTCGCAGTCGATCTGGCCCGATAGCATCAACTTCGCCACGATCGTGACCATCGTCGGCGGCACGATTGGCGGGTATATCACCTATGCCGGTGCGCATCGTCTTCTGGATCAGGGGATGGTGGGCGAGGAAAATCTTGCCGCGGTCACCCGTGCGTCCGTGACCGGCATCGTGGTCACCGGCGTGATGCGTTTTGTGCTGTTTCTGGCCGTGCTGGGCGTGGTCTCGGCGGGTCTGGTGATGGATACCACGGGGCATGCGGCCAATCCGGCGGCACAGGCCTTTCAGGCGGCTGCGGGCGATCTGGGCCTGCGGGTGTTCGGCGCGATCCTGTGGGGGGCGGCCATTACCAGCGTGATCGGCGCGGCCTATACATCCGTGTCTTTCCTGACAGTGTTCCTCCCCTCGCTGACCGAGCGCGGTCGGGCCTATGCGACTGTCGCCTTCATCGCCGCCTCGCTGGCAACCTATGTCGGGCTTGGCACCGCACCGGCGGCGCTGCTGGTCTTTGCGGGCGGGTTCAACGGGTTGATCTTGCCTTTGGGCTTCAGCCTCTTCATCTATGTGGGCTGGGCGCGCAGGGATCTGCTGAATGGCTATAGCTATCCGCGCAGCCTGCTGATCCTCGGGACGATCGTCTGCGCCCTGACATGGTATATGGGGTTCAAATCGGTTGGCTCGATCTTCGCGTTCCTCGGGCAGTAAGGCCCGAACCTGCCACAGACTGTCCTGAAGGGAGAAAACATGGATCTCAATAGTGATCTGGGCGAAAGCTTCGGTGCATGGGCGATGGGGGATGACGCGACGATGCTGGAGATCGTCACCTCGGCCAATGTGGCCTGCGGGTTCCATGCCGGCGACCCGAACGGCATCCTGACCACTTTGCGTGCGGCGGCAGAACGCGGCGTGCAGGTCGGGGCCCATGTGGGGTATCGCGATCTGGCGGGGTTCGGGCGGCGCAATATGGATGTCGCCAGCGCGGATCTGACAGCAGAGGTCATCTACCAGATCGGCGCGCTCCAGGGGCTGGCCCGTGCGGCAGGCACCAAGGTGAGCTATGTCAAACCGCATGGGGCGCTTTATAACACCATTGCCCATGACATGCGTCAGGCGGAGGCCGTGATCGCGGCGCTCGGGGCGGTGGACCCGAGCCTGACCCTGATGGTGCTTGCGGGCAGCCCTCTTGAGCAGCGCGCCCGGCAGGCGGGGCTGAGCGTTGTGGCCGAAGCCTTTGCCGACCGTGCCTATGATGACGGGGGGCAGCTTGTGTCGCGCAAATTGCCGGGTGCGGTTTTGCATGATGCGGATGTGGTGGCACAGCGGATGCTGCGCTTTGTGCGCGAGGGGGTGATCCGCTCGATCAACGGGCGTGATGTCCGTGTTGACGCACAGTCGATCTGTGTGCATGGGGACAGCCCCGGCGCGGTCGAAATGGCCCGCCAGATCCGTGCGCTGTTCCTGCGTGAAGGCGTGTCGCTTGCGGCCTTCGGGGCGGGTGGTGCGGCATGAGCCATCTGCGTTTCCTGCCCGTCGCGCTGGATGCGCTGCTGGTCGAGCTTGCCGATCTCGAACAGGTTCTGACCCTGCATGCGCTGCTGCGCGAGGCCCCGCTGGCGGGTCTTCGCGAAACGATCCCTGCGGCGCGGACCCTGTTTGTCCGGTTTGATCCGCAAGAGGTCTCGGCGCAGGCTCTGGCGGCACAGATCGATGCGCTGGATCTGACGCCACATGTGCAGAAGGCGGCACGGGTTGTGACCATTCCGACGCGCTATGATGGCGAGGATCTGGCCGAGGTGGCAGAGCTGACAGGGCTCAGCGTGGCCGAGGTGATCGAGCGTCATCAGGCCCGCCCCTGGACCGTGGCGTTTTGCGGCTTCGCGCCGGGCTTCGGCTATATGGCGGGGGGCGATCCGGCTTTGGAAGTGCCCCGCCGCCGCACGCCACGGACCCGCATTCCGGCAGGATCGGTCGCGCTGGCCGGTGCGTTTTCGGGCATCTATCCCAAGGCCAGCCCCGGTGGCTGGCAGATCATCGGTACCACCGATCTGGCGATGTGGGATCTGGGGCGCACGCCTCCGGCGCTGCTGCAGCCCGGAGATCAGGTGCAATTCGAGCGCCATGACGCGGTTGCGGCCTATCCCGTTGCGGCCCTTCCGCCGTCTGCGGACATGCCATCGGGGCAGGGTGGCTTCGAGGTTCTGGCCGCGCCCTTCCCCGCGATGTTCGAGGATAACGGGCGGGCTGGACAGGCGGCACAAGGGGTTGCGGCCTCGGGGGTGCTGGATCGCGGCGCTCTGCGCGCGCTCAACCGTATGCTGGGCAATCCTGCGGGAACCGCCGCGCTAGAGATCACGGGCGGCGGGTTTGCCTTCCGCGCCAAGGAACCGGCCGTGATTGCGGTGACGGGCGCGCCCTGTCGCGTCAGCGTCAATGACTGGGACTTCGGGTCGCATGCGCCGATTGCGGTGGATCCGGGCGACAGGATCACCCTCTCGGTGCCCAAAGCGGGGCTGCGCGCCTTGCTCGGGGTGCGGGGCGGGTTTGCCGTGGCACCGGTGATGGGGGCTGCGACATGGGACAGTCTGGCCGAGATCGGGCCACAGCCGGTTCGCCAGGGCGCGCATCTGGCGCTGGCCCATGCCCCCGCCGATGCCGTAGGGCCTGCGATTTCCCTGCCCGCCCTGCCTAAAGCGGGTGATCTGGTGGTGCTGGATGTGGTGATGGGGCCACGCAGCGACTGGTTCGAGCCGCAGATACTGGACCGTTTCACCCAGCAGGAATGGGAGGTGACGGCGCAATCCAGCCGTGTCGGGATCCGGCTGAACGGGGCCGCGCCACTGACCCGTCCGGACCAGAGCGAACTGCCCTCCGAAGGCACCGCGACCGGCGCGATACAGGTGCCCCATTCCGGCCAGCCGGTTCTGTTTCTGGCCGACCACCCCCTGACAGGCGGCTATCCGGTGATCGGGGCCGTTGCCGATTATCACCTTGATCTGGCGGGCCAGTTGCCGCCCGGCGTGAAAATCCGGTTCAATCCGGTCGCGCCCTTTGCCGAAATCAAGCCCTGCGCGGGCATGTGACACGAAAGACGTTCCAATGAAGACTGTACTGATTGCCAATCGCGGCGAAATCGCTTTGCGTGTGGTGCGCGCCTGCCGTGATTACGGAGTGGGTTCGGTGGCGATTTTCGCGGATGCCGATGCGGATGCGCCCTATGTGCGCGAAGCCGATAGGGCCTTTTCCCTGCCCGGTTCGCGCCCTGCCGAGACCTATCTCAATATCCCTGCCATTCTCGAAATCGCGCAGCGTGCGGGGGCGGATGCGGTGCATCCGGGCTACGGCTTCCTGTCGGAAAGTGCCGAATTCGCGCAGGCGGTGCTTGCGGCGGGGCTTGCATGGGTCGGCCCACCGCCCGCGGTGATTGCCGAGCTGGGAGATAAGGTCGCGGCGCGGCGCATTGCGATGAAGGTGGGGGCGCCTTTGGTCCCGGGGACGCCCGGTCCGGTGGATGGCCCGGAAGATGTGCTGGCTTTCGTGCGGGCGCATGGTCTGCCGATTGCGATCAAGGCGTCGCATGGTGGAGGCGGGCGTGGCATGCGTGTCGCCCGCGAAATGGCCGAGATCGAGGAATTGTATCACGCCGCCCGCCGCGAGGCCGAGACCGCCTTTGGCAACGGGGCCTGCTATGTCGAACGTTTTCTCGACCGCCCGCGCCATGTCGAGGCGCAGGTGATTGCCGACCGTCTGGGCAATGTGGTGGTGTTGGGGACGCGGGACTGTTCGCTCCAGCGCCGGAACCAGAAACTGATCGAAGAAGCCCCCGCGCCCTTCCTCAGTGAGGTGCAGCGCGACACGATCCATGATGCCGCACGCAGGATCTGCACCGAGGCCGGTTATGAAGGGGCGGGGACGGTGGAGTTTCTGCTTGGGGCGGACGGGATGATCTCGTTTCTCGAGGTCAATACCCGCCTGCAGGTCGAGCATCCGGTGACCGAGGAAACCACCGGCGTCGATCTGGTGGTCGAGCAGCTGCGGATTGCCGATGGTCTGCCGCTATCCGTATCCCAGACCCCGCGCCCCAATGGTCATGCGATCGAATTCCGGATCAATGCCGAAGATCCGGGTCGGGGGTTCCTGCCGACGCCGGGCGGGATTTCGATGTTCCATGCGCCATCCGGTCCGGGTGTCCGGGTCGATAGCGGTGTGGAAAGTGGCAGCACCGTGCCCGGCACGTTTGATTCCATGATGGCCAAGCTGGTGGTCTGGGGGCCGGATCGTAAAACGGCGCTGTCACGGGCGCGCCGCGCGCTGAGAGAATTCCGGATCGAGGGGGTCGCGTCGGTGTTGCCGTTCCACCGTGCCGCGCTGCAGGCCGAGGATTTCACACAGGAGACGGGGTTTGCGGTGCATACCCGCTGGATCGAAACCGATTTTGCCGAACCGCTGGAAGCGGCGCTGCGTGTGCCGCCCGAACCTGCGCCCGCCGTTCTGCGCGGTCGGATCGAGATTGATGGGGCTTTGTGTGATGTCGGCTTCGGGGCCGATCTTGTGGCAAAGCTTGCGCGTCTGGGCACGATACCGGCAGAGGGTGCCGCCAGAGCCGCCGAAGCCTCTGCGCGCGGCGCGGGCGAGGGGCCGGCAGAAGGTGCCGGATACGGGGTGGCCGCGCCCATCTCGGGCCTGCTTCTGGACTGGACGGTCGGCGAAGGCGAGACCGTGCGCGCGGGGCAGACTGTGGCGATGATGGAAGCCATGAAGATGGAAACACCGGTTGTCGTGCAAAAGGACGGGGTGATCCATCTGCAGGCCGCAAAAGGCGCCAGCCTCGCGGCGGGCCAGATCGTCGCAGAGATCGCCTGAAACAGGCAGGCGGGCTTGGCCGATCCAAGCCCGCCTCAAAGCCCGTTCGAAAGGGCATGCCCTGCGCCCGGCGGGGCGCGCAGGGCGGTCTTGGGGATCAGTCGTTCACTTTCTTGACGAATTGGGATTTCAGCCCCATCTGGCCGATCCCGGGAACCTTGCAATCGATATCGTGATCGCCGCCGACAAGGCGGATGCCGCGCACTTTGGTGCCGACTTTCACGACCGAGGAACTGCCTTTGACCTTGAGATCCTTGATCACGGTCACGGTGTCGCCATCGGCGAGAATATTGCCAACCGCGTCGCGGATGACCTCTTCGTCAGAGCCGGACATGTCAGCCGACCATTCATGCCCGCATTCGGGGCAGGTGAGCAGGGCATCGACCTCGTAGGTATAGGTGGATGCGCAATTGGGGCAGGGGGGCAATGTATCCATCATGGTCGCAGCGGATAGGGGGCCATGCAGCTTTTGGCAAGAAAATTCGATTGCAATGACCAAAATTTACGATGGTTTTTGTCTTTTCAGACCGCTTGCGCGAAAATCGCGAAGGCTGTATCGACGGCGCACCGGTCGCAGCCTACCCGGTTATCAAAACAAGGACTGATCCTATGACCTATATCCTAAAGGGGTGTCGCCCCTGTGCCGTTGTGTTGCCGCATGTCCTGCCCGCGCCCAAGGAGATGCCGTAATGTTCCGGATCACGAAAGAATTCCACTTTTCCGCCTCTCACCAGTTGGACCACCTGCCCGCCTGCCATCAATGTGCGCGGTTGCATGGCCATAACTATATCGTCGTGGTCGAACTGGCCGCCGCCGATCTGAATGCCGACGGGTTCGTGCGCGATTATCACGAACTGGCGGCGCTAAAAGACTATATTGACGGCACCTTCGATCATCGCCATCTCAATGACGTGCTCGATTGCCCCTCGACGGCCGAACATATGGCACGTCACTTCTATCTCTGGTGCAAGGCGCGCTGGCCCGAGGTTGCGGCAGTGAAGGTCTCGGAGACGCCCAAGACATGGGCGGAATATCGTCCATGAGCCTGCGGATCTGCGAGATTTTCGGCCCGACCATCCAGGGGGAAGGGGTGCTGATCGGCGAGCCGACGGTGTTTGTGCGCACCGGCGGCTGCGATTATCGCTGTAGCTGGTGCGACAGTCTGCACGCGGTCGACAGCGCCTATCGCCATGACTGGGAGGTCATGACCCCGACCGAGGTCTGGGACGAGATCGTGCATCTGTCGGACCATAGACCGCTGACCGTTTCGCTGTCGGGCGGTAATCCGGCGATCCAGAATCTGGCACCGGTGATCGAGATGGGGCAGGCGGCAGGCTACCGTTTTGCCTGCGAGACACAGGGGTCGATCCCTGCGGCATGGTTCGGGCGGCTTGATACGCTCGTGCTGAGCCCGAAGCCGCCCTCCTCGGGGGAACGGGTCGTCTGGGAGCGCTTTGAGGATTGTCTCAAGGCGGCGGGTCCGCATACGCAGGTGGTGATGAAGATCGTCGTTTTCGACGAGGACGATTTCGCCTTTGCCCGTGCCACCGCGGCAAGCTATCCCGATCTGCCGCTTTACCTGCAGCCGGGCAATCGCGAGGTGGACCCCGCGACCCCCGTCAATCTGGATGTGGCGGCCAAGCGGCTGGAATGGCTGGTCCAGCAGACCCTTGCCGCAAAATGGTTCCGCCCTCGGGTGCTGCCGCAGTTGCATGTGATGATCTGGGGCAATAAGCGCGGTGTGTGATGCCGTCTCGCTATTGGCGGGGCTTGGGGCTAGAAAGGGACGGCCCCTACGGAGATGAACATGGACTGGACAAAGCTTCTGTCGAACGAACGCCTGTGCGACCGGACCTATTCCGAGCAGAGCAACCGCTCCATCTTCACGCAGGATTACGACCGGATCGTGTTTTCCCAGCCCTTCCGGCGTCTGGCCAATAAAACGCAGGTGCAGCCGCTATACGAACATGACCACGTGCATCACCGGCTGATCCATTCGATCGAGGTGGGTTCTGTCGGGCGGTCGCTGGCGATGGCCATCGGGCAATGGCTGGTGGCGCAGGGCCATATCGCGGCGGGCGAGGAAAACAGCCTTGCCAATATCGTGCAGGCCGCTTGCGCTGCCCATGATATCGGCAATCCGCCCTTTGGTCATTCGGGCGAGGCCTCGATTGGCGCATGGTTCGCGCGGGCCTTCGGGGAGGAGCGCGGGGTGTTTGGTGATCTGGACCCCGCTCTGCAAGACGAGTTCCGCCAGTTCGAAGGCAATGCGCAAGGGTTCCGTATCATCGCCCGCACCGAGATGTATCGCAATGATGGCGGGATGCGGCTGTCCAAGGCGGTGCTGGGCGCCTTCATGAAATACCCGCTTTCGGCAGCGACGAAAACCGCATTGGGCGAGGAGAGCTATCACGCCGATGGGTATTTCGGCGCCAAGAAATTCGGGATTTTCCATTCGGAATTGCGGCTTTTTGCCGAGGTGGCGGCAAGCCTTGGCCTGCCCCAGATCGAGATCGGCCCGAACCAGTGGTGGCGGCGTCACCCGCTGGTCTATGTCGTCGAGGCGGCTGACGACATCTGCTATAATATCGTCGATCTCGAAGATGCCTTCACCACGGGCGAGCTGCCATTCGAGGTGGTGCGCGACACGTTGCTCCGGCTGGCGGGGCGCGAGGACAGGCCCGTGCAAAGCCGCCCGTCGCGTCTGCCTGCCGAAGAGATCGCCCTTCTGCGGGCAATGAGTATCGGGCGGGCCATCGAAAGCTGTGTGGAGGCCTTCAAGGCACATTACAGCGCGATCATGGAGGGCCGGTTCAGCCACGCTCTGGTCGAGGCCGGTCATCTGGGCGCACAGTTCTCCGCGATCCGCGATCTTGCCAAAGCGCGTATCTTCACCGCCCCGCGCAAGACAGAGCTGGAAGTTTCGGGCTATCGGGTCATTGCCAATGTGCTGGACGGGATCGCCCCGATCTATCAGCAGCTTGGCGCGCGGGGATGGCAGGCCGAGGCGCTGGACACCCATGCGGCGCAGATCGTGCGGGTGTTGGGGCTGGACCTGCGGGATGTGACATCGGCGGAAACGGCGCTGCATGCGATGGGTGATTTCGTTTCGGGGATGACAGACCGCTATGCGTTGCGGATTTCGCGGATGTTTTCAGGCATATAACCCTTTGACAGCGTTTTAGGGCCTTTCCTGACAAGAAACTTTTTTGAATAATGGCTTTGCGCAGGCCGGTTTTCCAAAGCGGCCCCGCACTGTCATGAGGGAGAGCCAGACATGTCTGAAACCAAAAAGGGTTTGCAACAAAACCCCCATGCCGTGCGCGAGATCCGCGAGAAGAACCTCGAGGTGGCGATTGGCCGTCAGGTGCGCGAATTGCGCAAGCGCCAGCGCATGACGGTGGCCGATCTGGCAGGGCAGGCAGGGCTTTCGGTGGGCATGCTGTCGAAGATCGAAAATGGTGTGACCTCGCCCTCGCTCGGCACGATTTCCACCTTGGCCCATGCGTTGCGGGTGCCGCTGGTCCAGTTGTTTTCGGGGTTCGAGGAGCAACGCGGCTGTATGCATGTGAAAGCCGGTGACGGGGTCGAAATCGAACGGGAGGGCACGCGGGCGGGCCATCAATACCAGCTTCTGGGCCATATCGGGTCGAACAATTCCGGCGTTGTGGTCGAGCCCTATATGATCACGCTGGAAAATCCCACCGAACGCTTCCCCATCTTCCAGCATGAGGGCATCGAGATCCTGTATATGCTGGAAGGCGAGATGACCTATCGGCACGGGGACCAGCGCTATCTGATGGAACCGGGCGACTCGCTGGTGTTTGACTCGGATGCGCCGCACGGGCCGGAAGATCTGGCGGCCCTGCCGATCCGCTACCTGTCCATCATCACCTATCCGCAAGCGCGTTGATCTTCCGCCTAAGGGCTGGGCGTTGTGCGGCTTGGCCCTGCGGATTTTGCGTAAAATCTATGCGGTTCCATGCGGCCTTCCGGAAAGACCGGAGAAAACGGCGGTTTTCCTAGAAGGAATAAAATATTCTCTTTAGTGATGTTCTTGAAGGCGCGCTGCGCCGGTCTCGAACGCAACGGAGAGGACCTATGTGTGGGATTGTTGGCCTTTTTTTGAAAAAGGATGATCTGCGCCCGAAGCTGGGCGATATGCTGACCGATATGCTGATCACCATGACCGAACGCGGCCCCGATAGTGCGGGCATCGCGATCTATGGGGATGACGGCGAAGGTGTGAAAATCACCGTGCAATCGGACGCGCCGGAAGTGGATTTTGCGGGTCTGGAAGACGATCTGTCGAAGGCTGCGGGTGTTGCGGTTTCGGTGAAGGTTGTCTCCACCCATGCCGTGATAAAAGCGCCGCTTGCCGCCGAGGCCGCCCTTCTGGCCGCCGTTGAGGCCAAGGGCCTGCGTGTGATGGGCGTGGGCGAAAGCATGGAGATCTACAAAGAGATCGGCCTGCCGAAGGATGTGGCCGAGCGTTTCGGCATCCGCGAGATGGGCGGCAGTCACGGCATTGGCCATACCCGTATGGCCACCGAATCCGCCGTGACCACGCTGGGCGCGCACCCGTTTTCCACCGCCGATGACCAATGCCTTGTGCATAACGGCTCGCTGTCGAACCATAACTCGATGCGCCGCAAGCTCGCCAAAAAGGGCGTTTTCACCAAGACCGAAAACGACACCGAAGTGGGGGCTGCCTATATTTCCTCGCGCATTGCCGATGGTGCCAGCCTTGGTGAAGCGCTGGAAGGCACGCTCGAGGACCTTGATGGCTTCTTCACTTTTGTAACCGGCACCAAGAACGGCTTTGGTGTTGTGCGTGATCCGGTGGCCTGCAAGCCCGCGATCATGGCCGAGACCGAAGACTATGTGGCCTTCGCCAGCGAATATCGCGCCTTTGCCGACCTGCCGGGCATCGAGGCGGCCCGCGTCTGGGAACCCGAACCCGCCACTGTCTATTTCTGGGAGCGTTGATCCATGACTGTTCTGGATATGTCGCAGGTTGCCCTGCGCGAGCTGAACTCCACGCTGCAGGCGGCTGCCAAAGACCGCAAGAATGAAGCTTTCGATATCACCAACCCGCGTGGCAGCCATGCGGTGGCCGTGGGTCTGGACGGGCCGCTGGATGTGACCATCAAGGGCTCAACGGGCTATTACTGCGCAGGCATGAACAAGGAAGCCACGGTGACGGTCGAAGGCTCGACCGGTCCGGGTGTGGCCGAGAATATGATGTCGGGCGTGGTCACCATCGAAGGTGACGCAAGCCAATATGCCGGTGCCACCGGTCGTGGCGGTCTGTTGAACATCAAGGGCAATGCCTCCTCGCGCTGCGGGATCTCGATGAAGGGCATCGATATCGTAGTGCATGGCAATATCGGCCATATGTCGGCCTTTATGGCGCAGCGCGGCAATCTGGTTGTGTTGGGCGATGCGGGCGATGCGTTGGGCGACAGCCTTTACGAGGCGCGCCTGTTCGTGCGCGGCAAAGTGAAATCGCTGGGGGCTGATTGCATCGAGAAAGAGATGCGCCCCGAGCATCTCACCTTCCTCAAGGACATCCTTGAGAAGACCGGCGCCGACGCCAAGCCCGAAGAGTTCAAACGCTATGGCTCGGCCCGCAAGCTCTACAACTTCAATATCGACCACGCCGACGAGTATTAAGGAGCGCGATCATGGATAAGACACCGCATACCGAACCGCGCCAAAGCTGGACCTTCTCGCAGGAGGTCAACTCCGAGATCCGTCGCGCCGCCGCCACCGGCATCTATGACATCCGCGGCGGCGGGGCCAAGCGTCGCGTGCCGCATTTCGACGACCTCTTGTTTCTGGGCGCGTCGATGTCGCGCTACCCGCTGGAAGGCTATCGCGAGAAATGCGATACCTCGGTCACCTTGGGCACGCGCTTTGCCAAGAAACCGATCGAGCTGAAAATCCCGATCACCATCGCGGGCATGTCCTTCGGGGCGCTTTCGGGCCACGCGAAAGAGGCTCTGGGTCGTGGGGCCAGCCTTGCAGGCACCTCGACCACCACCGGTGACGGTGGCATGACCGAGGAAGAGCGCGGCCATTCCGAAAAGCTGGTCTATCAATATCTACCCTCGCGCTACGGGATGAACCCCGATGACCTGCGCCGCGCCGATGCGATTGAAATCGTGGTGGGCCAAGGTGCGAAACCGGGCGGCGGCGGTATGCTGCTGGGTCAGAAGATCACCGAACGCGTGGCGGGCATGCGCGATCTGCCGGTCGGGATCGACCAGCGCTCGGCCTGTCGTCACCCCGACTGGACCGGCCCCGATGATCTGGAGATCAAGATCCTTGAACTCCGCGAGATCACCAACTGGGAAAAGCCGATCTACATCAAGGTCGGGGGTGCGCGCCCCTATTATGACACCGCTTTGGCTGTGAAAGCCGGTGCCGATGTGGTGGTGCTCGATGGCATGCAGGGCGGTACGGCGGCCACGCAGGACGTGTTCATCGAAAACGTTGGCCAACCGACGCTGGCCTGTATCCGCCCCGCCGTTCAGGCGTTGCAGGATCTGGGGCTACACCGCGAGGTGCAGCTGGTTGTCTCGGGCGGTATCCGCACCGGTGCGGATGTGGCGAAAGCGCTCGCCCTTGGCGCGGATGCGGTGGCAATCGGCACGGCGGCTTTGGTCGCGCTTGGCGACAATGACCCGAAATGGGAGGCCGAGTATAACGCGCTTGGCACCACAGCGGGTGCCTATGACGACTGGCATGAGGGCCGCGATCCGGCGGGCATCACCACGCAGGACCCCGAGCTGATGAAGCGCCTTGATCCGGTGGCGGCTGGTCGTCGCCTGCGCAACTACCTCAATGTGATGACGCTGGAATGCCAGACCATCGCGCGGGCCTGTGGCCATAACCATGTCCACAACCTCGAGCCCGAGGATCTTTGCGCGCTGACTATGGAGGCCGCTGCCATGGCGCAGGTGCCTCTGGCGGGCACGAGCTGGTGGCCGGGCAAGGGCGGCTTCTAAGCCCGTTTCCAGATTGGTCGAAAGACAGGGCGAGGGCGGCAAACGCCCCGCCATTCTCAACAGGGATAAAGAGGTGTTCAGATGGCAGGTCTTGCCGAGTTTGCCCGCGAGAAGGGCGTCAAATATTTCATGATCTCCTATACGGATCTCTTCGGGGGCCAGCGCGCAAAGCTGGTGCCCGCTCAGGCGATTACCGATATGGAGGAAGACGGCGCGGGCTTTGCCGGTTTTGCCACCTGGCTGGACCTGACCCCTGCGCATCCCGATATGCTGGCGGTGCCGGATGCATCGGCGGCGATCCAGCTGCCGTGGAAACCCGAGGTGGCTTGGGTGCCCGCAAATTGCGTGATGGAAGGCGAGCCTGTCGAACAGGCGCCGCGCAATGTGCTGCAAAAGCTGGTGGATGAGGCCGCAGCCGAAGGGCTTCGCGTGAAGACCGGTATCGAGGCCGAATTCTTCCTGCTCACCCCCGAGGGCGACCAGATCTCCGACCCCTATGACACGGCGGCCAAGCCCTGCTATGACCAGCAAGCCGTGATGCGCCGCTATGATATCATTGCCGAAATCAGCGATTATATGCTGGAGCTTGGCTGGGGCGCCTATCAGAACGACCATGAAGACGCCAATGGCCAGTTCGAGATGAACTGGGGCTTTGACGATGCGATGGTCACCGCCGACCGCCATAGCTTCTTCAAGTTCATGGTGAAATCCGTGGCCGAAAAGCACGGCATGCGGGCGACCTTCATGCCCAAACCGATCGAGGGGCTGACGGGCAATGGCTGCCACGCGCATATCTCGGTCTGGGATCTGGACGGTAAGGTCAATGCCTTTGCCGATAAGTCCAAAGAGCTGGGCCTGTCCGATCAGGGCCGCACCTTCCTGGGCGGTATCATGAAGCACGCCGAAGCCTTGGCCGCGATCACCAACCCCACGGTCAACAGCTACAAGCGCATCAATGCGCCGCGCACGACCTCGGGCGCAACTTGGGCGCCGAACACCGTGACATGGACCGGCAATAACCGCACCCATATGGTCCGTGTTCCCGGTCCGGGCCGGTTCGAGCTGCGCCTGCCCGATGGGGCGGTGAACCCCTATCTCCTGCAGGCGGTGATCATCGCGGCGGGTCTGTCGGGGATCAAATCCAAAGCCGATCCGGGGCCGCGTCACGATATCGACATGTATGCCGAAGGGTTCAAGATCAAGGACGCGCCGCGCCTGCCGCTGAACCTGCTGGACGCGCTGCGCAATTTTGACGCGGATGAGGGGCTGAAAGCTGCTTTGGGTGCCGAATTCTCGGCCTCCTACATCAAGATGAAGATGCAGGAATGGACCTCCTTCGTGTCGCATTTCTCCCAATGGGAGAAGGATAATACGCTCGATATCTGAGCCTGATTTACCCCTCCTAATGCCCGACGTTCACCTTTGTGACGTCGGGCTTTTTTTGTCGCGGAGGGCGCGGGGGGGATGGCCATAGGCCTCGCGGAAACGGTCGGCAAAATGCGACTGGCTGGCAAAGCCCGTCAGATGCGCGATCTCTGATAGCGGCAGCCGCGTGCCGGCGATCAGCTCGCGCGCTTTTTCCAGACGGATACGGCGGTAGACCTCCATCACCGGCGCGCCCATCTCTTGCCGGAACTGCCGTTGCAACTGGCGCAGCGACAGACCCGCAAGCCCCGCAAGCTGGCTTTGGTCCAGCGGGTCGGCAATATGGCTTTCCATCAGCTCCAGCGTCGCGGCCACCACCTTGGGCAGCACCCCGTAACGCGCCTCGATCGAGGCCATCTGGGGCGCATCGGCCCCGCGGATCTCGGTCTGGATGAACCAGTCGGAAATGCGCTGCGCAAAGCCCGTGCCATGTTCGCGCGCAATCAGCGCATGCATCATATCCAGCGGCGCGATGCCGCCCGCGCAGGTATAGCGGTTGCGGTCGATCACAAACAGCCGCCGCTCCAGCAGCCACTCGCCCGGCAGCGCGGCGATATCGTCATAATGGTGCCAGTGCAGCGTAAAACGCCGCCCCTCCAGCAGACCCGCCCGCGCAAGGATCATCGCCCCGCCCGAGATCCCCCCCAAGGCAACACCCCGCCGGTCGGCCTCGCGCAGCCATGCCATCAGCGCCGGATCATTCACCCGCGCAGGGTCTCCGCCTGCCACCACGAAGACCAGATCGAAATCAGGCGGGGTCGCGCGGAAGGGCAGGGCCGGAAATTCGGAGCCGATGGACGACACCGCCCGATCCGATCCCGAGAGAATCGTAATCCGGTAGGTTCCCGCCCGAAACTGGTTGGCCGCGCGCAAAGGTTCAAGCGCCGAGGCCGTTGACATCAGCGCATGGCCATCCAGCAGAAGAAAGGCGATATTTTGCATAGGCTTGCCCGATTAATCCTAATGGCATTTTTAGGATAAAAAATGTCACTTATAAAGAAGTTTATTCACCCTGCCTCGCCTAGCCTGTCTGGGACAAAGGAGCGCAGGTCATGAAGTTTTCAGGGTTCAAGGTGCTGAAAGAAGCGCTGACCGGACATAAGGGATGGGGGCCTTTGTGGCGCAATCCCGACCCCAAACCCAGCTATGATATCATCATCGTCGGTGGCGGCGGCCATGGCCTGTCGACGGCCTTCTATCTGGCGAAGAATTTCGGCCATCTGAAGGTGGCGGTGCTGGAAAAGGGCTGGCTCGGGTCGGGCAATATCGGGCGGAACACCACGATCATCCGCTCGAATTATTTGCTGCCGGGGAACCAGCCGTTCTACGAGCTTTCGATGAAGCTTTGGGAGAACCTTGAACAGGAAACCAACTTCAACTCGATGGTCAGCCAGCGCGGCATCTTCAACCTGTTCCATAGCGACGGCCAGCGCGATGCCTACCGTCGGCGCGGCAATGCGATGATGATCTCGGGGGCGGGCGCGAAGCTGGTGGATGCCGCCGATCTGCGCGAGAGGCTGCCCTACCTGAATTTCGACAATGCCCGTTTCCCGATCAAGGGCGCTTTGATCCAGCCGCGTGCAGGTACGGCGCGTCATGATGGCGTGGTCTGGGGCTATGCGCGTGGGGCCGATCAGCGCGGCGTGGATATCATCCAGAACTGCGAGGTCACCGGTTTCCGCATCACCAATGGTCAGGTTGAAGGGGTGGAGACGACCCGTGGTTTCATCGGCGCGAAGAAGGTGGGGGTTGCTGTCGCAGGTTCGACCGGTCGCGTGATGGAGAAGGCGGGGATGCGCCTGCCCATCGAAAGCCATGTGCTGCAGGCCTTTGTGTCCGAGGGGCTGAAACCGCTGATCGATAATGTCATCACCTTTGGCGCGGGGCATTTTTATATCAGCCAGTCCGATAAGGGCGGCCTTGTCTTTGGCGGCGATATCGACGGCTATAATTCCTATGCGCAGCGCGGCAATCTTCCGGTGGTGGAAGATGTGCTGGAAGGCGGTATGGCCCTGATGCCGATGATCGGTCGGGCGCGGCTTCTTCGTAACTGGGGCGGCATCATGGATATGTCGATGGATGGCTCGCCCATCATCGACGAGACGCCTGTCTCGGGCCTCTATCTGAATGCGGGCTGGTGCTATGGCGGCTTCAAGGCGACGCCTGCCTCGGGCTTCTGTTTTGCGCATCTTCTGGCCACAGGGCGGTCGCATGAGGTCACGGCGCAGATGCGGCTTGACCGTTTTGCACGCGGCTATGTCATTGATGAAAAGGGCGTTGGTGCCCAACCGAACCTGCACTGAGGCACGATTATGCTGATACCCCATCCTCTTCTTGGCCTGCGGGATGCGCAGGAGTTTACCTATCTGGGCGATGCCAGCCTGATGAACCGTCCCGCGCCTGACGCGGGCGAGGCGGCCTTTGCCGATTACGTCTTTCTGCGCGACAATCCGGCGGGCGTGCACCGCGAGCTTTGGTATCACGAGCAGGGCGACCGCTCGTGGCTGATTGTCACCCGTAACACGCTGACCCATGAGATTCTGGGCGCCGAGCTTGCGATGAAACCGGAGGGCGCGAAATGAGCCGTTTGTCTGGCGGTCTGGTAGATCGCAATGCGCCTTTGAAATTCCGCTTTGATGGGGTCGATTACACGGGCTTTCAGGGCGACACTCTGGCCTCGGCGCTTTTGGCCAATGGCGTGCAGCTTATGGGGCGGTCGTTCAAATACCACCGCCCGCGCGGTGTGGTGGCCGCCGGTTCGGAAGAGCCCAACGCGCTGGTGACCCTGCGCACGGGCGCGCAGGCCGAACCGAACACCCGCGCCACCGTGGCCGAGCTTTATGACGGGCTCGAGGCCAAATCGCAGAATTATGCGGGCTCGCTGGAGCATGACTGGCTGGCAGTGAATGATCTGCTGTCGCCCTTCTTTGCGGCGGGCTTCTACTACAAGACCTTCATGTGGCCGCGTGCCTTCTGGGAAAAGCTCTATGAGCCGATGATCCGTAAGGCGGCGGGGCTTGGGGCGCTGTCGGGGCTGCCCGACCCTGATGCCTATGATCGCGGATATCTGCATTGCGACCTGCTGGTGATCGGCGGTGGCGCGGCGGGGCTGATGGCGGCGCTGACCGCTGGCCGCGCGGGGGCCAAGGTCATTCTGGCGGATGAGGATTTCGCCTTGGGCGGGCGTCTTCTGGCCGAAAGCCATGCGCTGGATGACGCGCCCGCGACCGACTGGCTGCGCGCGACCGAGGCAGAACTTCGCGCGATGCCCAATGTTCGTGTGATGACGCGGATGACGGTTTTCGGCACCTATGACCACGGCGTCTATGGCGCGGTCGAGAGGGTCTCGGATCACCTGTCCGATGCAGGCGGGAAGGTGCGCCAGACGCTCTGGCGGGTCACCGCGCGGCGGGCGGTTCTGGCGGCGGGTGCGACCGAGCGTCATATCCCCTTCGCCAATAACGACCGTCCGGGCATCATGCTGGCAGGTGCCATGCGTGCCTATGCCAACCGCTGGGCGGTGGCGCCTGTGCGGGCGCCCGAGGACCGGATCGCCATTTTCACCAATAGCGACGATGGTCACCGCACCGCGCTGGATCTGATCGCCAAGGGCGCGCAGATTGCAGGCGTGATCGACACGCGGGCTGATGCGAAGTCGCTGGGCGATTACCGTGTCTACGCTGGCTCGGTGGTCTCGGACAGCAAGGGCCGTCTGGGCGTGACCAAGGTGCAGATCACCAGCGGCGGCACTCGCCAGTGGATCGACTGTGGCGCTTTGGGTGTCGCGGGCGGGTGGAACCCCAATGTGCATCTGGCCTCGCATCATCGTGGACGTCCGGTCTGGCGCGAGGATCTGCTGGCCTTTGTGCCGGGCGAGGGTGGACCCACGGGGCTGATCCCCGCAGGCGCCTGCAATGGCGAGGGCACGACCGCGCAGGCACTGGCCTCGGGCGCGAAGGCGGCTGTTGCGGCGCTGGCGGATCTGGGGATTGCGGCCATGACGCCCGATCTGCCCAAGGCCGAGGATAGCCCTGTTACCCCCACGGCCTTCTGGCATGTGGCCGGCAAAGGGCGCGCTTGGGTCGATTTCCAGAACGATGTGACGGTGAAGGATATCGCGCTGGCGCATAAGGAAAACATGCGTCCGGTCGAGCATCTTAAACGCTGGACCACTTTGGGCATGGCCACCGATCAGGGCAAGACGGCCAATGTCTCGGCGCTGGCGGTCATGGCCGAGCTCACCGGCAAATCCATCCCCGAGACCGGCACCACCATCTTCCGCCCGCCTTATACCGGCGTGTCTTTGGGTGTGCTGGGCGGCGGCGATACGGGCAAGGATTTCCGCCCGACCCGCCTGACCCCGACCCATGACTGGGCGAAAGCGCGCGGGGCGGTCTTTGTCGAGGTCGGCCAATGGATGCGGGCGCAATATTTCCCGCAAGGGAATGAGGAAGACTGGCGCGAAACCGTGGACCGCGAGGCCTTGGCCGTGCGCTCGGGCGTGGGGCTTTGCGATGTGACCACACTGGGCAAGGTCGATGTGCAGGGGGCAGATGCGGGGGAATTCCTCAACCGGATCTACGCCAATATGATGGGCACTTTGAAGGTTGGCAAAGTCCGCTATGGGCTGATGCTGCGCGAGGATGGCCATATCTATGACGATGGCACCTGTGCGCGTCTGGCCGAGGACCATTATGTGGTCACCACCACCACCGCCAATGCGGGGCTATGCTATCGCAATATGGAATTCGCGCGGCAATGCCTCTGGCCGGAGCTGGATGTGCAGCTGATCTCGACCACCGACGCTTGGGCGCAGATTGCCGTGGCGGGGCCGAACTCGCGCGCGCTTCTGTCGCGTGTGGTGGATGGGGTGGATCTGTCGAATGAGGCCTTCCCTTTCATGGGCTGTGCCGAGATTACCCTCTGCGGCGGGCTGCGGGCGCGTCTGTTCCGGATCTCTTTCTCGGGCGAATTGGCCTATGAGATCGCGGTGCCGGCACGTTACGGCAATGCGCTGATGGAACGGCTGATGGAGCAGGGTCAGGATCTGGGGGTGACCCCCTATGGCACGGAAACCTTGGCCGTGCTGCGGATCGAGAAAGGCCATGCTGCGGGCGCCGAGTTGAACGGGCAGACCACCGCGCAGATGCTGGGTCTGGGCAAGATGGTCTCGGTTAAGAAAGATTCCATCGGGGCGATCATGTCGCGCCGCGAGGGTCTGGCTGCTGACAAGCGCCGTCTGGTGGGGCTGCAACCGCTGAATGCCGAAGAGCGGATCTTTGCGGGCTCGCATCTGTTCACCCGTGGCGATCAGCGCACGATGCAGAGCGATCAGGGCTGGGTGACCTCGGCCTGCTATTCGCCCCATGTCAAAAGCCATATCGCGCTTGGTTTTGTCGAACAGGGCGACAAGCGGATCGGTGAGGTGATCGTCGCCTATAACCCGCTGGAAAATTCGGGCTGTGACTGCCGGATTGTGCCTGCCCATTTTGTTGACCCCGAAGGGGAGCGTCTCCGTGACTAAGCCCGTGACTGATCTGATTGCACAGACCGCCCTTGGCGGCACCCGTCCGAAAACCGAAACCCTCGGGTCGATGACCCTGACCGAACGCCCCGATATCGCGCTGGCCTCTGTGGTCGCGCGCCACGGGCAAAGCCTGACCGAAGTGGCGGGGCTGCCACTGCCTGCACCGGGGGCCTTGACCCAAGGCGCGGGGCTGACCGCCTTCTGGGCGGGGCCGAAGCAATGGCTGATCGAGGGCGAGGCCCGCGCCGAGGAAGATTTCGCGGCATGGGTCAAAACCCAAGCGTCTGCGGCATCGGTCACGGAACAGACCGATGGCTGGGTGGCCTTCGACATCACGGGCCCCGAGATGGACCGCCTGCTGGAACGTTTGGTCAACCTGCCCGATAGCGCCAAGGCCACAGGGCAGGCCACCCGCACCGGCCTGCATCATATGTCGGTCTTCCTGCTGCGGCTTGCAGACGACCACTGTCGGATCTGGGGCATGCGCTCTTATGCGGGAAGCCTCTGGCATGCCCTTCACGAGGTGGCTTCGCGGCTGTCTTGATGCGGGGCCTGATGCGGCGGGGCCCGAGATCAGGCCTTGCGGCTGGCGGCCTGCCTGCGGGCGGGGCGTCAGGGAATATCACGTGCAATCGGGGCGGTCTTTGACCGGTTCCTCTTCTCTTCATGCCTCCGATGGGGCTATACCTCTATGGCGAAAGACTTTCGGATACTCACATGACCAAATATTGCCTGACTGTAACCTGTCCTACCCAGCGCGGCATCGTCGCGGCCATCTCGGGTTTTCTGGCCGATAAAGGCTGCAATATCACCGATAGCGCCCAGTTCGACGATCTCGAGACGGGGAATTTCTTCATGCGGGTCAGCTTTACCTCGGAAACGGGGAATGATGGTGACAGCCTGCGCAGCGAGTTTGCCGAGACTGCGAAAAGTTTCGGTATGAACTTCGCCTTCCACGACGAGGCCACCAAGATGAAAGTCGTCATCATGGTGTCGCGCTTCGGGCATTGCCTGAATGACCTTCTGTACCGTGCGCGCATCGGCGCGCTGCCGGTGGAGATCGTGGCGGTGATCTCGAACCATATGGATTACCAGAAGGTCGTGGTGAATCAGGATATCCCCTTCCACTGCATCAAGGTGACCAAGGAAAACAAACCCGAGGCCGAAGCCCGCATCATGCAGGTGGTCGAGGAGGCAGGTGCCGAGCTGATCGTGCTGGCACGCTATATGCAGATCCTCTCGGACGAGATGTGCCAGAAGATGTCGGGGCGGATCATCAATATCCACCATTCCTTCCTGCCGTCCTTCAAAGGCGCGAACCCCTATAAGCAGGCCTTTGCCCGCGGGGTGAAGCTGATCGGGGCGACCTCGCATTATGTGACCGCCGATCTGGACGAGGGCCCGATCATCGAGCAGGACACCGTGCGGGTGACCCATGCGCAATCGCCCGAGGATTACGTCTCGCTGGGGCGCGATGTGGAAAGTCAGGTGCTGGCGCGGGCGATCCATGCCCATGCCCATCGCCGCGTCTTCATCAACGGGTCGAAAACGGTGGTCTTTCCTGCGTCTCCGGGATCGTTCTCGTCGGAGCGTATGGGCTAAGGCGCGCGTCTTTCCGCAAGATATAGTGGCCGCATGCCGGTTCGGGTCGTCCTTCGGGGCGGCCCTTTTATGTTTTGCAGGGCGAGGTCCTCTCCGGTTTTCAGCCCGGGATTGAACCTCCCGTGAACGAATCCGGAGCGTCGATTCGGTGTGCGCTGTCGGAAAACCCCGTCTAGCCCCAGAATTATTTTTTTGCGCTTTGCTTTGGGCGGGGTTCTTTGTAACTCGAAAGTCCCGCGATTCAGATGCAGGGCCAAGGTGATATACCCCGTTCGGCCTGCAGAGGGCCGGATGAAAAAGGCACTGGACTTTGGGCGCAAAGTGGCTACTATATATAGCGCATCAGGTGGGGTGGGATACTATATCAGCCTCACGCAAAGGGCCGCTACAGTTCCGGCCCGTCCGAGATCTCCGCTGTGGCAGGCTATCCTGTTGCAATGCCGGAGCGGACAGGTGGGCAGGCCGTCTCTGGCCTGTCAGCGGCCAGCCTGAATGCGATAATGTCCACGGGCGGTGCGTCTGGGGGGAGTTTGGCAGAAATGCGATCCACCTTCCCGAATGTCCGCCCCTTTGCTTCGGGGTCGAGAGCCTATGTCTATTACCGTCTACAGCAAGCCCGCTTGCGTTCAATGCACTGCGACCATCCGCGCGCTCAATGCCCGTGGGATCGAGCATGATGTCATCGATCTGACGCTGGATGCCGAAGCGATGGAAAAAGTGACCGGCCTTGGCTACCGTCAGGCACCTGTTGTTGTGGCGGGTGCCGACCACTGGGCAGGCTTCCGTCCGGACCGCATCGCAAGCCTTGGCGCCTGACCCGATCCGATGACCGGGCTGGCCTATTTTTCCTCGGCCACCGGAAACACGCATCGCTTCATCACCCGACTTGGACTGCCCGCTATCCGCATTGGTGGTACAGAAGATCGCTCGGCCAGTTTGGCCGAGCTGCCTTTTGTGCTAATATGCCCGTCTTATAGCGATGGCGAGGGTCGGGGGGCAGTTCCGAAACCCGTGATCCATGCTTTGAACAACCCGGAAATTCGCAAGAATATCAGGGGGGTAATCGGCACCGGAAACACCAATTTCGGGATCTATTATGGCTATGCGGGCAAAGTGATTGCCGAAAAATGCAAGATTCCTCTGCTCTATAGATTCGAGCTGAGTGGCACCGACCTAGATATTGCCCGTGTCAGAGACGGGCTCGAGAAATTCTGGAGAGCACAATGCTTGACAAAGCAGACGCCGTAAAAGGGCTCGACCATCACGCGCTGAACGCGCTGTTGAACCTGTATGATGCGGATGGAAAGATCCGTTTCGAGGCCGACAAGCAGGCCGCGCGCGCCTATTTCCTCAACCATGTGAACCAGAACACCGTGTTCTTCCACTCGCTGGATGAGAAGCTCGATTACCTCGTGGACGAGGGCTATTACGACGCTGCTGTGTTGGAGCTTTATGATCGCGACTTCTGCCGTCAGATCTGGGATGCCGCCTACAAGAAGAAGTTCCGCTTCCCGACCTTCCTTGGCGCGTTCAAATATTACACCGCCTATACGTTGAAGACCCGTGACGGTCAGCGCTACCTCGAACGCTATGAAGACCGCGTGGTGATGGTGGCTCTGGCGCTCGCGCGGGGTGACCGCAAGATGGCGCTGTCGCTGACCGAAGAGATGCTGGCGGGCCGCTTCCAGCCGGCAACGCCCACCTTCCTGAACGCAGGCAAGAAAAGCCGCGGCGAGCTGGTGTCCTGCTTCCTGCTGCGTCTTGAAGACAATATGGAATCCATCGGCCGCTCGATCAACTCGGCGCTGCAGCTCTCGAAGCGCGGCGGCGGTGTGGCATTGATGCTGACCAACCTGCGCGAAGCCGGTGCGCCGATCAAAGGCATCGAGAACCAGTCCTCGGGCGTCATTCCGGTGATGAAACTGCTCGAAGACAGCTTCTCCTATGCCAACCAGCTGGGTGCGCGTCAGGGGGCAGGGGCGGTCTATCTGAACGCCCACCACCCCGATATCCTGAAATTCCTCGACACCAAGCGCGAGAATGCCGACGAGAAGATCCGCATCAAGACACTGTCGCTGGGCGTGGTGATCCCCGATATCACCTTCGAGCTGGCGAAACGCGATGCCGAGATGTATCTCTTCTCGCCGCATGACATCCAGAAAGTCTATGGCTGTGCCTTCTCGGAAATCTCGGTCACCGAGAAATACGAGGAGCTGGTCGCTGACGCCCGTATCCGCAAGACCAAGATGCGCGCGCGTCGCTTCTTCGAGATTCTGGCCGAGATCCAGTTCGAAAGCGGCTACCCCTATCTGATGTTCGAAGACACGGTGAACCGCGCCAACCCGATCGACGGGCGCATCACCATGTCGAACCTCTGCTCGGAAATCCTGCAGGTAGCGGAGCCCTCGACCTTCAACGAAGACCTCAGCTACGCACATATGGGCACGGATATCTCGTGCAACTTGGGCTCGCTGAACATCGCCCGCGCGATGGATGGTGGTGAACTTGGCGCGACCGTCGAGGCCGCGATCCGCGCACTGACCGCCGTGTCGGAAATGTCGGCGATTGACGCTGTGCCCTCGATCCGTAAGGGCAATGACCAGAGCCATGCCATCGGTCTGGGCCAGATGAACCTGCACGGGTTCTTGGCGCGTGAGCGTATCCATTACGGCTCGGAAGAGGGGATCGATTTCACCTCCGCCTATTTCGCGGCTGTGGCCTATCACGCGCTGCGGGCCTCGAATCTGATCGCCCGCGAGAAGGGCGAAAGCTTCGTGGGCTTCGAGAAGTCGGATTACGCGAGCGGCACGTTCTTCGAGAAATATGTCACCCGCGACTGGCTGCCCGAGACCGAGACGGTGACAGCCCTTTTCGAGAAATTCGGCATCACCCTGCCCAGCCGCGCCGATTGGGCGCAGCTGCGGGATGATGTGATGGCGCATGGTCTTTATAACCGCAATCTGCAGGCCGTGCCGCCGACCGGTTCGATCAGCTATATCAATAATGCGACCGCCTCGATCCACCCGATCACCGCGCGCATCGAGATCCGCAAGGAAGGCAAGATCGGCCGCGTCTACTATCCGGCACCCTATATGGATAATGACAACCTTGAGTACTACAAGGATGCCTATGAGATCGGCCCCGAAAAGCTGATCGACACCTATGCGGCGGCCACCGAACACGTCGATCAGGGCCTCTCTCTGACCCTGTTCTTCCCCGATAGCGCGACGACCCGCGATATCAATCGCGCGCAGATCCGCGCGTGGAAATCGGGGATCAAGACCATCTATTACATCCGGCTCCGTCAGGCCGTGCTGGAAGGCACGGAAGTTCAGGGCTGTGTCTCCTGCAGCTTGTAACTGTCGGGAAAGGAAGAGTTATGCTTGATCAAACGAAAAAAGCGCCGCTCAAGGGCGTGAACTGGAACCGGCTTCAGGACGATAAGGACCTTGAGGTCTGGAACCGCCTGACCTCGAATTTCTGGCTACCCGAGAAGGTGCCGCTGTCGAATGACGTGCCCTCCTGGGCCAATCTGACAGCCGAAGAGCGCCAACTGACGATCCGCGTTTTCACCGGCCTGACACTGCTGGACACGGTGCAGAATACCGTTGGTGCGCCGACGCTGATGGCAGATGCGGTGACGCCGCATGAAGAGGCGGTTCTGTCCAATATCGCCTTCATGGAAGCCGTGCATGCGCGCAGCTATTCGTCGATCTTCTCGACGCTGTGCATGACCGCAGAGGTGGATGAGGCCTTCCGTTGGGCGGAAGAAAACCCGCATCTGCAGCGCAAGGCGAATCTGATCCTGAATGAATATAAGGCCGAAGATCCGCTGCGCAAAAAAGTGGCCTCGGTCTTTCTGGAAAGCTTCCTGTTCTATTCGGGTTTCTATCTGCCGATGTGGTGGTCCAGCCGCGCCAAGCTGACCAATACCGCCGATATGATCCGCCTGATCATCCGCGACGAGGCGGTGCATGGCTATTACATCGGCTATAAGTTCCAGCGCGCTTTGGAGAAAGTCTCGGAAGAAGAGCGCGCCGCCGTCAAGGATTTTGCCTTTGCACTGATGTTCGATCTCTATGAGGTCGAGACGCAATATACGGCAGAGCTGTATGACGGTATCGGGCTGACCGAAGATGTGCGCCACTTCCTGCATTACAACGCTAACAAGGCGCTGATGAATCTGGGGTATGAGCCGCTCTTCCCGCCGGAAGCCTGCGAGGTGAACCCCGCGATCATGGCCGCACTTTCGCCCGATAGCGAGAACCACGACTTCTTCTCGGGCTCGGGGTCGAGCTATGTGATCGGCAAGGCCGTGGCCACCGAAGACGAAGACTGGGATTTCTAAGACCCGTCATCCCGTATGTCCTGCGCCTCCGCTTTGGATGTCCGAAGCGGAGGCGTGTGTTTCCGGTCGCCTCAGATCGACAGAATGCCGCTGCGCATGGCCTTGATGATCGCGAAAGTCCGGCTATTGGCCGCAAGCTTGCGCATCGCGCTTTTGAAATGGCAATCCACCGTGTTATTGCTGATATGCAGGATCGCGGAAATATCGCTGGAGGTTTTGCCGATGGCCGCCCAGCTCAGGCATTCGATCTCGCGTTTGGTCAGGTCGTAATCGTTTTTTCCGGCCAGCTTCAGCGATGCTGACACCCCGTTGAGAGACTGTAAGGCGCGCGCGGCCTCGTTCATCAACGTGTCGTTCAACGCACAGGGATTGGCTTTGGACAGCGAGGCCAGAAGCAGGCTCCCATCAAGATTGTGGATGCTCATGCAGATGCCGGAATACAGCCCGAAATCCTGCGCCTGCCGTTGGACATGGCCATGCGTGTCGCCATAGCCCGACGCATGTTTCAGATCCGACCATTTAACCGGATAGGACACAAGGCGCCCGAATTGCAGCACCGGATCATAGCTATAAAGCTGCTGGCTGGCATAATGGCGGGCCCATTCTTCGGGGTAATTCGTCACATGCATGGTGGGCAGGGATTTTGCCGCCGTGAAATCCTGTGCCCCGATGGCGCAAATCGCGTAATAGTCGAAATCGAGATGCGCCAGATTATGCTCGATTGTGTCCGTCAATTTCGTGGCTGCCGCGCTTGTGCTGTCTCGCATGTCTAAATCCTCGTCTATGACGTCAAATAGCTACCCAAACGCGGTTCTGAACATATCCGATAAAATAATTACGGCGCTTTTGAGCGGGGTCGATAATTGCTGACGCGACCGTAACACCAAAACCGGCGCACAGAAACTCTTCAAAGGTAGGATAACGTAAAGAGGATGACAGTTTGACGACGCGACCCGTCCGGCATCACGCCGCGCGGATGCGCCCGTCTTCCATTTCAAGCACGCGGTCTCCGGTATCGAGGATACGCGCGTCATGGGTCACCATCAGCACCGCAGAGCCGTTCTGGCTCGCCAGATCGCGCAGCAGCTCCACCACCATCTTGCCGGTCTTGCCATCCAGAGAGGCGGTCGGCTCGTCGGCCAGCACGATCTTGGGACGGGTGACCAGTGCCCGCGCAATGGCCACCCGCTGGCGTTCGCCGCCCGACATCTCGCGCGGATATTTGTCCAGCGCATGGGACAGGCCGACCTGTTCCAGCAGGTCGCGGGCCGCTTTGGCGGGCGCAGGGATTTCGGGATGCAGCCGTAACGCCATCAGAAGGTTCTGGGTGGCCGTGAGCGCCCCGATCAGGTTATGCATCTGGAAAATAAAACCGATATGACGCCGGATTTGCAGTCGCTGCTGCGCCGATGTGCCATCCAGACGCTGGCCCAGAACGCTGATCTGGCCTTCCTGAGTGGCGCGAAGTCCGCCGATCAGGGTCAGGAATGTGGTCTTGCCCGAGCCGGAGGGGCCTTTGACGATCACGATTTCGCCGGGATCGAACCTGCCGCTCAGGTCGAACAGAACCTGCCGGCGCAATGCCTTGCTGCCATAGCTATGCGACAGGCCGGAAAATTCGATTACGGGATGTGTCATTGGAAAAGCTCCGCCGGATCGGCCTTGCGCAGGCGTCTCAGGGCCAGAATGCCCGAGAACAGGCACATGCCAGAGGTCATCAGGAACACCGCAAGCGACCAGCCCGGTGTCAGTCGCAGCGCATAGCCGGTGCTCTGGGCCGTGAAATAATAGATCAGCGCCGAAATCGCCACGCCCGGCACATAGCCCAGACAGGACAGGATCAGCGACTGTTTCAGCACCAGCGCCGAAAAATAGCTGTCGCGATAGCCCATCGCCTTGAGGGTGGCATATTCGGGCAGGTGGTCCGTTACATCGGTGTAAAGGATCTGGTAGACAATCACCGAGCCGACCAGAATGCCCATCAAGGCACCGGTGATGAAGATAAACCCGATAGCGGCGGTGGTATTCCAGTAATTCGCCTCAAGCGCCACAAAATCGGCGCGGGTCACGATCTTGATATCCTTGGCCTCCAGATCGGCCTGCAACCTGTCGCGCACCGTTGCCGGATCATATCCGGGGGCCAGTTTGATCAGCCCCAGACTGGGTTCCGCCGCGCTCAGATCGGGGCGGAGCGCAAAGAAGGTCGGGCTGCCCATAACGACGGTGCCATAGGCGATAAACGACGTGCCCATATCGAAAAGTCCGGTGATCCGCACCGGCTTGTCGGCCAGTTGTGTATCGACATGGCCGGTTTTCGCAAAGGCACCGGTGATGTCGCCGAAATAGGCGGGCAGGCTTTTACGGTCAAACAGCACCGCGCCGCTGACGGCAAACTGGTCCTGCGCCGCGACCAGTTCCGGCAGGTTGATCGCGGGCTTGTCCGGCTCTACGCCGATGGCCATGATCGACCGCGAATAGCCGTTCTCGATATTCTTGAAATTCATCAGCGATACATAAAGTGGGGCCACCTCTTGCACCCCTTCGGTCGCCATCGCCTCGTGCAGACGCATGCGGGAGAACTGGTGCTCGGCGCCGAAATATTCGAAATCGGCAGGCAGCATGACAAGATCGGCCTCAAGGCTGCTATGCACCTTGGTGGCGCTGTCGATCATGGCGTTGTAGAAACCGATCTGCACAAGGATCAGCACCACAGCGAACGCCACGCCGCAAATGGCCGCCAGCAGCCGCCGCGGCTCGAAGCTTAGCAGCCGCCATGCCAGCGAAAATCTTTGGTTGCGTGCGGGCATTATCGGGCCGCCCCACGCGTCTCAATCAGCACGGTCCCCTGAAAACCGTTCAGCAGCAGGACATCTTTGGGGCGATCCAGCGCGATAACCACCTGCACCACCCGTTTTTCCAGATTTTCCAGCGCATCGGTGGCGTAGATCGTCGTTTCGGTCACTTTCGGCAGGACCCGAAGCACCTTGCCACTGACGGGATGCGCCAGCGCGGGGCTTTCGAACCTGGCGGTCTGCCCGACTGCGACAAAGCGGGCCTTGGTCTCGAAAATCTCGGCCAGTGCCTCCATATGGGCGACATCGCCCATCTCGATCAGGTCCTCTCCGGCAATCACCCCTTCGCCCATGCGCTTGTTCAGGTCGAGGATCATTCCGTCAGTGGGCGCGCGGATCACCGATTGTTCCAGCAGGATCTTGTCGTAATCAAGCTGCTTTTGCGCCGTGACCAGCTGGGCTTTGGCCAGTTCCAGCGTTTGCAGGGCGGTGTCGTAATCACTTTGCGAGATCGGCGAGACCGAGGATTTGCGTAGCCGCGATTTCCGTTCGATATCGATCTGGGCGAAATTGACCGAGACCTCTGCCTCGGTCACACCGGCCTCGGCCAAAGCCACGGTGGCCGAAAGTGGCCCGCCGGTATCCAGTTCCAGAAGCGGCTGACCGGCTGTGACCATCTCTCCCTCATGCACCAGCACCTTGCTGATGCGATAGGTGGTATCCCCCGCAGGCCCCGTCAGATAGCGCACGCCATCTTGCGGGCGCAGCCGTGCAAAGCCCGACACGCGGGCGGGGCTTTGCACGCTTGGCGCGTCCTGCGCCAGCGCGGGCCAGGCCTGTGCCGTGCCCAGTGCCAGAACGGCCATGAAGATCCTCAAGCGAGGGCGGAAAGAGGGAAGACCCGACATGGACATTCTGCCTTTATTGTCGTGAGAGATATTGGCGCGATCAACCCGCGCGGTGGTCAGGATTTGAACGCGCCATAGGGCAGGAAGAGCGGGGTCGAGCGGCAGTAGCGCGCCCAGTTCTCGCCATGCCGTTCTTGCGAGAGTTTCTCGTTTTTCGGGATCGCATCGAAGAAATACTGCAAGAGGTTCACCACCGGCGCGACCAGCCCCCAAGGCCAGACAGAGACCAGTGCGAAAGACAGGTAAATCAGGAAATCCCCGAAATAGTTGGGATGGCGCGACAGGCCCCAGAACCCGCCATGCAGCAGCTTGCCGCGATTTTCGGGGTTCTGCTTGAAGGCCCATTTCTGATAATCCGCCCCCAGATGGAACAGCGTGCCCAAAGCATAGCAGATCAGCGTCAGCGCATCATAAAGCCCGAACGGATCGGTGCGGTCCATCGCGGCAAAGAAGGGCAGCGGATAGAGCCAGCAGAACACCGGTACCAAGACCAGCGGCAGGACCAGAAACTGGCTGGGCTTGACCTGATCCTTCAGCTTGGCCGCCCCTGTCGCATTGAACCAGATCAGCAGCGTATACAGCATCCGCGCCACATAGGCCGCCACCAGCGCCACGATCATCCAGCGCCGCCACGCAGCGCCCTCGCCCTGAACGGCCAGCACGATGGTGACGGGCAGGATGCTGAAAAAGCCGAAGACAAAGGGCCATTTGGTGTCGCCCGTGCGCCATGCCGACAGCATGCCCAAAAGCGTGAACAGCACGGTGATCGCGATCATGATCCAATAGACAGGGGTCATTTCTATATCTTTCTTGAATGGTTAACGTAATTTCATCGCGCGGGCGACGATCTCGCGCTGCATCTCGGAACTGCCCGAGAAAATCCGCGCGGGCATGGCGTCATTGAGAAACCGGTTCACGGGATGGGTAGCCGTCATCGCCTCGCCGCCGAAAATCTGCATTGCATCCTGTCCGATCTGCACCGCCGATTCCGCGATCCAGATCTTGCTCAGGGCGACGGTCTGCTCGCAGGGCTTGCCCTGATCATAGAGCCATGCCGCCTTATACAGCAAAAGCCGTGCGGTCTCGATTTTCAGGCGCATATCGACCAGCCGGTTCGAGATGGCCTGATTGGCCCCGATATGGCGCCCGAATTGCACGCGGGTGCGCGCATGCTCCAGACAGAGCGCCAGAATGCGCTCCATCGCGCCCAGATAGATGGAAAACAGGCAGCATCTTTCCCAGACCATGCTCTCGTGGAACAGGCTGGCTCCGGCACCTTCCGGCCCGATCCGGAAGCTTTCCGGCAGCGCGCAATCTTGGAAATGCACGCTGCCCCACGGGCTGGAGCGCAGGCCCGACTTGCTTTCCTCGGCGCTGATCGTCACGCCGGGATGATCGGTGGGCAGCACGAAACAGCTGATCCCGAAAAAGGAAGAGGTCGCATCGGTCCGGGCATAGGCCACCAGCATATCCGCGACAGGGGCGTTGGTGATAAACCGCTTCGTGCCGTTGAGGATATAGCGCCCCCCCTGTTTCTCTGCCCGCGTTTTCATGGCGAAGACATCCGAGCCGGACCCCTCTTCCGAAATCGCGTTGGCGGCGATTTTGCGGCCCTGTGCCATTGCGGGCAGCCAGTCGGCTTTCTGGCTGTCTGTGCCGCCCCGCCAGACCGGAATGACACAGGCGAAGAGATGCGCACAGAGCGAAAACAGCAAGCCCAGATCGGGGATATGACGGGCGATTGTCTCGTAGCTCTGGATGGTTTCAAGCGCCCCTGCCGCGGTGCCGCCATAGGTCTCGGGCAGCGGCAGCCCCGCCAGCCCCATCGCGCAGAGCCTGTCCCATTGCGGGCGCGAGAAGCCGGACGGGGACTGCGGGTCCTTGGCGCAGGTTGCGGCAAAATCTTGGGCAAAGCGCGCCAGATGGCTGTTGCGCTCCTGCTGTTCGGGGGAAAGAGAGAAATCCATGACAGACCTTCAGTCAGACAGTAAGGGGGAATGCTCGGCACAGGGAGCGGCACAGGGGTCGCGCTGCGCGGAGGTCGCATGCAGGATCACACTGGTTTCCACGCGCGGGGTGACGATCTCCGCCGGTTTTTGTGCCCCGAGACGGGCGATGAAACAGGGCCACTCCGTGAGCCGGAGCGATAGGCGCAATGCGTCACGCGGGCGCGCGTGTTGGAGAAGCACGCTCAGCGGATGGATCTGCAACCCCAGCTGCGCCGCCGCCAGCCACAGCTCGGCCAGCCGGTTGCCGGTTTCCAGCAGATCGCCAAAGGACAGGTTCGGTGTCCGTGCCTGCAAGATCAGGATGGCAGGGGTGGTGCGCACCAGATCGGCCAGTTCGCGTGCCAATGTCCGCGCCAGCCCGAACGGGCGCAGGCATTGCATCGTGACCGGATGCAGAAGCAGTTGCAGCAGCTTGCGCCTGAGCGTCGGTAGCGGCCCGAGCAGCGCCTCGATCGGGAAGCCGCGCGTTTTTACGACCTGTGGCGCGGGCTGGAAATGGATATGGCGGTAGGTCTCTGACCATGCGGCGAAATTCGAGAAATCCAGCGCCCCGTAATGGGCCACAAGAGCCGCCACCTTCTGACGGGTCTGCGGGTCTTGGGTGATCCTTAGGTCGGCCGGCTGGCCGGTGCCCAGCAGTGGCCAGTGGCGTGCCGCCAGACGCGCGCAATCGGCGCGGCTGATGGGGGTTGCGGCGAAGGGGCCACGGGTGGTGCGCCGGTTGCGGACCTGTTCGGCAAAGGCATCCAGCCCCGTGCGCGTTTCCACAGCCGGCAGGGTGATCGTGATCCGCAGCGCCCTGTCCCCTTCGACATGGCAGCGCCATTGCGCGCCGCCCAAGTCCAGCACATGGCAGAAAATGCCTGCAAACAGCCCGAGGCTCAGGGCCATCTCCGCCGCAAGCGTGTCCAGCGCCGCCAGACGGGCCGTCTCATCCAGCGTCAGAAGCGCCTGATAGCTGCGCTCCTGCGGCAGGGCCTGCAGGCTGACCTGCCACGGCTGGCAATTATGAGATGACGGTGCCCATCGTGCGATCGAGGCGGCTTGGGTGATCAGCGGTGGGATCTGCGTCATGCGCGGGCCTCCGTGCGGATATGTGCCGAGGCCACCGCAACCGCCGTGCCGCGCCAGATTCCGCCAAACGCGGTCAGGCAGGGCAGGCGGGCATCCTTGACGGCGATGCGGCAGCCGTGGCCCCAGCCTGTCCAGAAGATGTCGGAAATCTCGGCAAGACTGCGGGCAAGGCGGGTTTTCAGCACGGCTTCCTTGACCGCCCAGAGCACCGGCAGACGCGGGTCGTCCGGGGGGAGCGGGCCCAGCAGATCGCGCTCGGTCGTGCTCAGGAAATAGGGCAGGATCTCGGGCCGGAACGTGGTCCGCGTCTCGATATCGACCCCCAGAGGATGGCGCGCGCAGGCAGCCAGCGCGTATGCGCCGCTATGGGCCAGAGACACCTGCCAGCCCTGCGGCCCCGCCACCGGCCCGCTACGCCCCTCGCGCGGCAGCAGCGAGAGCGTCCGCAAGGGGCCCAAGCGGGGCATCTGTCGCCGCAATGCGATCTTGGCGGCCAGCCGACCGGCCAGCCACTCGCGCTGCTTCTTGTGCTGTCCGAAACTGTGCCACAGATCGTGCTCGGGTGGGGACAGCACCTTTGCGGCCAAGCTGCGCAGCCTGTCGCTTGGCCCGTCCTGTAGCGTCAGGGCGGTGGGGCAATGGGGGCCAAGACGCAGATGGGTGACGGTGATCATAGGCAGGCCGCGCGCCGGTAGCCTTGGCCAAGCTGCGCGCCGGAAAGCTCTTCGACAACCTCGGCCATGCCGGAAAATGCCGCGACGAGGCTGGCAAAGGCCGCGCTGGCCATATCGGCCTCGAAGGCGTCTTGCGAGGTGACGGTGATGACCTCGAAATAGTCGAAGCCCTGTCCGGCATCGGCACGCTGGACGCTGAAGGCCTCGACGCTGGGCAGCTGCGGGCAGGTCGCGTAATCGGTGCCGAGCACCCATGCTTCGAAGGCCGCGGCCTGTTCGGGGGCGAGCAGGCGGATTTTGTGGATAATCAAATGCATATATGATCCGTTTCGTCCAATGCAGCGGGGGCTGCTTCGATAATCATGTGAAAATTCGTGCCACCCGTGCCAAGCGCATTGACGGCGGCGCGGCGATGGGGGGCGGGCATGCGGTCCGCAGGGGAAGAGGTGTCCGCTGTCGGACGGATCTGCCAGCCGCCAGCCTCCAGCCCCAGTTCCGTGCTCAGCGCGCCGCGCAGCAGGGTGGGCGGGGTCTGTCCTGTCTGTACGGCCTCCAGCGCACGGAACAGCCCCGCCATACCGGCGGCTGCAAAGCTGTGCCCGATCAGCGATTTGACCGAACCCAGACTGGCCGGTCCGTGGCGCTGCGCGGCATAGACCGCATTCAGCGCCTCGATCTCGATCCCGTCGCCGCGTCGGGTGCCGGTGCCATGCGCCTCGACATAGCTGACCGTCTCGGGGGCAATGGCCGCATCTTCCAGCGCACGCTGCATCGCCCGCATCTGGCCGCTGGCATCGGGGGCGGTAAAGGACAGCGCATCCGACGACCCGCCAATGCCCAGAATGACCCCTTCGATCGTGCTGGCCTCGCTGGTCTCGGTGGCGCAATCCGCCAGCCGCCGCAGCACCACCGCGCCCGCCCCGTCCCCGGGCGAGAAACCATCCGCAGTCTGGCAGAAGGGCGCGATGCGGCCCGCCGAGAGCATCCTTTGCGCCGAGCAGAGCGTGAAGTCGCGCTGATTGATCGGGGTTTCCGCCGCAATCACCAGCACCGCATCGGCCTGCCCCGCGCGCAACTGGGCGCGGGCCAGATCCAGCGCCGCCAGTGATGAGGCACAGGCACTTTCGACCGTCAGGCCGCTGGCCGCCAGCCCGAATTCCAAACTGAGCTGCCTGACCAGATGGCTCGGGAGCATCTCGCAAAGCGGGGTCTGCGGCAGCGGGGCGGGCGTCGGGGTGGGCGGCGGGGCGATATCGCTGCCCAGAATGGCCTCGAGCGCGCTTTGGTGCACCGCGTTCGAGACCTGACGTTCCAGATTGGTGCAAAGCTGCGTTGCCAGAATGATTGACCAGCGCCCCCAGTCCGGCGTGGCCCCCGCCTGAGACAGCGCCTCCTTCGCGACCCTGTAGGCCAAGGCGCGGGTGGCATCGGGAGCCGCCGTGACAGGGCTTTCGGCCCCCTGATCGGAATAGCTGGTCAGGGGGGCCTGTTTCTGGGGATCGAAGGCACAGCTGCGGGGCAGGGCTTCCGCGCTGACAGGGCCGATGCCATTTTCGCCGTCGCGAAACGCCTGACCGACCTGCGCGCGCGTGGTGAAGGGGCCATAGCAGGCCCCGCTGCCCAGAATGGCCAAGGGGGCGGCGCGCGGGGGCGGGGATGCGTTGGTTTGTGCGCCGTTCTCAGTGCCGTGCTGGGCGTCGCGCGACAGGCGCAACTGCCAGCGCTGTCCGTAAAGCGAACGGCCCGCAAGCACGGCCTGTCCGGTTTGTGGCAGGGTTTCCAGCGCGTCCCGCAACTGGCGTGCGACCTCGTGGCCCAGCCCGTAACGCCCTGTCGGAGCGGGGGGCTGAACGGGGTCGACTGCACCAAGATCGGCGGTCTCGATCACGCCCAGAATGGGGTCGCCGTCCTTTTGCGCCAGATCGAGCCTGCGTAGGACCAGAAGGCTTGCGCCTTCCTCCAGCACCAGATCCGGCCCGAAGCGATGTTGTAGCGCCGCCGCCATATGCGCCCCTTCGATACGCTGGCCGGTGCCAATGATCACCCTGTCGCTGCTTCCGTCACGCAGGTTGAGCGAGGCCATCTGCAAGGCGTTGACCAGACCGGCCTCGGCATTTTCCAGCGCCAGAATCCGGCCCCGTGCCTTGGTTTCGATGCCGATGCGGGCGGCGATGATACTGGCCATCTCGCCGACCTTGTCATGGGTGGTCGAGCCGAAGGCCTCCTGCAAACGCTTGCGGCCCTGCGCCAGAGGCTCGGGCGGGGACTGGGCCAATGCGCGCACGCCCGCCACCTTGAGCGCATTGCGCAATGTGGCATCGAACCCGCCGCAGATGGTGACAAGGATATCGGTGCGGTCTGCATGGTCCGAAAGCGGCTGTGCCGAAACCACCTCGCGCGCGAGCCAGAGCAGATTGAGCGTCAGCATAGAGACGGCCCGTTCGTAGATCGGCGGGATCCGGAAACTTGCCGCCGGGCAGGGAGGCGGGGGCAGAAGCGCCACCCGTAGGCCGGACAGTTCCGCCGTGATCCGCGGGTCGCAGGCCGCCAGCCGGTTTGGCGGATAGGGTTGCACCGGCCCCGCTACCGCGTGTCTGGCCGCGACAATCGCCAGTTTGCAGGCCAGACGAGTCTGTGGATATGGCGTTGCGGGGCTGGCGCCTGCAAGGGTGCGGGGGGGCTGGGTCATACGGGTTCGACCCTGTGGCTGTGGCGCGGGCCCGGCAGGAAGGCATCTTCCGCGATACGCTGGAGGTGGCGCATATCGGTTTTGCCATTGGGGGTGCGCGGCAGATCCGACATGATCTTCATATGGCGGGGCAGCATGAAGCGGGGCAGGAGGTCGCGAAGATGCTCCAAGATCTCCATTTGCGCGGGCGGATGCGCGGCATGGACCGGAGTCACAAAGGCCACCAGTGCCGCCCCGCGCGGGCCGAGGATCTGCACCACGGCCGCTTGGGCGACCGCCGGATGGCGGGCCAGCGCGGCCTCTATCTCGCCCAGCTCGACACGGTTGCCGTTGATCTTGACGATCCGGTCGATGCGCCCGTGATAGACCAGACCTTCGGGCTGTTCGGACACGATGTCCCCCGTCGCATGGCGCCCTGCCGCATGATCGCGCTGGATCGCGGGGTCGGGATGGTTGAGATAGCCGGGCGTGACCATCGTCCCTTCGATGACCAGTTCGCCCTTTTCGCCCGGCGCTACGGCATGGCCGGTCTCGGGGTCGCGGATGAACGCGCGCTGGCCGGGAAGGGGGCGGCCAATCGGGGCGGGATGGTCGGCTGCCAGATCGGCAGGGGTTATGCGATGGAACGTGCAGGCATTGGTCTCTGTCGGGCCATAGAGATTGTAAAGCGGCATATCCGCCCCGACCTGCGCGGCCATCGCGCGCAGATCGCCAATCGGGAAGACCTCGCCTGCGAAGGCGATCTGGCGCAGCGCCGGGGCATGGGCAGGGGTCAGCCGCTTGGCACGGGTCAGCATGGTCAGGATCGAGGGCACGGCATAAACTGTTGTCACCCTATACCGCTTCAGCCCCTCGGAAATGGCGATGATATTGGATTGCTCTGTTGTGGGGATCGGCCAGACAGAGGCCCCCGCCCGCGCCGCCGCGAACAGATCGAAGGTCGAGAGATCGAAGTGGAAGCTGGCATGGTTGCCGATCACATCGGCGGGGCCGAGGCTGAATTCCTTGACCGCCCAGCCGATAAAGGCATCGAGATTGCGATAGGACATCTGCACGCCCTTCGGCACACCTGTTGAGCCCGAGGTGAACAGGATCGCGGCAATCCAGTCGGGTTGCGGCTGTGCGGGGTGGTGCGGCACCGGAGCCAGCCGGTCGAGCCGCAGGCTGGGCACCGGAAGCGCGGGCAGTTCCGCCGTGTCGGCGCAATCGCTGAAGATGACCAGTTGCAGGCTGTCGGGCAGCGGACCGGGCAGATGGGCCAGAAGATCGGGCGAGACCACCAGCACCTCGGGGTGCGCCTCGGCCAGAATTCTTGCCGCCCGCTCGCCCGGTTGCGAGGGGTCAAGCGGGATATAGGCAAGCCCCGCTTCCAGCGCCCCCCAGATCGCGGTGATCGCCTGCGGGCCCTTCTGGGTCCAGATCGCGAGGCGATGCCCTTCCGAGAGGCCCGCGATCTGCAGGTGACCGGCCAGACGCGCGACCTGTGTGTAAAGCGCGCCATAGGACAGCGGCGTCTCGCCCTTCAGGCACGGGGCCTCGGGCGTGCGGGCTGCATGAACGCGCAGCCCCTGTGTGACCGGTGTGAACGGCGCGGCCTGCTGGCGGGAGATGTCAGTCATCGACCTCGATCCCCACTTCCTTGGCGCTTTCGATCAGGATCTGGGCGGCCAGATCGAGATCTTCCAGCGTATGTTCCGAGGTAACCGAAATACGCAGCCGTGCATCGCCCACCGCCACGCCGGGGAAGACCACGGTCTGGCAGAACATCCCGCGGGACCGGACCGCACGCCCCAGTTCCAGTGTCTTGCGGTCATCACCGATGACGACGGGCAGGATCGCGCTCTGGGTCTCGCCCAGATCGAAGCCCGCCCGCAGCAGGCGGCTCTTGAGATGGTCGATATTGCGCCAGAGCGTGGCCAGCCGTTGCGGCTCGGTCATCATTAGCTCGATCGACATGATCAACCCTGCCGCGACATGGGCGGGGATGGTGGCGGCGAACACATAGGAATTGGCGTAGAAGCGCAGATATTCCACCACCTCGGCCCGCGCCGCGACAAAGCCGCCAACGCCTGCGAGCGTTTTCGAGAAGGTGCCCAGTTCCAGATCGACCTGCCCCTTCATCCCGAAATGCTCGCTGGTGCCCGACCCCGTCTTGCCCAGCACACCGGTGGAATGGGCATCATCCACCAGCACCTTGGCGTCGTATTTGCGCGCCAGTTCCACCAGACGCGGCAGATCGACGATATCGCCATGCATGGAGAACACGCCATCGGTCACGATCAGGCGCCCGCCCTCGGCATCGGCACTGCGTTCCAGCGTGCGTTCCAGCGAGGCGATGCTGTGCTGGTAGATCTTGCGCGAGGCCCCCGACAGCTTGCAGCCATCTTGGATGCTCATATGGTTGATCGCATCGGTAAAGACCATGTCACGCTGCGAACAGAGCGCCGAGATCGTGCCCAGATTGGCGGAATAGCCGGAGGGGAACACGATGGAATCCTCGGTGCCCTTCAGCAGCGACAGTTTCGTTTCCAGCTCTTTATGCAGGATATTCGACCCGCCAATCAGGCGGCAGCCGGTATTGGTCGCCCCATAGCGGGTTGCGGCATCGCGGATGGCCTCGAGCACCCGCGGGTCATTGGCCAGCCCGAGATAGTTGTTCGAAGCGAACATCAGGAATTCGCGGGGGCGGCCCGCCACCTCGTCAAAAATCACCGCGCGGTTCTGGCAGGGGGTCTCCAGCGGCATTCCGTACCAGTAATAGCCCTGCGCCCGCTGGGCCTGATAGAAGGCGCTGAATTCCCTGGCCTTATGGAACAGGTCACGGCTGGGCAGGTCGGCAAAATCGCGCATGGTGCGGGTGTCTTGCGGCGCAACGGGGCGCACGTCCTCGGTAGGGGCGTCCTGCGCGGCATTGAGCAGGGTGTCGACCAGATCCGCCGCCCCGCTCTGGGCCGGTTGCGCCGCCAATTCGGGCAGGGGCGCAGCGCCAAGCCGCTCCAGCAGCTGGCGGGTGAGATCACGGATCGAACGGATCCCGTCCAGACTGCCCCCTGCACAGTTGCACCGGCCCATCAGATCGGAATGGATCTCCAGCAGGACGATGCTGTCAATGCCCAGATCGGCCTCGAATTCGGCCTCGGGCGAAAGCTGTTCGGGGCTGTAGCCGGTATGGTGCTGCACGACCGTAAGGGTCAGCGCGAGCGCGGTTTCGTCACGCGAAAGGTCCAGGGTGGTCTGGTCGTCGCTCATCTCATCTCTCCTGTTGGGGGCGTCCGCAGGACGTGTCAGGCCACGCCCGGTGTCATCAACTCGGTGGTCATGCGGGCAATCGCGCGGATATCGGCAAAGTTTTCCGGCACGATTTTCGTCAGCGGCACCTGAATGTCGAACTGCGCCTGAAGCAGCTCGATCAGGTCGAAGAAGGCGCTGGAATCGAGAATGTTCAGCTCCAGCAGCGGCGTGTCGGGCGTCAGCGCCTGATCTTGGCCAAGGCCGTAATTCTCTTCGATAATCTCAAGGATCTGTTGTTCCATAATCGGGTCCAGTCTTCAGGGTCAGGGTTTTTCGCCGATCAGCAGGACACGCGGTCCCGCCAGCGATGCGGCACGCACGTTCACAAAGCCCGCCGCGCGGAAACGTTCGAGATATTGCCCCGTCGTGCTTTCGATGCCGCCATCGCAGGAGACGAGCATATTGATCGACAACAGCGCGACAAAGGCGGGGCCGGACAGGTCATCATCAAGCGGTGTCTCGCTGGCGATGAAGGTGGCTTTGGGGGGCAGGGCTGCAAAGAGGTTGGACAGGATCGTGGCTTGGGTCTCGGCGCTGTAATCATGCAGCATCCAGCCCATATGCACGAGATCGGCCGAAATCTCGGGCAGGTTCCCCGTGATCACATCCCCTTCATACACCGCGATGCGCCCGTCCATGCCCGCCTGCGCCAGTTCCTTGCGCATATGGGTCGCAGCTTCGGGCAGATCGCAGACCGCGGCGTCAAGCTGCGGATTGGCCGCCAGCACCGCGCGGGGCAATGCGGCGCGCCCCGAGCCGATATCGAGGAAGCTGCGATAGGGGGTGAAGTCGAAGTCACGGGTGAAGCTTTCCACGAAAGGATCGGCCAGCACGCTGAGGAAGGCATGGAAATCCGCGACATCGGCAGGGTCCGAATACAGCATCTCGAACCATTTGCGCGGGTCGTTGAAGACCTTCTCGCGCTGGTTGCGGTTCTCGCGGATGCCAGCGGCGGCCTGTCCCCAGAGCGGGTAGAGGAATTTGGCCGCATGGCGGGCCAGCCCGCCCATATAGGCTGCGCCGTCCCGCAGCAGATAGGGGCGCAGATCGGCGGGCAGCGCGAAGCCCGCTTGGGTGCGGCTCAGAAAGCCCATCGTTGCCAGCGCGATCAGCAGTTGCTGGCCCGAACTTTCGGGCAGGGCGCAGGTGGCGCAGATCTCGCGGGCCTCGGCCCCGTCGCGGGCGGCCTCGAAAATGCCAAGCTCGTAGCCGCTGATCAGCGCCTGTGCGTTGAAAAATGACAACAGGGTGCCGCTGACATGGGCAAGGGGAGTGTCCATGAATTGGTCCTCAGTTCAGGAAGGTCGACATGTCGGCGCAGACGGCACGGAAGGCCTCGACGAAACGGTCGGCCTGATCCTGCGTCAGCGTCAGAGGGGGTTGCAGACGGATGACGGTGTTGGAATTCGCGGTGACGAAGGTGAGGATATTGTGATCCTGTGCCAGCTTGGTGACGAAGCGCATACAGAACATTTCCGACAGCGACCCTTCGAAGCGGCGCATCGCGTCCAGCAGGTTCTCGCGGACCTGATCGGGCAGGAAGCGCCATGTCATGTGCCAGTCGCCGGGCAGGCGGGTGGCAAATTCATGCGCCCCTGCCGAGACCGCCCCCGAGAAGTCGGCGGCAAAGGCCACCGCCAGCATCAGACCCTTGCCGCGGATCTCGCCGATAAAGGGGAATTCGGCGGTGGCTTCGGCCAGCTTGTGGCGCAGCGCCTCACCGACCCGATGGGCATTGTCCATCACCGTCCCGTCGGCCATCGCCTCCAGCGTGGCAAGCCCCGCAACTGCGGCCATATTGCCACCGCCAAAGGTGGAGCTATGCGCCACAAAGCGGTCACTGCTGCCATAGGCACGGTCCCATGTCTCCGCACGGCACAGCGTCGCGCCAATCGGCATCAGACCGCCCGAGAGCGATTTCGACAGGCACAGGATATCGGCATGGATGCCCTCCCACTGGCTGGCCAGAAAACGCCCCGTGCGCCCCATGCCGGTCTGCACCTCGTCAAGGATCAGCAGCACGCCATAGCGGTCACACAGCTGGCGGACGCCGCGCAGATAGCCCTCGGGCGGCACATGCACCCCGCCTTCGCCCAGGATCGGCTCGACGATGAACGCCGCGATATCGCCTTGCGACAGAACCGCTTCCAGCGCGTCCAGATCGCCGAAGGGCACAGAGACCGTGCCCGGCAGCAGCGGGCGGAACGGGCGCTGGTGTTTGTCGCGTCCGGTCACCGAAAGCGCGCCGAGGGTCTTGCCATGATAGCTGTTCTCGACATGGGCGATGATGTGGTGCGCGGAGGCGGCGCGCGCCAGTTTCAGCGCGGCCTCGATGGCCTCGGTGCCCGAATTCGAGAAGAACACCCGCTCCATCCGCCCGCCCACGGTCTGGCACAGCCGCTCGGCCAGCAGCGCCGTCTGTTTTGGGAACGAGACATATTGCACGAAATTGGGCTGCGATCCGGCCAGAAACGCCTGTAGCGAGGTCACCACGGCGGGCGGGTTATGCCCCAGATTGAGGCAGCCATAGCCCGCCACGAAATCCAGATAGTCCTGCCCCTCGGTATCGGTCAGCACCACGCCCTGCGCCGTCTCGAAGACGCGGTCGCAATGCAGGGTCTGCAGGAAATCGGCCAGATAGGGGTTGATATGGCGGCGGAAACGCTGCGCGGTATCATAATGGGTCTGGCTGTGGCGTTCGGGGAGGATCGGTTGCGCGGTCAGCCCGCTTTCCTTTGGGCGGTCGGTGCAGTGATAGCGGCGGAAGCTGGCAACGAAAGAGGGCTCGACGCGCTGGCCATAGGAGGCCAGCGGATCGGGGGCAAAGCCATGCCGCTGGGCGATCTCGCCAATCGCCAGCACCTTCTCGCTGTCCAGACTGCGCCCGATGGAATAGATCTCGGCGCGGCCTTCCAGAGCCAGCACCAGCGTTTCGGCCAGACAGGCATTGAGTTGCTGCTTGATGGTCAGGTTCAGGCTTTCGCCGCCGATCCGCACCTGATCGGAAGCGGTCACACAGCCGCCATCGATGATCAGGATATCCTCGCGCTGGGTGGCCACGCTTTCCTCGACATCGCGCGGCAGCGCCACATCGATCACGATCGAACCGGCGGCAAGGCGATGTGCGTCGATCACCCCGCCCGCCGATGTGGCGGCCACGAAAAAGCGGGTCTCGCCATAGAAAGCCGAGATATCGCCGCTCAGGCGCAGCTTGTGGTGCCAGCGTTCGGGCAGATGCGCGAGCAGATCCTCGGGTTTGGCCCCTTGGCGGTGGACCAGATCCAGTTCGACGCCTTCCTCCAGCAGCAACCGCGCAATCACCAGAGCGATAGAGCCGGGATAGCCCACGATGCAGACACGGTGATCGCTGGGGCGTAGCTGCATCCAGCGCATGACCTGTTGCAGCGCCCGATAGGCGGCATAAGCGGTCAGGGAATTGCCGCTGGTGACAGGAACGGGGCTGGCATTGGCGACCTCGATCCCGCGACGCCCGACGATAGAGGTGAACCCGCCCAGCCCCACCAGATCGGCCCCGTCAGCGGCCAGCGATTTTGTGCCTTGGATGACGCGGCGCAGGCTGCCTTGAGCGTCATGGATCATTTCCTGTGCGGTCAGCGGTAGATAGCGCACCTGACCCGAGGTCTCGGCCCCTGTCGCGCTGACGATGCGGTCGAAATTCATGAAGGGCACAAGGTTGTTATGCGACCAGAGATCGCGCGAATAGCCGCTGTGGAAATCCTGGCTGCTGCGCTGCACCAGATCGAGCATTTTCACATAGCGTTTCAAAGGGACAGAGGTCGGATGGGCGATGAAACCGAAGCGCATGGCTAGATCCTTTCTTCGGTATGGGCGCGGAGCGGGCGGTTGCGCCGTCCCGCCAGTTGGTCTTGCTGCCAGCCCGAAACATGGGCCAGAGACATGCCGTCGCCCTCGTTGTTATGGGCCAGATTGACGGTAAAGAGATTGATACGCCCGCGTTTGCGCAGATCATGGCGCAGGGCGTCGGGGTCGAATGTGTTGATGGCGCGGGTCACGACCTGATAGCCGCACATATCCTGCTGGCTGTCCTGCGTGCCCAGATTGAGCACCCGCATCTGCCGGGACGTGCGGTTGAACAGGATCCGCTCCTGATACGAATTGATGGCCGAGAGGCCGCTATTGGCCAGCACGAAAATGGTCACGCTCAGGTCGCGGCGCGCCCCGTTGGCAAGGGCGTTTTCCAGCAGGCTGGGCAGGATGTCGGGCACCAGAGCGCGTGCCCCGTCCCCGACAAAGACCAGCAGATCGGTGGCGGCGGTCTGCGCCAATGCGACCGTTGCGGTATAGGCATCGCCCATCAGCGCCCGCCCGTACCAGCCCGAAAAGCCCGCGCGGGTTCTGGGCAGGTTGCGGATGGCCGAGATGCCGCAGCGTCCCACATCGTAAAGCCCCGTGAAATCGTAGCCCTCGGCCTCGATCATATGGCGCAGGAGCGCGCCCAGCTGACCGAAGAAATAATTGGGTGTCATCGGCAGGACGGGCAGGCTGCTGGACAGGTCCTTCTCGCCCTCGCGGGCCAGTGCGATCGCGGCACGACGGCGGGCCAGCAGGGCGTCGGAGATATCCAGCCGCGCCAGAAGATAGGCAAGGGCGGCTTCGGGGTCGTGGCGGATCGCCAGATCGGCAAAGGGGGCGAGGTGGTCGCTGCGGCGGACGATCTGCGCGATCTGGAACTGCTGGCGCAGCTTGCTTTCACCGAAAGGCGTGGCCGCCTGCGAGATCTTGTCCTCCATGAAAATCAGCGCCTGCGTCTCGCGCGGGGCAATCCGGCCGCCGCGATACAGATAGCGGTAGACCGGATCGGAAAAGCCATAAACACCAAGCGTGCCGAGATAATTGGGGTTGGGACGCCCGTTGTGATGGCTGGCCACCATGCCCGGATGCAGGATGCTGTCGACCAGCGCGATGCCGCTTGCCTCGGCCAGCTCGGTCACAAGCTGGCGGCAGCGGGGCGGCAATGCGCCGGGCTGTAAAAGCAGGCGTTCGGCATCGCCATTGACCAGATCGACCAGATCATCCAGCGCGGCGGGCGGCGCGTGGCTTTGCGTCTGGTCCTGTGCGGGGACGGGAACGCAGGGGGCGGGAACGCGGGGGGTGGGCGGCGCGGCCATATTCATGACGGCCTGCGTGGCCAGGATGACCACCGGTCCGCGATCTGCGGCATAAAGCGCCATCGCCTGTTCCAGCCCCCGCGCCAGATCCTGCGGCTCGCTGATATAGACAAAGGGCACACCGCGCGCATGCAGCACGTCGCGACTGTCGAATTCGGGGTTGATGGTGGATTGGAACGCATACCACAGCGCCGGTTTCTGTTCGGCGCAGATCAGGAAACCGCGCGCGCGGGTCTCGTAGAGATTGGCAAAAGTTCCGCGGAATTCATCGATCATTCCCGAGGTGACGATGGTGACCGAGGGCTTTTCGTAAAGCTGCCAGTTGGCCATCGCCCCGCAGGCCAGAGAATGCTCGTTCGGGCCGCGCAGGACAGGCACGTTCTGCGCGGCGGCCTGATCCTCGAACGCTGTGATCAGGCTGGAGACCACAGAGCCGGTATAATATTGCAAGATCCAGTTCGACCCCGCCTGCTGTGCCAGAAACGCCGCAAGCGTCGATGCCATAAGGCTGGTGGGGCGTTTCTGGCTACCGGGACGGATCTTGCGATTGGCAAGGCTCAGTTCGTAGAAATCCATCCATAGCGACAGCAGATGGGCGCGCAGCACATCCATATCACCGGGCAGCAGGCAGCGGATGAAATTCATCGGGTGGATATGGTAATGCGGCATCTCCGCCGACTGGAACACGGCGGTCGAGGTCGGCGTCTGGAACGCCTGCAGGTTGCGCGCGCGCAGCCGGTCATAGAACCAGTTCAGATCATTCTCGATCTCGGCGGTCGAACGCCCTGCGTGATAGGGGTCGGAATAATCGATATAGGCCATGCCGATGTGATGCACGTTATCGCGCCGGTCACAGGCCTGAAGCCTGTCAAGCGCGCCCGACAGGCTTTGGGCATGCACGACATTCAGCGAAAGCCGGTTCTGATGCCCCGCAAGGGCGCGGATCGCGCGGGTCCGCGCCGTCTGGTAATGCGGTCCGGCCTCGGGCATGGCGTGGTCCAGCACGCTCCAGTCACTGTCCAGCGTGACCTCGTCGAACAATGTGTCGCGCAGGTCGGAAATCACCGAGGCACCGGCGTGGAACAGGTCTGCATTGCGCGTGACAACTATGACGCTGACGCAAATATCCATAATATCTTCCTTAGGGTCGAAGGGATGTCTGCTGGACCTGTCAGGCCGGAACGGTCAGGGGGAGATTGACGGGGGGCTGGAGGGGGCTGGCGGCGCTCTGGCGTTCGACCGAGATGATGCCACGGTCGCCATCGATCTCGACGATATCGCCGGTGCGGATCTGGGCTGTGGCCGTGCGGGTATTGACCACGGCCGGAATGCCGAATTCGCGCGCCACGATCGAGCTATGCGACAGCGCCGAACCGATATCGGTGATCACGCCGCTGGCCAGCGTGAACAGCGGCGTCCATGAGGCATCGGTAAAGCGGGCCACCAGAATCTCGCCCTTCTTGAAGCTTTGCGCCTGATGCGGCAGATCGGTGATCACGCGGGCGGTGCCCACGGTGATGCCGGGGCTTGCGCCCATGCCGTTCAGCTGCCCATCTTCCGCGATTTTCACGCTTTCGGCAGGTTGCGGGACATAGCCGCCTAGCAGGGCCATCGGCGGCTCTTCCGAGCGCAGGTTGATCAGGTTCTCGCGGCGGTTGGCCATGATCAGCGCCGGAGGGAAGGCCTCCTGCGCGGTTTTGCGGCCTGCCACGTAATCGCGGAACAGGGCAAAGTCGATATAGGGGAAATCGGACTGTTTGAGGATATTCTGCCGTTCCAGCCGACCCAGAACCTCGACGATGATCCGGCGATAGAACCATGTCTCGCAAATGAAGGCAGGGCGCACCGTCTCGCGCAGATCGGCCATTTTCGCATAGGTCTTGATAATGAAGCGCAGCTTCATCCGGTCCTTGCGCGACAGGCTGGCCATCAGCGCCTCGGTATCGGCCCCGCGCAGGGTCTCGCTCTGGGCCATGATGGCATCGACATCCACGGGGTTTTCCAGATAGAGCCGGATCACATCGAAGATATAACAGGGATCATCGGCCCAGCGGGGCAGGGTCAGCTCGAATTCCTGCCGCCCGCGCGAGCCGAATTCCTCCATGAACGCCTTGAACGCGCCGGTCAGAAAGGCGCGCCCCTCGGTGGTGCTGTCCAGCGCCCTGCCCAGATCGGCGCTGGGGGTGCGGCGGATCAGGTCGGCAAGGCCGGGCTGAGCGCGCACGGTTTCCGTAAGGGCCGCGATGCCGCGTGTGACCTCGATGGTGCGCAGATTGTTCAGCGAGGCCTTGATCCGGTTTTCCAGCCCCTTGCCCTGCGTTTTGAACAGTTTCTGGCAGGTCTCGGCCAGCGCATCATAAAGCGCGAAGCTCTGCAGGAAAAAGGGCATATAGGCCGCGCAGGCCGCGCGGAAGGCGATATCGATACGCTCCAGCTCGGCATTCAGTTCGGGCAGGCTCATCTGTGGCAGGTCCAGCGCCAGAGAGGCGGCGGTGCGGGCCTTGCGCTGTTGGACCATCGCCTGGGCGGTTTTGTCGGCCGTGCGCAGGTTATGCACCTGCTGGCGGGCCCAATGCCCGACCGCCCGCAGATATTCCAGCCCCTTGGGCGGCACGCCATAGGGGTTGGTATGGGCGCGCAGATCCACATCGTCGGTGGCGTAACGCTGGGTGAATTTACGCATGTCGCGGGTCGGCGGGCATTGCGTGAGCATGAAGGCCGAGGCGGAGATGTTCAGATAGACATGGCCGCGCACATACCCCATGAAGGTATGCGGTTCGAGAAGCTTGCGCAGGCCCATCGTTTTGACCGCCGGCCCGTGGATATGGTTCTGGTAGAAGCGGCAGAAGGACAGGCCCAGCGGCGACATCAGGCCGGTCACGATCTCGCCGGTATCCATCCGCGAGAACAGCGCGTTTTCACGGCGCTCGGGGTCGGTCTCGTCGCTATCGGCATAGACCTTCGTGTTCTGGTCCTGTGCCAGTGTGGTGATCGGGCGGGCCTGCAGGATCCAGAGCGTGTCCCCCTGTATGGCCCATTCGATATCGAGATCCAGCCCCGCATAGGCGGCAGAGCGCATAAGCCGGTCGGCCAGCCCCGCCAGTCTGCAGGCAGTGTCTTCCGACAGGGTCGGGCTGTCAATCTTGTGGGCGGGCGTCTCGACAAGGGCGATGCCGCCACTGCGCTGGGGCAGGGTGCTCATGGTCTTGGCGCGGATGGTATGCGAGAGCAGTGTCAGGCTGTCGCGGGCCACGATATAGCTGTCGGTGCTGACCTGACTGGAGACCAGGCCCTCGCCCACGCCCCACGCGGCTTCGATCCGCATGGTCTGGGCGTTATTGGCCATCGGGTCCTGCGTGAACAGCACACCCGCAATATCGGCATCCACCATATGCTGCACGACAACCGCAATCAGCGGCGCGCTGCTGTCTTCGGCGCGCTGTTTGGCATAGCTTTGTGCCGCGCCGTTGAAATAGGACGCCCAGCAGGCGCGCATGGCGGCGATGACCGCGTCGGCGCCGCGCAGGTTCAGGCAGGTCAGAAACTGCCCCGCATAGGAGCTTTGCGCGGAATCCTCGGCGGCGGCAGACGAGCGGACCGCCACCGGCCGGTCGCCCCAAGGCGCATAGGCCGCGCGGAGATCGGCTTCCAGATCGGCAGGAAGGGCCGCGGATGTGACCTTGCCCGCAATCTCGGGATCTTGCGGATCAAGCCGGTTGGCTTGCAGAAAATGCGTGAAGGCCTCGGTCGTGATACAGAAGGCCTCTGGCACCGGCAGACCCTCGGCCACCATCTTGTTCAGTGACAGGGCTTTGCCGCCAAGCAGGCTGCGCTGATCGGGGGCCCGTCCGTCAAGCTGGTGTATAAACATCTTGCGGTGTCTCCTTGTATACGCGGGTAGAGCCAGCGCGCTCGGCGCGTTGGGGGGGGATGGCAAGATGGGTGATCAGATACTGGGCGGCCTGACGTCCGGCCTCCATCGCGGATTCCAATGCGCCGACCCCGACGCTGTCCTGATTGGCGAATGTGATCGCGCCCAGAGGCTGGCTGGCCTGTTTGAACAGATCGCGTGCCACCTGACCGGGGCGGGGGGACACAAGCCCGCGTGGCCAGCGATGCAGCCAGACCATCTCCAGCAGGGTCTCTTCAACGCCGATGGCCCGCAGCGCGCGCCGGACCTCGGCCTCGGCGGCCTGCCGTAGCTGTGCGGGCGGGTCATTGGCCAGCCGTCCCTGATCGGCGCGCTGCGGCACGGGTTTCAGGAAGGTCAGGCCGCCGCGCTCGGTCTGCGCCCCGAAGGCCGACCAGCTGGCATTCACGATGCCCCCCGCCTGACAATAGCTGCCCGCTTGGGCGCGCGGGGCCGTGTCGCCAATGAAATAACCGCCGAAGGTCTCGGTCCAGATCGGCTGGGACAGCTCGGCATTGACGATAGCGTAATCCGAATATTCGATCTCGCGCATGGCCGAAAGCTGGCCGACCGGCAACCCCTGCACGATCTGCATCGCGACATCCTTGGGCGTGGCCACCACGACGCCGTCGAAGGCGAAGATGCGGTCCTGACCGCCTTCGTTGACGCAGAGGCTATAGCGGCGCTCGTTCTGCGAGACCTCCGACACGGCGGCCTCCAGATGCAGGGTGAAGCGCGGGGTCTGCGACAGATGCTCCAGCAGACGGCGGGCCACGGCGCCGTTGCCGCCACGACAGCTGAACAGGTCGCCGCGCAGATAGCCCACAAGGAAATGCAGGCCGACATAGGCCGAACAGTTGCTCAGCAACAGCCCCTCGACCGCCAGTGTCGTGGTGATGACCGTGCGGGTAAGCGCACCGATCTTTGCGGGCGGTTGCAGATGTCGGGGCAGCGCCTGCCGCGCGGCGGGATCGAAGAGGAACTGCTCTATGCTCAGACGGTCGAGCCGTTCCATATCCTCGCGCGAGATACCGCAGCTTTCCGTCCAGGGCAGGGCAGGGTAGCTGCCCCCGTCCGGCGCGAGGCGGTCCAGAAAAGTATAGAGATCATGGAAGATCGGATCCCCGAGTGACTTGTCCGCCTTGACCAGCGGCTGGTTCGTCAGGCTGGCAAGGCAGAGCTTGGCGGTCAGCCCCCAGAGCTTCGGGTCCAGAAGCGATCTGGGATGCTTGAGGCAGGCCAGAGTGATTGTCGGCAGGCTGCGGACCAAGGCCGAGGTGCGGAACAGCACCTGCATGGAGCGCGTCGTCGAGTGACAGCTGTCGCGCAGCCCGATCTCCCGCAGCAGGGTGTCCGTATCCGAACCCGGTGCCGGAAAGCGAAAGCACGAGCCCGCCGTCGGGAATTCCAGATGGCCATGCGTTTCCAGCCAGGCATTGCCGCCGGGGCTCGAGGCGGCCTCGTAAAGGGTCACCCGCGCGCCCGCCTTGATCAGCTCGTAGGCGGCCCGCAGCCCCGAAAGGCCCGCGCCGACCACGGCAATATGGGGAAGCCCCGGATCGACAAGGGGCAGGACCCGCGGGGCTGTGTCTGGAAATATGCGCCGGTCCACGATCTATTCCTTGATAAGCGAGGGGTGGGAGTGGGCACGGGGGGCCGCAAGCGCCCGCCACAGCACCAAGAGCGTGACCGCAAAGAAGGGCGCATCGACCAGTAGGATGGCGGGAATGGCACTAAAGAGAAATGTCACGAAACAGCTGAACAGGACGAGCTGGATCAGGCAGGCCACGACCAGATAGCGGTTGGTCAGGAAAGCCAGCCCCGTCAACCCGAGGGCCAGCCCCACAAGGGTTGTCACCAGCGCGACATGTGCGACGATAAAGGCGCTGAGCGGCCCGAGCAGGTTGGCGGCATTGGCAGCGGCCATCAGTTCGAGCGTGGCGGCAACATCCTCGACCTGCGGAAAGGCTTTGGCGATGCCAGCGGCCAGACATAATCCGCCAGAGATCCAGCGGGCATAATCGACAAGATCACGCGGTTTTTTCTGCCCCATAACGTCCTCAACCGTTACCACTACGTCGCCAAAGATCAACCTTAAGCTGAGTCGTCCGGCGGCGATTTCTGCGCCATGAAGGCGTAAAGTTTTGGTTAACAAAACCACCAAAATTGGTTATTTATCATTAAATCACGGATAACTAATAAAAATTATGGATGAGATATTTCGATATCGACTTCCGGTGGCGCAAGCTCTGCGAAGTGACGTAGTGACCTAAAGTTGTATCATGTCAGGTTATAAGCACTTTTCGGCTTTTGCGGCGCGACGACCTCGGACTGAACCCTCGTGTCAAACTGGAGCCGACCGAATGCGTACCGTTGTGATCAATGCTTTGAATCTGGGGAAATTCCACCGCTATTGGCTGGAGCATTTCCAGCTCCGCCGTCGCATTTTCGTGGAACGTCTCGAATGGGATCTGCCGGAGGACGGGGATCTGGAATTTGACAGCTTCGACACACCTGCCGCCCATTATGTGGTGGCGCTGGACGAGGATGACCATGTTTGCGCCCTGTCGCGTCTGGTGCCGACAACCTCGCCCTATATGATCGAGACGCTCTGGCCGGAATGGCCCGGACCGGCCTGTCCGAAATCCCCGAAGATCTGGGAAGCGACAAGGTTTGGCTGTTCTGCCGAGTTGAATGCCGCACAGCGCAAGGATGCGATCAGCTCGCTTTTCCGGACAATCTATGAATTCGGCCAGAACCGCGATCTAGACCATTTCCTGATGGTCATGCCGCAATTCATTTTCGAAAGACTGATCCGTCGCGCCGGATATGACGTGGATTATATCGGTGATGCGCGGAAATTCGACGGGGTGCCGACCCGATTGGGGCGCGTGAATATTGCGCAAGCGCAGATGCCGCACATGCCGGTCCTGCGCCCGGATTATCCGGCAACGCTGCTGCACCACAACGCCTGACAGGCATCGCGAAGTGCCATAATGCGAATTATGTAAACAAATTCACCTCAACCGTGAGTGGGCGCACGAACTTCAGCCTAGAGACCTTCTGTCAGGAAGATCTCGGCATGGCAGGCACCTGCACGCGCGGCGCGGGCCGCGCGGTATTCGGGCGAGTCATAACAGGCGCGCGCCGTGGCCATATCCGCGAATTCGATCACCACATGGCGCTCCCATTCGGGGCCTTCCACGCTGTGGGTGTGGCCACCCCGTGCCAGAAACACTGCGCCATATTTCCGGAACGCCGCCGGTGCCAGATCCTGATAGCCGGTATAGGCTTCGGGGTCTGTGACGGTGACGCGGGCGATCCAATAGGCTTTGGCCATGCGGTTTCTCCTCAAGTGCCGGATGTTTGGGCTAGCAGTTTCTGGGCGATGGCCGATGCATCGGTGACATGCTCTTCCACGGCGCGTCGCGCGGCCTGTGGATCATGGGCGGCGATGGCCTCGCAGATTTTGCGCATATGGCTTGGACCGGATGTCGCGCGGTCGTCGCTGGTGAGCGTCATGATCCGCAGTCGCGAGATACGGCTGTTGAGGCGGCTGACCACTTCCCATGCAATCGTGTGCCCCGCGCCTTCAAAGATCACCTCGTAAAATCGTGTGGTGGCTTTGAACAGGGCCGAGCTTTCCTTCTGGAGCGCGGCAGATTCCAGCTCCGCCAGTGCCTGCCGCAGGCGGCGTTCCTGCGCCGGTGTCATATTGCGCGCGCAGGCCTCGGCGGCGTCGGTTTCCAGCTTGCGACGGATGTCATAGATCTGGCGGGCATCATCCCATGTCATCCGCGCGACGATCGGGCCACGATTGGGCACATGCTCGACCAGTCCTTCCGCATCGAGATAGCGCAGGCTCTCGCGCACCACCGTCCGGCTGACGCCAAGCTGTTCGCACAGCACGCGCTCTATCAGCCGGTCTCCCGGTTTGAACACGTCGTTGATGATCGCGTCACGCAGCCGGTCCAGCACCACTTCGCGCAGGGTGACAGGCTGTTGGTCGATCTTATTCAGGCCAAGATTTGTCATGCCCCTTCGTAACAGAGCCACGGCGCAACGACAAGCTTGATTGTAAGATTGTATTACGGTATCCCATGAGTCCATAATACTAAAAAATATCCAACTGGGAGCGTTCAATGCCTGCTGAGATTCGCAAGACATTGCTGCATATCGAAGACACGCTGATCGAGGGCGGAAAGGTGGCCGAGACCCCCTTGCGCATGATCGCGGCTATTGCGGTTATCCGTAACCCTTGGGCAGAAAAGGGTTTTGTTGAAGACCTCCGCCCTGAAATCCTTGATTGCGCACCGGGTCTCGGGGCCCTGCTGACCAAGATGATCCTTGAGGCCGCAGGTGGCGGCGACAGGGTCGAGGGCTATGGCAAATCGGCCATCGTCGGCCTGAATGGCGAGGTCGAACATGCCTCGGCGCTGATCCATACGCTGCGCTTTGGCAACCACTACCGCGAAGCGGTCGGTGCGAAATCCTATCTGGCCTTCTGCAATACGCGCGGTCCGGCCAATGCCCCCCTTTATATCCCGCTGATGGACAAGAATGATGGCGGCCGTCGCAGCCATTATCTGACCATGCAGCTGTCGGTGGCCGATGCCCCCGCCGCAGACGAGATCGTCATCGCGCTGGGGGCCTCGATCGGTGGCCGTCCGCATCACCGCATCGGTGACCGCTATCAGGATCTGAAGGAGATGGGTGGCGATGTCGACAACCCTGCATCTGTCTGAGCGTCTGGGGACGCTCGGGGTTACAGAGGCAGGGACAGGCGCGCCATTGGTGCTGATCCACGGCGTCGGGATGAACTCCGCCGCTTGGGGTCCGCAGGTTGACGCCCTGGCGGGGCGCTATCGGGTGATTGCGCTTGATATGCCCGGTCATGGGCGGTCTTCCCCCCTGCCCGACGCCGCCCGCCTGCCTGATTTTGTGGACTGGCTGCATCAGGTGCTCAAGGGGCTGGATCTGGGGCCGGTCAATCTGGCGGGCCATTCGATGGGGGCGCTGGTCTGTGGTGGCATGGCGGTCGAGCATCCCGATCAGGTGGCGCGGGTCGCGCTTCTGAACGGGGTCTTCCGCCGTGACGTGGCGGCCCGCGAGGCGGTGATTGCCCGTGCCGCCCTCATTGCCAAGGGTGTCTTCGATCTGACCACACCGCTTGCGCGCTGGTTTTCGGATGCTCCAGAAGAACAGGCGGTGCGGGCGCAGGTGGCGGATTGGCTGCGTGCGGTTGATCCCAGAGGCTATGCCACCGCCTATCGGGCCTTTGCCGAAGGCGACAGTCTCTATGCCGACAGGTTCGGCCAGATCCGCTGCCCGCTGCTGGCCCTGACCGGATCGGGCGACCCCAATTCGACCCCTGCAATGGCCGAAGCCATGGCCAAGGCCGCGCCCTATGGGCACGCGCTGACCATCGAGGGCCAGCGCCATATGGTCAATCTGACGGACCCTGCGCGGGTGAATGCCGCGCTGGAGGAATGGCTTGCAACACCGGTTCTCGGGGAGGTCGTACCATGACCGCAATCGATCCACGCGCCCTACGCGACGCATTTGGCGCCTTCATGACCGGTGTGACCGTGGTCACGACCCATGACGGCACTGGCAATCCTTTGGGGTTTACGGCAAATTCTTTTACCTCGGTGTCGCTGGACCCGCCGCTTCTGCTGGTCTGTCTGGCCAATAGCTCGCGCAATTATCAGGCCTTTACCCAAGGGCGGGGTTTTGCGGTGAATATCCTTGCCGAAGACCAGAAGGATATTTCCAACACCTTTGCCAGACCCTCCGAGGACCGCTTCCGCGATCTGCATTGGTGGCCCGGGCCGCATGGAGCGCCCGTGATCGGTGATGTCTCTGCATGGTTTGATTGCGCGCTGCACCAGATCATCGAGGCGGGCGACCATGTGATCTTGCTTGGCCGTGTCGAGGCGTTTGACACAAGCCCCGCCTCCGGACTGGGCTATGCCCGTGGGGCCTATGTGCGCCCGCAGGTGGAGACCAAGGCGCTCGACAGGATCGAGGCTGGGGTCGAGGTCAGGGTCTCGGCGCTGATCCGGCAGGGTGAGCGTGTTCTGCTGGTCAATGACCGGGAGGGCGGTCTGACCCTGCCGGAAGTCAAGGTCGGGGCGGAAGGGGTCTCGGCGGCGCTGGCGCGACTGCTTGCCGCCACGGGGCTCAACGCCCAGCCGGGATTTCTCTATGCGGTCTATGAAGATACCGCCAGATCGTGCCAGCATATTACCTTTCACTGTGATGCCGAAGGAGAGGCGCCCGCGCTTGGCGCCTTTACCGAACTCGTCCCGTCGACATTGATGGATCTTGCCGATCCAGCCACCTGCCAGATGCTCAAGCGCTTCGTCGAGGAAGCCCGCATCGGCAGCTTCGGGGTCTATTACGGAAATCAGACCAGCGGCGAGGTCCGCGGGGTCTTTGCCGGGAGCTAACGGTATGAAATTCTCGCTTTTCGCGCATATGGAGCGCATCTCTTCCGAAGATAACCAGAAACAGCTTTACGACGAATTCATCGAACTGTGTAAGATTGCCGATGAGGGCGGCATGCATGCCATCTGGACGGGCGAACATCACGGGATGAATTTCACCATCGCGCCCAACCCGCTGCTCAGCCTTGTGGATGTGGCGCGCCATACCAAGACCGTGCGCCTTGGCACCGGCACGGTGATCGCGCCCTTCTGGCATCCGATCCGGCTGGCAGGCGAGGCGGCGATGGCCGATATCATCACCGAGGGCCGGCTGGATCTGGGCATTGCCCGCGGCGCCTATCAGTTTGAATATGACCGGATGATGCCGGGTTTGGATGCTTGGGGCGCGGGCCAGCGCTTGCGTGAGCTGATCCCTGCGGTCAAGGCGCTGTGGAAGGGCGATTACGCGCATGAGGGCGAATTCTTCCAATTCCCCAAAACCACCTCGGCACCGCTGCCTTTGCAGGAAAACGGCCCGCCGATCTGGGTGGCCGCCCGCGACCCCAACAGCCATGATTTCGCCGTGGCCAATGGCTGCAACGTGCAGGTCGCGCCTTTGTGGAAGGGCGAGGAAGAGGTCCAGCATCTCATCGACACGTTCAACGATGCCTGCGCCAAAAATCCGCAGGTGCCGCGCCCCAAGATCATGCTGTTGATGCATAGCTATGTCGCCGAGGATGCGGCAGATGCGAAACTGGCGGCGAAAGAGTTCAACCGCTTCTACAACTACTTCGGCGCATGGTTCATGAATAAGCGCGAGATCACCCAAGGGCTGATCAAACCGCTGAGCGAGGAAGAAATCGCAGCCCATCCCTTCTATACCCCCGAGGCGATGGAGCGCGATCTGGTCATTGGCACCCCCGATCAGGTCATCCAGCGCCTCCGCCATTACGAGGCGCAGGGCTATGACGAATATTCCTTCTGGATCGATTCCAGTCAGAGCTTCGAGCGGAAAAAGGCCTCGCTGTTGCGGTTTATCAACGAGGTGATGCCTGCCTTCCAGAAGGAGGGGGCCGATGCGGAGCTTTCAGCAATACATTAACGGCCAGTTCGAAGATGCCAGCGCGCAATTCGAAAGCCTCGACCCGTCTACGGGCCAGCCTTGGGCTTTGATGCCCGAGGCCAAGGCCTGTGATGTCAACCGCGCGGTCGAAGCCGCCCATCGCGCCTTTCTGGCGCCCGAATGGGCGGGCATGACCGCAAGTGCACGCGGCAAGCTGCTGCTGCGGCTGGCCGATCTGATCGCGGAAAACGCGCAGGTTCTGGCCGAGCTTGAAACCCGCGACACCGGCAAGATCCTCCGCGAGACCCGCGCCCAGATCGCCTATGTCGCTGAATATTATCGCTATTACGCCGGTCTGGCCGATAAGATCGAGGGCGCGCATCTGCCCATCGACAAGCCCGATATGGAGGTCTGGCTGCGCCGCGAGCCTATCGGCGTGGTGGCGGCTGTGGTGCCTTGGAACTCGCAGCTGTTCCTGTCGGCGGTGAAGATCGGCCCTGCTTTGGCGGTGGGCTGCACGATGGTGCTGAAAGCCTCGGAAGAGGGCCCCGCGCCGATGCTGGAATTCGCGCGGATCTTCGATCAGGCGGGCTTCCCCAAGGGCGTGCTGAACATCGTGACGGGCTTTGGCGCGGATTGCGGGTCGGTGCTGACCAGCCATCCCAAGGTCGCCCATGTGGCCTTTACCGGCGGGCCGGAAACCGCGCGGCATATCGTGCGGAACTCGGCGGAGAACCTTGCCTCGACCTCGCTGGAACTGGGCGGGAAATCGCCCTTTATCGTCTTTGACGACGCCGATCTGGAAAGCGCCGCCAATGCGCAGGTCTCGGGGATTTTCGCGGCCACGGGGCAAAGCTGTGTCGCAGGCTCGCGGCTTTTGGTGCAGAATTCGGTCAAAGAGGCGTTTCTGGAAATGCTCAAGGCCAAGGCCGAAGCCTGCGTGATCGGTAGGCCCGATGATATGGCGACCGAGATCGGCCCGCTCTGCACCAAACGCCAGCGCGACATGGCCCAAGCGCTGATCGCCCGTTCGCTGGAACAGGGGGCCAAGCTGGTGACGGGTGGTAAGGCCCCCGAGGGCGCGGGCTATTATTTCCCGCCCACCATATTGGATTGCTCGGAGGCGCATGATGCCGAGTGTGTGACCCGCGAATTCTTCGGCCCCGTGCTGTCGGTCCTGGGCTTTGACACCGAGGAAGAGGCCATCGCGCTGGCCAATGACACGGCCTTCGGGCTGGCCTCGGGGGTATTTACCCGGAACCTGACGCGGGCACACCGGATGATCCGGCAGATCCGTGCGGGGATCGTCTGGGTCAATACCTATCGCGCGGTCTCGCCTATGGCACCTTTCGGCGGGCACGGGCTTTCGGGCCACGGGCGCGAGGGTGGTCTGGCGGCGGCGCTGGATTACACCACCGTCAAGACTGTGTGGCTTCGGACCAGCGATGATCCGATCCCCGATCCTTTCATCATGCGCTGAGGCGTTGAAAGGCTGGGCGTGGCGCAGACCAGTGCCGCGCCTGTTGCAACAGGGAGAATGACAATGGCGCAACAGCCAGACAAGATCCCCGCGCCGCCTCGCGTCGCGGAACGCGGTCCCATGCGCGGATTGCATAATGGAATGAGTATCGCGGCCAAGGTTATGGTGGCCGTCTTCGTGCTGTTCACGATCCTCAATCTGAATATGGCGACGGATGTGTTCGGAACGATCCGTGCATGGGTCGAAAGCGTGCTGCGGTGGTATTATATCGCCACGATCCTCGCGATTCTGGCCGTCGCCCTGTATATTATGTGTTCGCGCTTCGGCGCGATCCGGCTGGGCGATGATGACAGCCGCCCCGAATTCGGCAATTTCTCGTGGTTCGCGATGCTGTTCTCGGCCTCCGTCTCGATCGGGATCATGTTCTTCGGTGTGGCCGAGCCGTTGTTCTATTTCGACAATACGGCCGCTTGGGGCTATCCCAACAATCCCTTTGCCGAGGCCGAGGGCCATCACGCCATGACGCTGGAGCGTGCGCTTGATGCAGTCCGCGTGACCAATTTCCACTGGGGGCTGCATGGCTGGGCGATCTACACGCTGACCGGTCTGGCGCTTGGCTATTTTGCCTATCGTAAGAAGCTGCCGCTGACCTTCCGCTCGGCGCTCTATCCGTTGCTGGGCCAGCGGATCTACGGGCCTTTGGGCCATGCGGTGGACCTGCTGGCGGTGTTTGGCACCGTCTTCGGCATCGCCACCTCGCTGGGGTTGGGGGCCACCCAGATGGTGCAGGGGCTGAACGTGCTGTTTGGCACCTCGACCGGAACCAGCATGCAGATCACGCTGGTGCTGCTGATTTCGGCGGTGGCTACGCTGAGCGCGGTGTCCGGCCTTGGTCGCGGCGTGCGGATCCTGTCGGAGTGGAATATCCTGCTTACTCTGCTGCTGGTGGCGTTTTTCTTCCTTGTCGGCCCCTCGGGCTGGCTGACGGATTTCCTGCTGAATTCGGTCGGGCAATATGTCACCCATTTCATTCCGATGGGATTCTGGACCGCCTCCGAGCCGGGCAATGTCAAATGGCAGGGCGGCTGGACGATCTTTTACTGGGGATGGTGGCTGAGCTGGGCGCCCTTCGTTGGCATGTTCATCGCGCGGATCTCCTATGGCCGCACGATCCGTCAGTTCATGTGTGGCGCGATGCTGGTGCCGACCTTTATCGCGTTTCTCTGGATCGTGATCTTCGGGGGCAACGCGCTCTATCAAGAGCTGACCGCACCGAACGGGGTGGGAACGGCGGGCCTTCTGGATATGGTCAACAACTGGAATCTCGGCGGCACGCTTTACGCCACGATTGACGGTCTTGCGGGCAATGGCCCCTTGGCATGGGGCGTTTCGGCGCTGGCGACCTTCCTGCTGGCGACATGGTTCATTACCAGCGCCGATAGTGGCACGCTTGTGGTGACCACAATCCTGTCGATGGGCAATCCGCATCCGCCGACCCGCCACCGGATCATCTGGGGCGCGGCGCAGGGCGTGGTTGCGGCGGCCCTGCTGGCGGCAGGCGGCCTTTCGGCGTTGCAGACAGCCGCGATTGCCGCAGCCCTGCCGATCTCGGTGCTGGTGCTGCTGATGGCATTCGGGTTGCTGCGTTCGTTGCATCAGGACCCGAGCGCCCTGCCCGCGCCGCAGGGGGAGGCACCGGATGGGACGGTCTATAATGCCGACCTGAAGGCCTGACCGGAGATCGGCCGGAAACAGACCGGCAGCGCGGACCCTCCCGCGCTGCCGGTGACCTTATTTCGGGCTGGGGAGACGCAGGGTTCCGGCCAGCGCCTCGACCACCTCCGGCCCGATCATATCGGGATGGTGACAGTCGAATTCCATCCGCTCCAGCGTCTGGCAATAGCTGTCCCACAATCCGGCATGATGGCCTTGCGGATCGCCCCCCTGCCCCTGCGCGCCCCCCTGCCCGATCTGGTCCCGTAGCGCCGCCAGATGCAGCGTCGGGCAATGGACCTGCGGTTCGTGATGGTCGCGCACCAAGCGGTTGGTCGCCCGCACCGAGCGCATCACCCCCGCCAGAATGGCGGCGGGAAGTTGGGCCAGCGGGTGCTGACGGGCGGCAAGGAAGCCGGTGACCTCGGCGACCGTTTCCAGATGCCGGTGCGCTTCGGGGTCGAAGCCCGCAATGGCCAGAATGGCCCGCAGGGCGGTGCCGTCATCGGGTTCGGGCTGATCGCGCCAGCAGGCCGAGGGATAGGCATCCATCAGCACCAGCCGTGCCAGCGGCCACCCTCGTCTCTCGGCTTCGGCGGCCATCGCATGGGCAATGATGCCGCCCAAAGACCAGCCCAGCAGATAGACCTTGCCCTCGCGCGGCCACAAAGCGGCGATTTCGTCAAGATAGCTGCGGGCCAGCGCGTTCAGATCGCCTTGCAGCGGGCCGCCGTGTTCCAATAGCGGCGATTGCAGCCCGTAGACCGTGGCTTCGGGCAGGCTTTGCGCCAGCCTGCGATAGCACCATGCCAGACCGCCCGCAGGGTGGATGGCAAAAATGACAGGCCCCGTTGGCGCGCCCTTTTGCAAGCGCAAGACAGGTTTCGTGCCGTGATCTTGCGGCGCGGCACTCCGGTTTGCGCCCTGATCCAGCACCTCTGCCAGATCGGCCAGAACCGGATGTTCGAGCAACACCCCCAGCCCCGGATCGCGACCGGTTTCCTCTTCGATGCGCAAAGACAGCCGGACCGCCCTGAGCGACTCCCCGCCCGCAAGGAAGAAATCCGTTTTGCGGTCGACCGGCTCGGGCAGCCCCAGAATTTCCGCATACAGCCGCGAGAGCAGGGTTTCGGTGCCTGCGCGGGGCAGTGCCTTGGTCTCGCCTGCCGTCGTCTGCGGTGCGGGAAGGGCCTTGCGGTCCAGCTTGCCACTGCTGTTCAGCGGCAGCGCGGGCAAGGTCAGGATATGGGCCGGTTGCATCATAGCAGGCAGCGCCGTCTCGAAGGCCTTGCGGATATCGGCCGCCGAGGCATCCTCGCGCGGGACCACATAGGCCAGCAGGCGCGCCTGCCCCGTTGCATCCTGATCGACGATCATCGCCACCTGTTTCAGACAGGGCGCCTGCGCCATGCGGGCCTCGATTTCGGCGGGTTCGATGCGCACCCCGCGGATCTTGATCTGATGGTCGACCCGACCGGCAAAGGTCAGGCTGCCCTGCGCATCGGCGGTGACCAGATCGCCGGTATCATACATGATCGCCGTTCCGGTCGCGGTTTTCGGTGAAAACGGTGCGGCGGGGAACGGGTTGGGCACGAAACGCTCTTTGGTCAGATCGGGGCGGCCCAGATAGCCACGGGCAAGCTGCCCCCCCGCCAGATAGAGCCGCCCTGCCAGCCCGTCGGGCACGGGGCGCTGACAATGGTCAAGCACATAGCAGCCGGTGTTCCAGACCGGATGACCGATCGGGATCTGCGGGCCGTTTTGTGCCGGATCTGCCGGTGCATAGGTGACATCCACAGCCGCTTCTGTCGGGCCATACAGATTGTGCAGCGCCCCCGAGATACGCTGTGCGAACAGGCGGGCCAGACGTGTGGGCAGCGCCTCGCCGCTGGCAAAGACCCGCGCGATTGTCAGCCCTTCAGAGGCAGGGGCCGCCAGAAACAGCTCCAGCATGGAAGGCACGAAATGCAGGGTGGTGATCTTTTCGCGGCGGATGATCCCCGCCAGCGCCACAGGATCGCGATGCGCGCCGGGCGGGGCGACCACAAGGCTGGCCCCGCAGAGGAAGGGCAGGAAAAACTCCCAGACCGAGACATCGAAGGTTGCGGGAGTTTTCTGCAGGATCCGGTCTGCGGGTCCGAAACCATAGGTCTCGCGCATCCATAGCAGGCGGTTCACGATGGCACGGTGCTCGATCATCACACCTTTCGGTGCGCCGGTCGAGCCAGAGGTGAACAGCACATAGGCCAGATCGTCGGGGCCGGCAGGGCGCGGTGTGGTGCCTTTGTCGGGGCCGCCTGTGGTGGTCGGAGAGACGTGCTGCCAATCGACTTGTGGCCAGTCTATCTGTGGCCAGTCGATCTGTGGACAGTCGCCGCAGGGGTAGCCGTCCTGCGCGATCACCGCCAGAGGCGCGACCTGTGCCAGAATACCGGCGCTGCGCGCGCTTTGGTCCTCGGGGTCGAGCGGCACATAGGCCGCCCCCGCGCGGATCACCGCCAGCAATGCCACGACCAGTTCGACCGAGCGCGGCAGGGCCACGGCGATGATCTGGCCCGGTCCGGCCCCGAGAGCGGCCAGATGCTGCGCCAGAGCCTCGGTGCGGGCATCAAGCTGGCGATAGCTCACCGCCTGATCGCCGAAACGCAGCGCGCAGGCGTCGGGGCTTCGGGCGATCTGCATGGCGATGAGGTCCCAAAGCGTGGTCTCGGGCAAGGGATGGGCGGTTTGGTTGCGCGCGACCAGATGAACCTGCGTTTCCTCTGCGGTCAGGGTCGGGACAAGGCGCAACTGCGGCGCAAGGGCAGCACGGGCCAGAAAACAGCCCAGACGCCGTGTCATCGTTTCGGTCTCTTCGGCGCTGTAGCGGGCATCATTGGCATCGATCTGCAGCAAAAGCCCTGTTTCGGGCGTGCCACGATAGCAGATGGTCAGGTCCTCGACCGAGCCCGCCGACAGGATCTGTAGCTGGCTTGTGCAACCGGAGAATGTCGGGCAGGCCTCGAAGGGCAGGATATTGATCAGCGGCCCCCAGAGCCTGCGCCCTGCCCCGATGCGCCCTGCCTCGCGGGCCAGCAATTCGCCGCGATAACGGAGGTTGCGGCGCATCTCCGCCAAAGACCGGCCCACCTCCTGCAGCCAGTCCCCCAGCGGTGCGTCTTCCTGCACGCGCAGGGCAAGCGGCAGGACATTGACCTGTGTCGAGGGCACGCGGGCCAGCTTGCCCATACGGTTCTGCAATGGCAGACCGATCACCACCTCGTCGCTTTCCCCGCGTGAGACCAAGGGCAGATGGCGCCCCAGCCATGCGCCGGCCAGCCCGACCAGAACATCGGTCCAATGCACCCCCGCAATATGCGCGAGCTGCGCCAGATCGGCACAAAGCTCGGCGGAAAGCGGCAGTTCGTGGCGGTGGAACCATGTGCCGTCGCCCTGCCCGCCACGGGCGGCGATGTCTTCGACCTCGGGCAGAAGGCGGATTTTCTCCTGCCAGAACCGGTGCTGGCTCGCGCGGGCGGGGGAGGCGCGGAAGCGCGCATCTTCCTCGAAGGCGCGTGCAAGTGGCGGCAGTGGCGTGCCTGCGGGCTGCCCTGTGATACGGGCGTTGTAAAGCTGCGCCAGACGCTGGGTGATCTCCACCATCGCGCGGCCATCGGCGGCCAGATGGTGGATGCGCTCGGTCAGGATGTGGTGCTGGGGGGTGATCTGCCAGAGGGTGAAACTTGCCAGCGGATCGCGTGCCAGATCCAGCGGGCGGCGGGCCTCGGCCAGAAGGCGCGTCCGGAGGTCCGCTTCGGAGGGGGGCGTGTCGAAGGTGATGTGCTGCAGGCGTGGCGCAAGGGCCGGATCGAGCGATTGCTCGGGTTGTCCCGCGACCTGCCGGAACCGCAGCGACAGGCAGTGCGCCTCCTGCCCCAGTTCGGCCAGCGCCGCCTCAAGCTGGGCGCGATCCAGCGGCCCGTGCAGATGCAGCGCCTGCCCTGTCATGAAGGCGGGGTTATGCGGCATACGCGCTTGCGCATACCAGATCCCCTCCTGCGCCTCGGTCAGCGGCGACCAGAGCTGGACACCGCTATCCTGCGACAGATGGTCTTTCATGGCGCCGCCTCGACGATGGCCCAGAACTCGTTCAGGGTCTCGCATTCATACAGCCGCTCGACGGGCAGATCGGGCTGGGTTTCCTGCCAGAGCAGAAGCAGCCGCATCAGGGCGATGGAATCAAGCCCGAGATCGCCCAGATGGCCCTCGGGGTCGATCTCATTGGCCGGCAGATCCAGAACACCGGCCAGATCATCCAGCATTTGGGCAAAGGTCAGGGTGTCGCGCATGATCAGGCCTCCTGTGCCGCAGCTTCTTCGGCCAGAACACTGGCGCGCAGGCTCTCGCGCAGCTGGCGGCGGCTGATCTTGCCGACGGCGGTGGTGGCAAACCCTGTCACCATGCGGATTTCGTCGGGGATCTTGAAGGCCGCCACATCGCGCGCGCGCAGATGGGCGCGCAGCGCGCTGGCATCGGTGCTCTGACCCTCTTTCGGCTGGATGAAGGCGCAGGCCCGTTCGCCCAGACGCGCATCGGGGATTGATACCACCACCGCGTCGAAGACCGCAGGATGGCTGAGCAGCAGATCCTCGACCTCTTCCGCCGAGATCTTCTCGCCATTGCGGTTGATCTGGTCATTGCTGCGGCCCTGCACCACCAGATGCCCCGACGGTAGACGGATCACCATATCGCCGGTGCGGTAGAACCCGTCTTCGGTGACGCTGCGCGCATTGGCGGACGGGTCGTCGTGATAGGCGCTGATTGTATAGGGGCCGCGGGTCAGCAGGTTGCCCGGCTGGCCGTCGGGAACCGGATGACCGGCATCGTCCAGCACCAGAACCTCGTCATCGGGGCAGATCGGGCGGCCCTGAGTGCCGATGACCAGCGCGTCACTGTCTTCGGCGCGGGTATAGCAGACCAGACCCTCGGCCATGCCGAAAACCTGTTGCAGGCGACAGCCCAGAACGGGGGTCACGCGGCGCGCGGCCTCGGGCAGGAATTTCGCCCCGCCCACCTGCAGGATTTGCAGGCTGGAGAGATCGGGCTGCAATTTTTCCGCAGCGTCCAGCCACAGCAGGGCCAGCGGCGGCACGAGGCCGGTGATGGTGACGTTTTCCCGCGCGATCAGCCCGAAGGCGATCTGTGGCAGCGGTGTCGGGCAAAGCACCACCCGCCCGCCGGCATAGAAGGTCCCGAAGGTGCCTGGCGAGGACATGGTGAAGTTATGCGCATTGGGCAGCACGGCCAGATAGACGCTGTTCTCGTCCATCCCGCAAAGCGCGTTACTGCCGCGCAGGGAGTAGATGTAATCGTCATGGGTGCGGGGAATGAGCTTGGGCAGGCCCGTCGAGCCGCCCGAGATTTGCAGGAAGGCCACCGATTGCGGATCGGGGTCGGCGGGAAGGCAGGCGGGATCGCCCTGAATATCCTCAAGCGTCAATGTGCCCTCGGGGGCGGTGCCGGAAATGATGACATGGTCCAGCCCGTCAAGCTCGGCCTGCACCTCCAGCGCCAGCTGGGCATGGTCGAAGCGGTCGATCTTGTCCTGAACCACGATCGCGCGGGCCTGTGACTTTCCGGCCAGATGCTGCACTTCCGCGCGACGATGCGCGGGCAGCGCGTAAACCGGCACCAGCCCTGCGGCAAAGGCACCGAACACGGCTTGGAAAAATTCGGGCACATTCCCCATCTGGATCAGGATACGCTCGCCCGGTTGCAACCCCAGTGCCACAAGCCCCGCCCCGAAGCGCAGCGCGCGCGTGTGCAGTTCGGCATAGCTCCAGTTTTGGGTGCCGGAGGTCAGGCAGATGCGGTCGGGATGGGCCGCGGCGCGCTGGCGCAGCAAGGCCGGGAAGGTTTCTCCGCGCCAATAGCCCTTTTCGCGATAGCTGCGGGCACGGTCGGCGGGCCAGATCTGGGTCGGGTTGGACATGTCACTCTCCGATAAACAGAGGGGCCGCGCAATCCGCAGAGGGCTGCGCGGCACAATGTTTTGCTTTGGGGGTTATTTTGCGCTGATGCGGGTCAGACGGTTCGCGGTGGGATCATCCTCGCCACCCGATTTGTTGACGACATAGACATTGCCCGCGCCGTCCTGCGTCAGATGGTTCGGCGTCGAGCCGACATCCAGATTGGCCAGCAGCTCGCCCTCGGGAGAGATCACCGCCACCGCATGCGCGCCGCGCAGGGCCACGAAGATATTGCCGCTTTTCGGCTCGACCACGGCATTCAGCGGGTTCGCGCCAACATTGACCTGTTTGATCAGCGCGCCGGTTTTGCCGTCAAGGATGGAGACCGCATCATTGCCCTGCGCAACGGTATAGACCCTGCTGCCATCGGCGCTGGCGGCCACACCGATCGTGCTGACCGAATGGGGCACTTTCCACGTGGCTTTGACGCTGTCATCTTTCAGGTCGATCACCGCAACCTCATTGCTGCCCAGCGACGAGACGAACAGCTCGTTCGCCTCGGGGGCAAGCGAGAGGCTGGCGGCTGCAAAACGCTGGCCGCGCTGCGAGGACGGGATTTCGATCACCGCCGGTTCCGCATCCAGATGCTTGGCATCGAAGACATAGATCTCGGGGGTGAAGGTCGCGCTGACATAGGCTTTGCCATTGGCCAGCAGAACATCCCGCGGGTGGTCGACGCTGTCTTCGGGGAACTGTTTGATCAGCGACAGGTCCTTGCTGTCATAGACGGCCACGGTGTTCTGGCGGCTGTTGGTCACCCAGACCTGATGGTCCTGCTCGTCCAGACCGATACCGTAAACCGCAAAGACACCGCCTTCACGTTCCCCTTTCGAGGGGGCGGCCTGCGGCGTCACGCGGGTGGTGATTTCCATCGATTGCGGGTCGATCTTTGCCAGCTCGCTTTCCTTGACGGGCGGGCGGCCCACGGCGCCGGTCACATAGATCGCGTCCTTGCCAACCGCTACCTGATAGGGGTTGCGCACGATTTCAACGGATTTGAGCGCGTAATTCTCGCTGCCGCTGAAGGGAAGCTGTTTCGAGACTTTCAGATCGAAGACGGTGGCCGAAGGGGTGTCGCCGCCCAGTTCTGCCACCACAGGATAAAGCCCGGCCTTGGCGGTTGCGGGGATCTCGAGCTCGGCCTTCAGATTGCCTTTGTCATCGGCCGCAAAGCTGGCACCATTGCCCAGCACTTCACCTGCCTGACGCAGCGAGACCGGCTGATTGGGGGCAAGGCCCTGTGCCTCGATCTCGGCTTTGCTTCCGGCAAAGATCGGCGAACGGTTCGCGCCCTGCGCCGAGATGCGGCCCTCATACCCGCCGGGGGTGGTGAAGGGGTCGGCCAGTGCGATGCTGCTCCACACAAGAAGCAATGCCGTTGCGGCAGCCCCGACAGCCTGACCTTTGGCCGAGACCGGAGACCGGAGAAGAGAGTGTGTCATGTTGCGCCCTTTCAGGTGTGCAAGTTCTGATGGATGACCCTCTGGCTTCGGAATTCTCCGTGGCGTTTGTCGTCCCCGATGTCGGGGCGAACCGGGCCAGGGCGGCCCGTTTACGTCTCTGCTCCGGCATTTACCGGAGAAGAAACCTATTCTGCAACCCCCACTGTCTTATAGAGGGAGGCGACGAAGCTCTGGCCGTGGCTGAGGCTCGGAAACTGGGTGAATTGGCCGGGGATACCGGCGGCGCGCGCAGTGCTCACAAGATCCTCCAGCGCATGTTCGGGCAAGGCCCCGCGCATTTTCACGAAAGCTTCCGTCTGTTTCGTGCCCGGATCGGTGGCTTTGGCGCGTTCGGCGCTGCCGATATGGATGTCGAGCGGGCGGCGCGACCAGTGGCCCGCGCGCATCTGTGCCTCGAAGGCGGGGCCGATGCGCGCCTCGTCCCACCACAGGGCGGGGCTGGCCGAGGTGAAGGCCACGAAGGGGCTGTCGGGCTGGCTTGCGGCGTAAAGGACGAAGAGCCCGCCATAGCTATGGCCCCATAATGTGCGCTCCTGCGGGTCGACAGGCGCGAAGCTTTCGGCGCGCGGGATGATCTGTGTGCCCAGCAAATGCAGGAAACTGTCGGCATGCCCCGCCGAGGTGCCGGTGCGCGGGTCCTTGATGGCAAGGCCTTTCGGGTCCGGCGGCGTGTAGTCGCGGGCGCGGGCCGCCGTCGCGAAACGCTGCGGGGTCTGATAGCCCACCGTGACGATGATCCGTTGTGCGGCCTGCGGGATTTTGGCCAGAATCTCGTCGGTCAGCCGTTCCATCACGGCCTGCCCATCCAGCATGTAAAGGATCGGCCAGCCCTTGGCCGGTGCCGGCCCTTTCGGCACCAGCACGCCGATTCGGTAATCCGGATTGGCCGCCCCTTCCTCGGGGGCGGGTGCGGCGGGCGCTGGCAAGGTGAAGCTGTAGACATCGCGGACTGCCGATCCGGTATCCAGTTGCGACGGGGGCAGCGGCTTGGTCGAGGGCTGCGCACGTAGCGGAACGGCAAGGGCCAGAGTGAGAATGCTGCCCATGACCATCTCCCGACGATACATCATTCGTTGATCTCCTGTTCCAGCACCGTCAGAAGCGGCGCTTTCTGTCGCCATGCGGCATACCAGCGATCGACCGCCGCGCCAAACCAGTCGCGATCAACATTTCGAACATCCACCCCTGCCTGCCGGAGTTCGGCCAGATTGTCGGCATCAATCCGGGCATAGGCGGCATTCATCTGGGCCAGTTCGCGTTCCATGATTGCGGTGATACGGGTCTGGTCTTCGGGCGAGATCTTGGCCCAGCTGCGCTGCGAGGCGACGGCAAGCATCGGGAAGATCATATGGTTGGAATTCAGTACAACCTTGGCATTACGCCAGTATCCGGCGGTCCATGTGCCTTCATGGTCGATCTGCATGCCATCGATCTGGCCATTGGCGAAGGCGTCATAAAGCGCGGGCAGCGGCATCGGTGTCGGGGCGGCACCGAGTTCTGACCAGAACGCCATCTCGGGGGCCAGTGGCACGGTACGGATGCGTTTGCCCCGCAGATCGTCACGGGTCTCGATAGGGCCGGACATCACGATCTGGCGCATTCCCGCCATGCCCCAGCCCAAGCCCTTCAGGCCGAAGCCATCCAGCCGGTCCAGAAGCGTATGCGCCACACCGCCTTGCAGGATCTGGGCGGCCTCCTGCGTGTTGCTGACCAGATATGGGGCGTAGAACACGCCATAATCGGGATCGCGATTGGCGAATTCGCCACCGGTCAGAAAGGCGAAATCCACCGCTCCGGTCTGCACCTGCTGCAAGATCCTCGCCTCGTTGCCCAGCTGGCCCGAGGGCATGACCATGATCTGCACGCGCCCTTCGGTGCCTTGCGCGATCTCTTGGCTGATCTCTTGCGCGGTTTTGGTCCATTGATGGGTGGGCGGGGTGATCAGCCCCAGACGGAAAGGCTGGGCGCAAACGGCCAGCGGGATTGAAAGGGCAATGGCGGCCAGAGCGAGACTGCGGAACATGGAAAGGGGTCTCCGTGGTGGGTCACTGGAAAAACGAGGGAATGGCCAGCGCGAAGCGCGGCCAGAGGGTCAGCAGCGCCAGCACCGCCAGCGCGGCGGCCAGAAACGGGCGTAGCACGCGGATCAGCGCGGCGGTGGGCAGGTTGTTTTGCAACGCGGCCGTATACAGCCCGACCCCGACCGGCGGCGTCATCAGGCCGATGGTCAGGTTGAAACAGGCCACCAGACCGAAATGTATGGCGTCGATATGGTAATGGTCCACCGCGACAGGCAGCAGCACCGGCACTGTCAGGATCAATGCGGGCAGCGGATCGCAGATCATTCCCAACCCCAGCAGCAGCAGGTTGACCAGCAGCAGGAAGACCAGCGGATTGTCGGACAGGGTCCACAGGAAGTGTGCCACCAGCGCGGGCAGGTTTTCGAAGGCGATGATCCATGCATAAAGGCTGGCCGCCGCGATCAGAAACAGGATCGCGCCGCTCATTTTGGCGCTGACCAGAAGCGCCTGCCAGATCCGCCCGAATGTAAGCGTGCGGTACAGCGCGGCCCCGACCAGAAGGGTCAGCGCGATGGCGGCGACGCCGGCCTCGACCGGTGTGGCAAAGCCCAGCATGATCGCCGCGATCATCCCCGCCGGAATCACGATGGCGGGTAAGGCCTCCAGCAGGGCCTCGCGAAACCCCGCCCTAGCCGCCGAGGGCGCGGGGGCTGCGGCAACCGGAGGCGTCGGAAACGCGCCGCGCCGCGCCATGCGGTCGATCACAAGCGCAAAGACCGCCGCCAGCAGAACTCCGGGCGCGATCCCTGCCAGAAACAGGTCGCCCACGGGGACCTGCGCGATCACGCCGTAGACGATCAGCAGCATGGAGGGCGGAATGATCGGGGCCAGCAGCGCCCCAGCTGCCGTCAGGCCCGTGGCCACATCGCGGGGATAGCCTGCCCGTTCCATTTGCGGGACCGCAAGGCGCGACATCAGCGTGATCTGCGCCGCCGTAGAGCCCAACACCGCCGCCAGAAGCGCATTGGCAATCAGGCTGGCCTGTGCCAACCCGCCACGCAGCCCGCGTGTCAATAGCGAGGCCAGCGCATAAAGGCGCGCCGCCGCTCCGCTGGCATTCAGCAACTCCCCCAGAAAGATGAAGACCGGCAGGGCCAGCAGGCCATAGTTTTCCATGCCCTGAAAGAATTGCTGCGGCAGGCTGAGCAGCAACACCCCATTGCCCGCCAGCAGGATTTGCGCCACGGCCCCCGCAATCATGGCAAAAGCCACCGGAAGCCCCAGCAGCAACAGAACGATGAAAATGGCAAGGCTCAGCATGGGGCCGCTCTTTGTACGGGGGCCACCAGACGGATCAGCGCATGGTAAAGCGCGCCCAGACTGGCCGGAACCAGCGGCAGCCAGATCCAGATTTTCAGGATGCCCAGTGTCATCACCGGTTCGGTATAGGTGTAATTTCCGGTCGTCATGGCCAGTTGCATGGCCCCGCCTGCCCCGATCAGGCCAAGCGGATCAAGCCAGAGCCACAGCGTCAGCACGAAACCCGCCAGCATCACCGCGCAGACCACATCGATCAGGCGTATCAGGAAATGCGGCAGATGCGGCAGCAGAAGGTCGACCCGCATATGCCCGCCCTGCGCCAGATTGGCCGAGATCGAGAAAAGCGCCCCCCAGACCATCAGGCTGATGGCCAGATCATCGCTGAAAACGAAGGGATGGCCAAGGCTTCGGGCCACTGTTCCCGCGCCCATCATCAGCACCACAGCTGCAAGGCAGGCCGCACTCAGAGCCATTTCGGCCTTTGCCAGAAGCGGATCGAACCGCAGCAGCGTATCGCGTAGTTTCAGCAAGATCATTGGTTTGGTCGTGGTTGGGGGACGGGATGCGGAAGGCAGACACAGCCCGCCTTCCGCCTGTCCGGATCAGAAGGTTTTTGTCAGGCCCACATAGAAGGCGCGGCCTGCCTCGTTATAGGTGTTGGCCCCGTCGCCCGAACGCAGGATAGACTTGTCGAAGACGTTGGTCACGCCGCCCGACACATTCGCGCCGTTCTCGAATTCGTAGCTCAGCCCGAGATTGACGATGGTATAGGAACCCAGATCGGTCGTATCGCTGGCCTCGTAGCCCGTCACGCCCGAATAGCTGGTGGCTTTCGTTTTGCCGTAATGGGTCAGCGAGGGGGTCACGGTAAAGCGGTCGGTCACAGCCCAGTTCAGCGATGCGTTGATCGTGTATTTCGGCACCAGCGACAGCGGCACCTCGATATCGATGGCATCATAGCTGGTGCCGCTGGTGGTGGTGCCACCGTCGATATGCAGCTTCTGCTTCGACGAGATCATATAGGTGCCGTTGACCGACAGCGACAGGTTCTGCGCCAGCGGTGCCGCGAAGCTGCCTTCAAGGCCGGAGACTTCCGCATCGGGAATATTGGTCCATTGATACAGGCGTGCATCCGTCCACGCACCATTACGATAGATGCTGACGGTGCCCACCTGATCGGTGCCCGCCTGAATCTTGTCTTTATAGAAGTTGTGGAAATAGGTCAGCGTGCCGTTGATCTGGTTGGCCCCGCTATAGGCGACGCCGATCTCGGTATTGATCGAATGTTCCGGGTCCAGATCCGAATTGCCGATCACATAGCACGGGCCGTTCCGGTAATAGGGATAGGGGCAGCCATTGCCGCTGGTGGAATAGACATAGCTATCCGACAACTGGTAGAGCGTCGGGGATTTGAACGCCCGCGCCACGCCACCTTTCAGAGTCCATTCGGAGGACAGCGCATAGGATGCGTTCAGCCCGCCCGAGATATTGATCCCGAACGTATCGGCATAATCCACCCGCAGACCGGGGGTCAGGGTCAGGGCTTCGTTCCACTGGATATTGTCTTCCAGATAGAGGCCCAGTGTCGTCTGCTCGGTCACCGGATCGGCATTGGCGGTATCGATCGCGCCGTCCTCGGTGGTGAGGCTCGAGAAGGAGCTGTAATCGCTTAGGTCCAGCCGTTCCCAGCGCATCTCCGCCCCCAGCGTGATGGCGGACGGGCGGCCCAGAACGTAATGGTCGATATAGGCTTCGCTCTTGGCCGCGACCGCATCCAGAATGGCGGTATCCCATGTATCGGTTGCGTTGATCGTGCCTTCGCTGCTGCCTGCCGTGCCCTCGCTCAGGCGACGGTTCTTGGTGTGCTCGTACTGGAGGTAGTTCATGGTGCGACCCCAGTTGTAATCCCCGTGATGGGTCACACCGAAGGTGCTGCGCTCCATTGTATTGGTTTCGGCCCCCTCATCGGCCAGCGCGTCCACCGTGCTGTCACCGGTCGAGGTCACCCGCCCGCCCAATTGGGTATCACCGGCATATTCGTTGCTCTGGTGCGAATAGCCCAGATCGAAGTCGAATTTATCGGTATCGGTCGGGGCCCAGCTCAGACGCAGCGTGGCATCCTTGTTGACCACCCCTTCCATCCCCGCATCATAGCTGCAGGTTTCCTCGCCAGTGGTCGAGTCGGTCTCGCAGGTGCCGACGCTCGCATTGATGCTCGCATCATCGCCTTCGGATTTGTTGTAATTGCCGGAGAAACGGAATGACAGCGTATCCGAGATCCGCTTGGCCCAGAGCATGTTATAGCGCTGGGTCGCGCCCTCGAGGCTGCTTTCGGGCATGTCATATTTGAAGCCGAGCTGGACCAGATCATGGTCGGGTTGCTTGGTGATGATGTTCACCACACCGCCCGCAGCCCCCGAGCCATAGCGCGCCGCTGCCGGTCCGCGAATGACTTCGATCCGTTCGATCATCTCTGCCGGAACCCAGTTGGTGTCACCGCGCGTGTCCCGCTCGCCCGAGCGGCCCATTTTGACCGAGGTCCGCGACAGCACCGGCTTGCCGTCGATGAGGATCAGCACGTTTTCCGGACCCATGCCACGGATGTCGATCTGGCGCTGGTTGCCGCGCTGCCCCGTCGAGGACGTGCCCGACATATTGACGCCCGGCATCTTGCGGATGATTTCCGCTACGTCATTGACCACGGGCTGCTTTTCCAGATCCTCGGCGGTGATGGTCGATGAACCCAACGCCTGTTTGATCTGCTCTTCAGCGGTCACGATGATTTCGTCGAGCTGGAGTACCTCGCCGGTATCCGTTGATTGCGCCAAAGCGGGGAGCGCCCCGCTTGTCAGGATGAGAGACATGGCCGCGCCACAGGCGAGGCGTGCGTGAAGTGTCATTCGGAAAGCCCTTCTGAGTTTGCAATTCGGCTGGCGAAGGGCTGGCCTGTGAGGAATGGCCCCTCCTCTGCACCGGTTGCTGCAAAAGAGAAGGCATGTGGCTGGGAAGGCGTAAAACAGCATCCTATGCATGACGAAATGCGCATAATCAGCTTGCTTTTCAGGGGGGTATGGAATGCTCCCCCTTTGCCTCCATGATAGCAGGCCGGTTCCTTCCCGACAGGCGAGTCTGGTGGAACAGGCTGGAAAATCGCGGTGGCTGGGGTGGGGATTCGCTACCCCCATCTTGGCTCTTATGGCGCAGTAACGATTTATCACAGATTATTTCAAGTGCGTCAGCTCACAGGGTATCACGAAAATATGCACAGTCTTTTGAAGGGCGCGTGTCTGCTGCCGGATGGCCCCAAACCGGCGATCTGTGGCCGGTTCTCGCCAACTCGGGGCGGGGCCGTGGCGGGTTTTCCGCTGAAAATCTGCCTTATAATATCACGAAAACATGAGGTTATCCGGTTTTCCTCGCGCGCGGTTACCGTGGTCCCGACCTCGCGCGAATATTGACTGATAATTTTTGTCGGGTTATCTGGGGCGAAACGGCACCCAACCTCCCGTCAGGCACCCGTTCACCCCCCGCTGCATCCTTGCAGCTTCAACCGGATGGATATGGCCTTGGAACATCAACGAATTGATATGAACGATGCGCTTCTTGCACAGGGGGTGCCGCTGGTGCTGGGCGATGTGACGGGGCAGATCGATACCGCGTGGCAAGGCACGATTGCGGCATTTGCAAAAAACGGGGTGCCGCAGTCCAAAGGGCGCTGTGCGGGCGTCTTTCCTTTCACCCCGACCGATCCCGGATGGCTTTATGCGCTGGCACCGGCGGAACGGCCGCCTGCCGTCACCGCAGAAGTTCCTTCCCCGCCGCAGGCACAGTCGGGTGCCTGGCAGTTTTCCCCCGCGCCCGAGGTTTACGGGGCTGCCGTCGAGCATGCGGTGGACCAGCTTCGCTCCTATGAGACACCGCTGCAAAAGGTGGTTCTGGCCCGCGCGCTTGATTATCGTACCGCCGCGCCTGTGGACCCGATGGCGGTTGCGCGCCGTCTCGGGCAGGACCCGCATGTGACCAGCTATGCCCTGCCCGTGCCGCAGATCCGCTCTGGCAAAACCGCCGATGCGCAAGGCGATATGCGCTGGCTGGTCGGGGCCACTCCTGAATTGCTGCTGGATAAGAAAGGGGCGGCGGTCATGTCGCATCCGCTGGCAGGCTCAGCGCCCCGCAGCGCCGATCCGGTCGAAGACCGCCGTCGTGCCGAGGCCCTACTGGTCTCGACCAAGGATCTGGCCGAGCACCGCTATGTGGTCGAATATATTCACGATATTCTTGCTCCCTATTGCCACAACCTGACCACGCCCCAGACCCCTGCGTTGCAAAAGACGGCCAGCATGTGGCATCTTGGCACGCGGATCAGCGGTGTGCTGCGCGATGCCGACCTGCCCTGTCTTGCCCTTCTGGGCAAGCTGCACCCGACCCCTGCAGTGGCAGGCACGCCGCTGCGTCCCGCGCTGGATCTGATCTCCAGACTGGAACCCGAGCCGCGCGGCTTCTACGCAGGGACGGTGGGCTGGCTTGAGAACGAGCGCGACGGCACATGGTATGTCACGTTGCGCTGCGCGATGATCGAGGGGTGCATGGCGCGTCTGCATGCGGGCGCGGGGATCGTGCCCGACAGTACCGCCGCCGCCGAAATCGCTGAAACACAGGCCAAATTCATCGCGATGAGCGATGCGCTTGGTATTGACCTCACGCATTAAGGATTGACCTTATGAGCCTTCCGGGAATTCCCGATTACCCGCTTCCCCGCAGCTTGCCGCAGACCCGCGCGCCCTTCACGCTTGACCCTGCGCGGGCGGCCTTGCTGATCCATGATATGCAGGCCTATTTCTGCGCCGCCTATGGCGAGGGGGCATTGACGCGCCCGACCTCGGCGCTGTCGCAGGCGGTCGAGGCGATTGGCCGCATTGCGCAGGCGGCGCGGCGCGCGGGCGTGCCGGTCTTCTACACCGCCCAGAAGGGCAACCAGTTCCGCCCCGACCGTGGCTTGCAGGCCGATCTCTGGGGGCCGGGTATGAAGGCACAGCCCGAACATGAAGAGATCATCGCCCCGCTGGCCCCGCAAGAGGGCGATATCACTCTGGTCAAGCACCGCTATAGCGCCTTCCAGAGATCCAACCTTGCGCCGCTGATGCGTGCGCGCGGTCGTGACCAGTTGCTGATCACCGGGATCTACGCGCATATCGGCTGTCTGGCGACGGCAACCGAGGCCTTCCAGCGCGATATCGAACCGTTCTTTGTGGCCGATGCTCTGGCCGATTTCTCCGAGGACTGGCATCGCCGCGCGCTGGACTGGGTGGCCGATTGCTCGGGCGTGCCGGTTCTGGCGCAGGATATGGTCGCGACGCTGGAGGGGCAGGCATGAAACTGACAGGGTTCGAGGGGGCGGTGGCTCTGGTCACCGGCGCGGCAGGCGGTATCGGTCTGGCCTTGGTGCGGGCTTTGTCGGAGGCTGGCACGCAGGTCGTGGCGACCGACCATCCCAATGTGATCGCACGCGCGCCACAGATGACGGGTGTGACATGGCACGGGCTGGATGTCTGCGATGCGCAGGCGGTCGAGGCGCGGGTGCAGGCGACGATCCGCGATCTTGGCCCGATCCGCTTCGGGGTGCATGCCGCAGGTATTCTGGCCGAGGGCCCGCTTTTGAGCACCAGCGCCGCGCAGTGGCGGCGGGTGATCGAGGTCAATCTGGACGGGGCGTTCCATGTGACCACGGCATTGGGGCGGCATATGGTGGACAATGGCGGCGGGAGCCTTGTTGTGATCGGCTCGAATTCCGCCGATATTCCACGGCTCAATATGGGCAGCTACCCTGCCAGCAAGGCGGGATTGCATATGTTCGTGCGCTGCCTCGGGCTAGAGCTTGCGCCCGCCGGGGTGCGTTGCAACATCGTGGCACCGGGGTCGACGCTTACGCCGATGCAGACCGGCATGTGGGCGGGGCCGGACGGCGCGGAACGGGTGATTGCCGGAAATCTTGCGCTGCATAAAACCGGCATCCCCTTGGGCAAGCTGGCTGTGCCGGAAGATATTGCCGCCGCCGCGATGTTCCTGCTGTCCGATCAAGCGGGGCATGTGACAATGGCCGATCTTTATGTCGATGGCGGCGCGACCCTGAAGGCCTGAGGCAGATTTGGCATCACCGGAGGGGAGGAGCGGCGGCGATCTCAGGGAGGAGGAGGAGATCGCCGCCTGTTTCCAAGGCTCAGGGAGGAGGAGAGAGCCTTCGAAATTCTGTGCAACCTTGGCTGCGTTGAATTAAATTTAGCCTATATGCTGCGATGCAGAAAGCGCTTTCTCTGCAGTGCTGATTTGTGCCTGACGCATGGCTGCTTAACGAAGCATGCGTCAAAAGTTAAATTCACCACGAATTGCGACCCTATTGGCCGAATTCACCCTATGGGACATGCGCGGCGGAGTGGGGGTGCGCGGTTGGGGCAAGATGTCGGCCGCTTCCGCGCGAATCTGTTCTGCCAGCCGTCGTGCCCCCGCCATGCTTGGATGGGTGTCGTTGAAATAGAGCACCTTTCCCCCCATCACAAAAGGACATTCGCCACCGGCACACAGCCTCTTGCGCGGGTCGATCCGTATGATCCGGTCCGCCGTGACAAGCTGCTGCTCGATTTCCGCCCATGCGCGCAAACGGGCGCTATGGGCTTCGGGATCTGGAATGGCCGTGGCGGCAAGCCTGCCGAAGCGGAGCGCATTTCCGGCGCTTTGTGCCGGATCGCGATGCGGGTTGGGGATCTGGCCCAGCAGGATAACCCGTTTGCCCGCTTGCCGGAGCCGCGTCACCGTTTCGCGCAGGCCGTCTTGCAGAACCTGTGCCGGAAGTTCGGGATAGGCCTCGCGGTTCATCGCCAACAGCACGGTCTCGACGGCCGGATCGCCGCTGATCGCCGTCAGCATCCGCTGGTTTGCGCGGGCGCATTGGGGACGTCTGGGCAGATCGGGGCCCAGAACCGGCGGGCAGGCAGAGGCCGTGATCTGCCGCAGGGGCTGGTTCCGGGCCAAGGCTGCGGCGAGTTCGGCCCCGTGGCTGTCACCCCAGACCACAAGAGGTGGCGCGCCGCTGCCACCCAGGCGGCAGGTCCGGGCATAGGGCTTTCTGTCACGGTCATCCTGATGGCAGCTTTCCCGCCACGGGCTGATATCCTGTGCCGCATCATATAAGGCCAGCACCTGCGGCGCAAAGCGCTGCGGTATCCCCTGCCCGTGCCAGATCCCCCAAGCGGGCAGCATGATCAGGGCAAGCCCCGCCGCGCTCCAGCGCAGGATGGGGCTGTGGCCGGTGGGCAGGCGGGCGAAGGGCTTCTCGATATAACGCCAGCTCAGCCATGCCAGTATGACCGAGACCCCCACGCAAAGCGCCATCAGCGCATCGGGCACCTCTCCGGCAAGACTGCGCAGAAACGCCATCAACGGCCAGTGCCAGAGATAGAGTGAATAGGAGATCCGGCCCAGAAAACCGGCCCCCAGCATCCCGCCGGCCAGCATCCCGCCGGTCTGTCGGGGCAAAGGAAAGCGCCCCACCCATAACAGGACCGCTGTAGCAAAGCTGGGCACGCCCGCCCGCAGGCCGGGAAAGGGCATATCGGGTGTCAGCCAGACCATGCATAGCCCCAGCGTGGCCAGCGCCAACGGACGCAGGATGGGCCGGTCTTTTCGGGGGGCTGGCAGATAGGCAGCCAGAGCCCCGATCAGGAATTCGAAGCCACGGAACGGCAACAGGAAATAGGCCCCCGTCGGAGAATGCCGCAAGCCCCATTCGGACAGGATCACCCCGCCCATAATCCCCAGCAGGGTCAACGGCACCAATGCGGAGGGGCGCCATTTGATTACCATGAACAGCAGGAAGGGGAATAGCAGATAGAACTGTTCCTCGACCGAAAGCGACCATGTATGCAGCAGCGGTCGCAGTTCCGCCTGCTGGTCGAAATAGCCGCTGAACAGATAGAAATCGATATTCGAAGCAAAGAGCGCCGAAGACAGGGCGGTGCGGGCAAGCTCTTGATAGTTATCGGGACTGAGCAGAATGCCCCCCAGCCCCAGAGTGGCGGCAAGCATCACCAGAAGAGCAGGCAAAAGGCGTCTGGCGCGCTTGTGGTAGAAGGTCAGCAAAGAGAGCTGCCCCGTGAGGCTGTCGCGCTGTAGATGGCCGCCAATCAGAAACCCCGAAATCGCGAAGAAGATATCGACGCCCACGAAGCCGCCCGGCAAAGCCTTCGGCCAGGCGTGAAACAGCACCACCGCCGCAACGGCAAGACCCCGCAGGCCTTGGATATCGGCGCGAAACCGGTTTTCAAGCATAGGTTACTCGTCACACAAAACGGGCCATAGCGGCCCTTGCGGTCAGAGTTAACCGATATCCTTTTAAGATTGCGTGAAACCCCGAAACGGGCGCGGCCTATGTGGCCAGGCCAGTCAGAACTTGTGCAGCCGTTCGATACGCGCCGCACGATAGTCTGTCATGCGGGCCAGAAAATCGGGATATTCCTGCGCGAAACGCTCGGCATATTCCGCACTACGGCACCCCAGAAGTTTGTGATGGGATGTGGGTGCGGGCTGCAGATCTACAGCCCCGACCCCGATATGATCGGCGATCGTCCTGAGGATCACGGTGTCGGGCTGACCGACGGTCTGCTCGTAGCTCAGGCATAGCGGCTTGATCCCGAAACGGGCCATATCGGCCTCGAGCCGGTCTTCCTCGACGCAATAGCGCGCCATCGCATGCAAAATTTCTAGCGGTTTATACTGGAAGGCGGCATCTGCGGCCATCTGGCTGGTCTGGTCGGCTGCGGTGGAATGGGCGACCTTGGTCTGGATCAGCTTCGACAGCGACAACGCCTGCGCCAGAAGGTTCTCGCGGATCAGCCAGATATACGAGGTGGGGGCCATCATCTCGATCAGCCGGTCCATCGATCCGAAGAGGTTCATCATATGCGCATAGGTGATCTCGACGCCATAGGTGCCGCGCGTATTGCGCCTGCGCAGCAGCATATCGACATAGGTTTCCAGCGTGTCGGCCTGATAGGCTTGGGCGATATTGGGCACAAAGCGGAAATTGAACGCCTCGTTCGGCTGGCCCAGAACGCGGGCACGTTCCAGCATCTCGCCCAGACGCGAGCTTCCCGAACGCGCGGTGAAAAACAGCATATAGCGTCGCTCTGGCAGCGGCGCGCGCAGGAATTTCGCACGCTTTTCCGCATCTACCGTGACATTGTCGAACAGATCCTCGCGCAGCGCCAGTTCCGAGGCCAGCGACTTTGCCATAAGCTCGGAAAACAGCCGCTCTCCGGGGCGTCCGGCACGGGCTTTGGACAGATAGAACCGCTGGGCAATATGCCGGAGAAACGACGTACCGAAAGATCCCAATGACATATAAACCTCGCAATACGGAAGACATCCTGCCGGATGCCCGAACTTGACTATGCACCTTGCAGTTTTTTGCCCCAAAAACAACAGGAAACCGGTCGCCATTCTGTGGCTTGGCGGGCCTGTCTATCCGTTATAGGGCCGCAGGTGCCAGAAGAAAGGGCATCCGGTGCCTGCGCGCCCGAATGCCCTTCCGCATCTCCGTACTGAACGTCTGTTCTGCTTATTTCAGCAGGCTTGCCAGATACTTGCCATAAGCCGTCTTTTTGAATGTCTCGGCATGTTCGGCCATTTTCGCATCGTCGATCCAGCCCTTTTCATAGGCGATCTCTTCGGGGCAGCCCGATTGCACCCCCTGACGGGTCGAGAGCGTGCGCACAAAATTGCCGGCGTCCAGAAGCGAGGCATGGGTGCCGGTATCAAGCCATGCATAGCCACGGCCCATCTGTTTCACGGTCAGCGTGCCATCCTTGAGATAGCTTTCCAGCAACGTCACGATCTCCAACTCGCCCCGCGGCGAAGGCTTGACCTCGCGGGCGCGCTTGGGGGCATCGCCATCAAGGAAATAGAGGCCGGTGACTGCATAGTTCGACGGCGGCACCTCGGGCTTTTCGATGATTTCCTCGACTTTGCCTGCCGTATCGAATTTGACCACGCCATAGCGTTCGGGATCGGCCACGCGATAGCCGAAGACCGTCCCGCCCACGCCCTGCGCATCAGCGGCTTCCAGAAGCTGCGGCAGCCCGTGGCCGAAGAAGATGTTATCGCCCAGAACCATCGCCGAAGGCGCACCGTCAAGGAAATCCTCGGCCAGAATATAGGCCTGCGCCAGACCGTCGGGCGAGGGCTGGGTGATATAGGTCAGGCTGATGCCCCATTGGCTGCCATCGCCCAGAAGCCGTTTGAACTGCTCCTGATCCGCTGGAGTGGTGATGATCGCGATCTCGCGGATGCCGGTCAGCATCAGCACGGTCAGCGGATAATAGATCATCGGCTTGTCATAGATCGGCATCAGCTGCTTCGAGACAGCCATCGTCAGCGGATAGAGCCGCGTGCCCGAACCGCCGGCGAGGATAATACCTTTGCGCTGTGTTGTCATGAGAACTGTCCTTTAGAAATCTAGATATATTTCCGGCGATAGGCGCGGGTGACTTTGCGGCCTTTCACCATTGCATAAAGCGTGTGTTTTACGGGTGCGGGGCGGTAAAGCGTTGCAAATTCGAACCCGCCGATCGGATGTTGATAGCCAAAGCGCACATAGTCTTTGTGATAGAGCCGCGTGATGCGGGCCATATCCGCCTTGCTCGGTGCGATCCGGTCCTGCAGGGTCGGGCATTCTGCCGATTTCTGCGCATGGGGCACCTGCCCTGCGACCCCGCCAAGATGGGTTTGCAACCAGTCCACAACAGGCTCCATACCCTCTTCAAGGCGGAACACTGTGGCTTCATGCGGCAGGAAATCCGACTGGGGGCGCAGATGGTTGTCCATCACATAGGGGTCGCGCCGGTAGGCGGCCTCCATCACCGCCAGCCAGACCGAAAAGCCGCGCTGTGTCAGGCGCTGCATATGGGGGAAGCTGCGCGCCTGAAACCGGTATTCCGATATCGCCCGTTGCAAAGGGTCACGTACCAGACCGAAAACAAGATCGGGCTTGGTGTCGAACAGGGTGCGGGCATCGGCCCAGACCAGATGCTGCTCCGAGCAGGGAAACTTGCGGGGGAGACCCGCCGCCTTACGCCCCAACCAGTCGGGGTCGTAAAGCGAGAGCGGGCCATAATGCTGCTGCAGATAGTCCTCGACCGACGTGCCGCCGGTCTTGGGGACATGCGCGAAAAAGACAGAAGTGCTGTCAGTTTGCAGAAGCGGCATCAACCCCTCTCAGCGCGTGCAGAACCTCCGCCAGATCGGCCTTCCAGTCGGGGCGGGAAATCCCGAAAGCGTCAAACGTCGTGGCGCAATCCATCCGGCTATTGGCGGGGCGTTTGGCAGGCGTCGGGAAGGCCGTCGTGGGGATATCCTCGACCGCGGTCGCGCGCCCTGCCTGCGCGAAGATCTCGCGCGCGAAACCGGCCCAGCTTGTATCGGGCGCGCCCGAGAAATGGTAGATCCCCGCTTTCGACGGGTCTTCGGCAAGCTGGCTTGCGATGCGGACACAGGCCTTGGCAATCGCCCGCGCCGAGGTCGGGCCGCCGATCTGGTCGGCCACCACGGTCAGCTTGTCACGGGTTTCTGACAGGCGCAGCATCGTCTTCACGAAGTTATTGCCATGCGCGGAAAACACCCAAGAGGTGCGCAGCACGGCATAGGCCCCGCCCGCCAGCGCGATCCCCTGTTCGCCCTTCAGCTTGCTGCGGCCATAGGCCCCCAGCGGCGCGGTCATATCCGTGGGTTTGAACGGCGTCTCGCCCTGCCCGTCAAAGACATAATCCGTCGAGATATGCACAAAGGGAATACCAAGCCCGGCACAGGCCTGCGCCATAGCGGCGGGCGCGGCGCCATTGATCGCCTCGGCCAGATCCTCTTCGCTTTCAGCTTTATCCACCGCCGTATAGGCGGCCGCATTGATCACGGCCTCGGGCTTGGCCGCCGTGATAGCGGCGGCGCAGGCTTCGGGGGTCGACAGATCCGCCTCGGCACGCGACAGAAACTGCGCCTCGGGCAGAAGCGATTTCAGCTCGGTCGCGACTTGGCCGGTGGAACCGAAAACGAGGATGCTCATGCCGTTTCCTTCTTTCCCTCGCCAGACTGGGCCTCGCCCGTGCCCAGACGGACACCAACGCCCGCCCGCGCTTGCAGCGGTTTCCACCAAGCCTCATTGGCCAGATACCAGTCAACGGTGCGTTCAAGCCCTTCCTCGACCGTCACCGACGGACGCCAGCCCAGCTCGTTGCGGATGCGGGTCGGATCAATCGCATAACGCGCATCATGGCCGGGGCGGTCGGTTACAAAGGTGATCTGATCGGCGTAAGAGCCCTGCGCCTTCGGGCGCTTCTGGTCAAGGATCGCGCAGAGCGTCTTCACCAGTTCCAGATTGGTGCGCTCGTTCTCGCCGCCGATATTATAGCTGCGGCCCAGCTCGCCTTTTTCCACCACCAGCAGCAGCGCATCGGCATGGTCCTCGACATAGAGCCAGTCGCGGATATTGTCGCCCTTACCGTAGATCGGCAGGTCCTTACCGGCCAGCGCGTTCAGGATCACCACGGGGATCAGCTTCTCGGGGAAGTGGAAAGGCCCGTAGTTGTTGGAGCAGTTGGTCAGCACCACCGGCAGGCCATAGGTCTCGTGCCATGCGCGCACCAGATGGTCCGAAGACGCTTTGGACGCCGAATAGGGCGAGCGCGGATCATAGGGCGTGTCTTCGGTGAATTTGATCGCAGGGTCATTGGGCAGCGAGCCAAAGACCTCATCGGTTGAGATATGGTGGAAGCGGAAGGCTTCGGGCTTGCCCTGCGCGACCCAATAGCTGCGCGCGGCCTCCAGCATATTATAGGTGCCGGTGATATTGGTTTCGATGAAATCGCCCGGCCCGTCGATCGACCGGTCCACATGGGATTCAGCGGCCAGATGCATCACCGCATCAGGCTTATGCTTGGCAAAAACCGCATCCAGAGCGGCGCGATCACGGATATCGGCCTTCTCGAAGGCATAATTCGGACTGCCAGCGCATTCGGCCACATTCTCGAGGCAGGCCGCATAGGTCAACGCGTCGACGTTCACCACGCTATGGCCCCGCGCCATCGCCAGACGCACAACAGCCGAACCGATAAATCCGGCACCGCCGGTAACAAGAAGTTTCATAGGATCAGGCCTCGAAGGTGAAAGGGGTGTCGAATGCGGAAAGCGGCTGCGCCTTCTCGTCTTTTTCGGAAATGATCGGGGTAATATCGGCAATCGGCCAGTCGATGCCACAGCTGTCCCATTTCACCGCGCCATCGCATTCGGGCGCGTAATGGTCGGTGCATTTATAGCAGATCTCGGCATCATCCGTCAGCGTCATGAACCCATGCAGGAAGCCCGCCGGAATCCATAGCTGCTTGCCATTCTCGAAGGACAGCTCAAAGCCCACCCATTGACCATAGGTCGGGCTGCCCTTGCGTACATCCACCGCCACATCAAAGATCGACCCGCGGCCACAGCGCACCAGTTTGCCCTGCGCATGCGGCGGCGACTGGAAATGCAGCCCGCGCACCGTGCCCTTCTCGCGCGAGAGCGAGTGGTTGTCCTGCACGAATTCCGGCAGGTTCACCCCTTCGGCTTCAAGCTTCTTCTTGTTCCAGCTTTCGGAGAAAAAACCGCGATGGTCACCAAAACGCGGGGGCGTAATGAGGATAACGCCCGGAAGGGAGGTGTGTTCAATCATAGACCCTTAGCCCACATGTTCTTTATTTTGCGCCAGCTTCGGCTTTCCAACGGCCCAAGACAAGGCCATCCGGCGGTAAAAACCGATTTTCTCGCCAGTTGACAGCATTTTTTTGCTTATTCGTCACGTCAAAATGCCCGAAGGTCCGGCCCGAAAAACGGAATTAGTGCGAGGGGTTGGCCTGTCGAGGAAAATATCCATGCACGTCATGATTGAATTTTGCGCAAAAGATAACCCCCGCCAATCGGCGGGGGTTTGCAGCCGGATCGGGCCGGATGCGGATCAGAAGGTCTTGGTCAGCGAGACGTTGAAGGTGCGCGGTTCGCCGCGGAAGTTGAACACCGTGGTGCTGCCCACGCGCGAATAATATTCTTTGTCGAAGAGGTTATCGACGCCCATGCGCAAAGTCAGGTCATCATTGAAGGTTTTGACCGCCATCAGATCGACCACCCCGTAACCCGGTGCCTCGATCCCCTTGGAGGAGAAACCGCTCATCATGGTCAGGCGGCCCCCGAGGCTCCAATCGGCCATCACGCCGTCCTTGAAGTCATACATGGCCTGAAGCTTGAACATGTGTTTGGGCGTATAGGTCGAGAAATCCTCGCCCTTCGAGCTGCCGTTGAGATATTCGGTCTCGGTATAGGTATAGCCTGCCGAGAGGTGCAGATTTTCGCGCAACTCGCCCGACACCGTCAGCTCGACGCCTTTGGATTCGACCTCTTCCTCGGCTTTGTAGTAATCGGTGCCGGTGATCGCGACAGGACGGTTCGCCTCGCGCAGGTTGAAATAGGCCGCCGTGACATCCAGACCATAGGCAAGCCGGGCCTTGACGCCCAGCTCGTATTGGCGCCCCTCGACGGGATCAAGCAGATCGCCATCCGTGTCCCGCGACGATTGCGGAATGAAGATCTCGGAATAGCTGGCATAGAGCGAGGCATCGGGCGTCAGCTCGTAGGTGGCACCGGCAAACGGTGTCACATGGGCATCGACGTCATAATCGGCCGTCGAGACCGCGCCGCTGGACAGCGTCGTGGTGTCGACCGTGCCGTCATACCAGCTCAGGCGCGCGCCACCGATCACGGTCAGCTTGTCCATCGGCTTGAGCCGTAGCTGCGAATAGAGCCCCGTGGAAGTGGTCTCCGAGTCCGCGCGGGTCGAATAGCTATAGCTCGGCTTGGCCACCGACGCGCCATCGAAATCGTTCAGGTTCCAGCTGCCCGAGATCGATCCGCGGGCGGTGTAGGTGGTGCTGGTGACCTTCTGCCAATCGGCCCCGACAATCGCGTTGCCTTCCATCTGGCCCAGTTGGAAGGGCAGATCCGCATGGATGTCCAGCGCGAGGCTGTCCTGACTGAAATCGCGGCCCAGATAGGCGATCGAAGAGATGTTGTTATCGGCATCGGCGGTCGATCCGGCATAGCCGTAGAGGAAATTGGCATCCTGCCACGATTTGCGCATCGAGAATTTGATGCGCCCGCCATTATCGAGGAAATGCTCGCCCGCCACCACGGCATCGGTGGTTTCGTTGTCGAAATCGTTCCAGTCGGGCATCACGCCCGCCTCGACATCCGTCCAGATCAGCGAGCCATCCGCATAGGTGGGCAGACCGTTGAACGGCGCGATATCGCGCTCCATATGGCTGAGCGAGAAAGTCAGTTTGGTATTCGGGTCCACATCCCACGCGACGGTGCCGTAATAGGACTGCACCCCGTTCGAGCCACCGTCGATAAACGTATCGCCATCGCCATAGGCGGCCACAAAGCGCCCGCGCAGCGTGCCGTCCTTATTGAGTGCCGAGGACATATCGACTTCCGCGCGGACTTGCCCGTTGCTATCGGCCGAAGTCGTGGCATAGCCGGTAAACTCGGTGGCGGTGGCCTGTTTGAGACGCATATTGATCGAGCCTGCCGGTTCGCCGGTGCTGATGAACAGGCCCGACGGTCCTTTGAGGACCTCGACGTGATCGACAATCGACAGATCCGGCTGGGTGCCGTAGATCGAGCTGACCGGCGCGGGGAGGCCGTCGAAATAGAGATAGTCGAATTCGTAGCCGCGCGAATAGATCGACGACCGCCCGACATCATTATTGAGGATCATGATGCCCGCCACATCCGACAGCGCCTCTTCCAGCGCCGTGTAGCCGCCATCCTCGATCTGCTTATGGGTGACGACCGAGGTCGATTGCGGCACCTCGCGCGGGCTCATCGCCGCCTTCTCCCCCACCGAGATCAGATCGGTCGCATAGCTATCGGAGCCTTCGGTCTCGTAGCTCGACCCTTCGACAACGATCTCGTCCAGTGCGACCGCATCTTGCGCGAATGCCGGTGCGGCAAGGGCGGTGGAGGCCAGCAGGCACAGTTTCAACGTGGTACGTCCAGCAGGTGACATGGCACTATCCCTTAATAACCGAGTATTTTTATCGACCATTAGAGCTGGATCTGGTATCTGGCCAGTATCCGGCCTGTGCCATACGGCCATATATCTTCGTCAAAGCGCCAATCGGCTGGCGTTCCCGCAAAGGATCAGACCTTGGAGGTCCAGATGGATATCAGCCTGAATGACATCGCCACGGGGCTACGGGGGGATGTGACGGATTTCGGCGCAAGCCTGCCCGTCTCCGACATCGTGCTGCGCGGCGGACGTCGGCGGATTGCGCTGCCCTCGGGCCTCAACGTGCAGCTACAGGATACGGTCAGCGCGAAAGATTTCGTCACCTTCCTGACCCGTCCGGCCAATCTGTTGCTGCATCTCATTCTGGAGGGGCAGGTCGAGGGCAGGCTCGGGCCGCGCAGCGAGCGTTTCGGGCCGATGCCGGGCCAGCCAGCGCAACTGCATCTGAGCGCGCTTGGTCAGCCGACGGCCTTCCGCCGCAATATCACGGCAGGCAACCATGTGCGCAAAGTGTCGGTGCTGGTCCCGTGGAACTGGCTGGAGGCGCGCGGGGTGACGATGCAATCGATCCTTCAGGGCCAAGCCCATCTGCGGGCAAGCTGGACGGCGACCATGCCCGACGTGTTACGGGCCGAAGCCCTGCTGCAACGCCATCGGCAGACGCCCTTCTGCCAGATCGAAGCGGAAGCGCTCGCCCTGTCCATGTTGCAGACGATGCTGGTGGGGCTGATGGGAGCGGAGCCGGAGATCAGCCGGACGGATCAGGAACGGCTGAGCCGGATCGAGGCGCAGGCCTTGATCGCGGGGGGGCTGCCTTCGTCCGAGGCTCTGGCTGAAAGCGCGGGCATGAGCGTGTCCTCCATGCGCCGGTTGTTCCGGCGCCTGCGCGGCATGTCGGTACATGGGCGGTTGCGCCAGATCCGGCTGGAACGGGCGGGCCATGCCCTGCATGCGGGGGCTTCGGTGGCCAGCGCGGCACGGCAGGCGGGCTACGAAACGCCGGAAGCTTTCGCAACGGCCTTCCGGCTGGCAATGGGCATGCCCCCGTCGGGGTATCGCAAAGGCGCAGCCGGTTTGGTCCCCGCCCCTGCCCCCGACGCAGACCTGGCGCAGGACTGACACAGGACGAACGGGCCAGAGATTTTTCTGGCGGAACTTTATGCAGGCTCGGAGACCTCGCACCCTGTTCTGTCAGGTGCCTCTGGCTCTTGTCGCTTGGACCTGCCACTGCGCGCTATCTGTGACGTGATCCTGCCCGTTTTGTAAAATTCCTTCCGGCAGAATGGTCATTTTAAGATCACCTTCATTCCATTGAGCAAAGCTGGGTGTCCTGTGCAGCTTCATTCGATGTCCCGTAATGTTTTCTCGTTCAAAATGTCGTCCCGATTTTATCCGCCGTTTGGCTGTGTCTCGGCAAAGGGCCTGCCCCGAACCGGTCGGCAAGATCCGGTCGGCAAGATCAGGTCGGGCATCCGTATTCCTTTATACGACAGCGGATATTGCCCCTATGCGCGCGGTCGGGTCGGTCCCGATCCGCCTGATCCGCACCGATCTGCCTATCGCCGCATCATGGGCGGCAGGAGGCACCAACCCCAATCCATGCCAGAACCGGAGGAGGATCACATGGCTTTACGGACACATATCGACCGCGTTTCATCGCAGATCATCGAGAATTTCGAGGCGATCGAACATCGTTTCCTGAGCGCTAAGCTCAAGGACAAGAAACTGATGAACGTGCTTCTGGAGCGGCTGATTGCCTCGGGGTCGCTATGTGCGACATTTCCGGCGGGCACCCTGTTCGAGACGCAGGACGAGCGGGATTGCCTTTACGGGCTGTATGACGATATCCGGCATATTCTCTGTCTGCGCTCGCGCGCGCGGACGGAGCCGCAATCGGTCACGTTCAAATTCCGTCCGGTCGGCGTGGATATCGTGATCATACTCGATCCGCAAGCCAGCGATTTTGTGGACGGGATGACCTTTGTCCTGCGGGCGGCGGTGGATGATTTCGAAGATCTCACCCATGTCGTGCATTGCGATAAAGGCATGACGCCGCGCCTGTTCTTCGACGAGGCGTAACGCTGCAAAACCGCCCGTTCGGTCGTCAGGTTCAGGCCGTCAGGTTCAGGCCGCAGAGGCCGCGAGCAAAAGCCGCACAAAGGCCAGTTCGACCGTTTCGGTGCCGCCATTGGTGACACCGCTTTGCCAAAAGCTGGCACCTGCCGCGTAAAGCCCCGGTGCCAGCCCGCCCTGCACGCATTGGCTGACGACGCGCACCGGAAGGCCGCGTGCGACGGCCTCGGCCACAGCGGTCACAAGTGCCGGATCCTCGGGAAAGGTCCCTGCCCCGTAGATGCGCAAGACGACCCCGTCGAAACAGCCCAGCAGTGCCGTCAGGGCCTGTCCCGACAGTCCCGGCGTCAGGGTGAGCACGCCGATCTGCGGCCCTGTGCCGAACCGCGCGCCGGTGGAGCGAGGGGCTGACGGGGCCTGCGGCACTGACACAAAGGCTGCGCGGGCGTGACTGTCGGTCTTTGTCACCCCTTCGGCCTCAAGGATCTGGCCATTCACGGCCACCCGCACACCCGCCTGTCCCGAAAGCAGATACTCCAGCGCCTGCGCGAGGCTTTCTTCGGCATCGGCATTCTGGCCCAGCGGCTGCATGGCGGCGCACAGGACCACCGCGCGTTCGGGGGCGATCACCTGCGACAGGGCTGCGGCGCTAAAGCCCAGCGTATCGGTGCCATGTGTGATCAGCACGGGTCCGTCATGTTCGGCAATCAGATCGGCCAGCCGGTTCCAGTCCGCGGGGCGGATATTGGCACTGTCGATCAGCGGGTCGAAGGTCACGACATCCAGTGCGGTGCCCTGTGGCAGCGCCGCCCGCAGATGCTGTTCAACGACACCCGCACCGGGCACAAGCCCCTGTTCGGAAGGCACCATGCCGATGGTGCCGCCAGTATCGATGAGACGCAATATCTGCATGACGCTCTCCGCTTGGAATTTCTTGCCCCCGCATCTGGCAGGCAAAGCGGCATTTGACAACATGCTTTAGCGGCGTTTGATCCCGTAACGCTGCATCTGCCGGTGGATTGTCGAGCGGTTTACCCCCAGCCGTCGCGCGGTTTCGGAGATATTGCCGCCGGTCTGTTGCAGGATATGGTTGAGGAGCGCCGCGTGGCCGTGCTCTTTCGAGGCTGCGTCCTGAACATAGTCACGGGCCAGATCGGCCAGCTGCAGCCCTTGTCGGGGCAAAGCACCGTTTTCCACCAGACGGTCAGCGCTGTGACGGGCGAAATCACGCAATTCCAGCAGGTTGCCCGCCCATTCTTGCTGCGTGATCCAGCTGGCAGCCTCTGCGCCGAGTGTTACTGGCTGGGTGAATGCCTCGGAAAGTGCGGTTTCGGCCAGCCAGACCAGATCCTGCCGGTCGCGCAGGGCGGGCAGGTCCAGCACCGTGCCGCGCAGCGCGAAATACAGGTCGCGGCGCAGGCGCCCCTCGGCCACGGCCTGTTGTGCCGGCATGCCAAGCGAGGCGAAGATCCGCATATTGGCTTTTTGCGCCCGCACCGCCCCGATCGGACGCCATGCCCCTTCCGAGATCAGTGCCAGAAGCCGTGCCTGTGCGCGAGGGGGCAGCTCTTCGAGCTTGTCCAGAAACAGCGCGCCCCCTTGCGCCTCGTCGATCATGCCGGGCTCTGTCAGGCCACGGGTTTCGCGCCCGAAAATTGTGGCCTCTTCCTCGGCCAGAAACTCGCCACAGCGCAGGGTGACAAAGGGGCCACCGATGCCCGCCTCGTGGATGGCGCGGGCGAGATGGCGTTTGCCACTGCCCATCGGGCCGGTCAGCAAAACCGCCCCCTGCCCGTTGACCAGACCGGCAGCCTGCGTGATCACGCGCGCCATCGCCGGATCATTCTGCGCCAGATCCCGCAACCCCTGCGGCACCGCAGGCAGGCTCGTGCCGCGATAGGCCGTCACCCGCCGCACAGGCTCGCGTCGGGGTTCGATCGCATGGGCAAAAAGCCTGTACCCATTACGGGTCTCCACATTGCGTTCACGGGCCGGACTATGGCGGGTCAGCGCCTCGATCCCGTTCAGATCCAGATTGAAACTGTCGGAAATCGGGCGCCCCAAGAGCAGATCGGGGCGCCGCCAGTCGCAGCCCAGAGCCGCCGCCATCACCCGTGCCGCGCCATGCGTCATGCCGGTCACCCGCCCCGACGCATCCAACCGGATCGCTGCTTCGGGATCGGTGTCCAGAAATTCGGCGCTGGGGCCAAGGCGTAACACCCAGTCGCGGCGGCTCTCGGCCATGATATTGGCCATTTCAATCCGGCGCGCGGTTTGTTTGACAAGGTTGAGCGCCAGATACTGGCTGGCCCGCGGCCGCGGCGAGGACAGAAGCGAGATGTCGAGCACCGCGCTCAGCCGTCCCGACAGGTCGTGGATCGGGGCGGCTGTGCAACTCAGCCCGCTATGGGTGCTGTCGAAATGGTCGCTCTGATGGACGATGATCGGCTCGCCGCCCTCGATACAGGCCCCCAAGGCACAGGTGCCCGCCCGCGCCTCCGACCATTCCGCGCCCAGATAAAGGCCCGAATGCTGCAGATCGGCCTTGCGCTGGTCCTGCCCCAAAAACTCCACCGTGACACCGGCCGCATCGGCCAGAAGCAGCACATAATCCTGTTCGGCCACCAGTTTATAAAGCTGTTCGATCCCCGAGCGCGCGATAGAGATCAGATCGCCCGAACGTTCCCGATGCTGGCGCAGGATGCGGCTGGGAACGATATAGGCTTCGGAGCGGCGGGCCGGATCGAGTTTGTGCTCTTGCAGGCAGCGCCGCCAGCTTGCGGCCACGGCAGGATCGCGCCCGACGGCCCCCCCGTTCGAGACAGCCTCGATTTCGCGGATATGTTCGCTTACCCTGTGCATGCCGTCCCCTTCCAAGGCCCTCGCGGCCAAGAAAGCCTAATCGACAATGGCTTGGCTGGAAACGGGGTCGTCTGCATGGTGCAGCATTCATGCGGCATCGCAGCATAGCTGTTGCAACCAGATGCAACAGGTGCGGCAGAGAGTGCAACAGGTCAAATTAGCAAGCCATTGAAAACCTTGCTCAAGATAAGTCGGGCTATTTTGTCGCAGACAAGCGCGCATCATGAGAGCCGTAAGTGAGAAGGAGAAGCGTCAATGAAAGCGCTACGTTTCCACGCGGCAAAAGATCTGCGTGTCGAAGATATCGAAGATGTTGCCAAACCCGGTCCGGGCCAAGTGGCGGTGAAGAATCGCTTCGTTGGGATTTGCGGGACCGATTTGCACGAATACGCGCATGGGCCGATTTTCATTCCAAAAGAACCTCATCCTTATACGGGGGCGCATGGACCGCAGATTCTCGGTCATGAATTCGGCGGAACCGTCACAGCCGTTGGCGAGGGAGTGACAAATGTCAAAGTCGGGGATCGGGTTGCAATTCAGCCGCTCATTGGCCCCCGCACAGGAGAATATTTCGGTGAACGCGGCTGGCTGAACCTGTCGCCTGTGCTGGGTCTTGTCGGGCTTAGCTGGCAATGGGGGGGGATGGCTGAAGCCTCCATTCTGAACGATTATAACGTCTACAAAATTCCGGATGCACTCAGCGACGAGGAAGCCGCTCTGGTCGAGCCGACGGCTGTCACCGTTTACGCCTGCGACCGCGCGGGAGTTCGGGCCGGCGATAGCGTGCTGATCACCGGCGCAGGGCCGATCGGTATCTTGGCTCTGCTGACCGCCAAGGCCTTCGGCGCGACAAAACTCTTTGTTTCTGACATGAACGAGACGCGATTGAAGCTCGCGAAAGAGGTTCTGCCGGAGGTGATCACGGTTAATCCGGCGAAAGACAATCTGACCGAGGTTGTGCAGGCGCATACACAAGACAATTTGGGATGTGACATTGCCATCGAATGCGTTGGCAATGAACATGCCCTTCAATCCTGTCTCGATGCGGTCCGGAAGCAGGGGACGATTGTCGCCACAGGTGTGCATCCGGGCGTGGGCAAATTGAACTTCTTTGATGTAACGTTCAAAGATGTGACCCTGAAGGGGTCTTGGTGCTATCCGGCGCATAGCTGGCCGCGGGTGATGGACCTGATTGCCTCTGGCGCTATTCCTTCGAAAAAAGTCGTCACCAAGAAAATCAAGCTCGATGATGCCGTCAAGGAAGGCTTTGACGCGCTGCTTGATCCGGCTGGCAACCACCTCAAGATCCTGATCGATCTGGAGGCCTAATTCACTGCGGCGGCGGTTTTTTGCGGGGGCACGGGGTTTGAGGAGGCTCCGCCCGCAGGATCCGCCGCGGCTTCACCGGAGCCAAGGGAGGAGAACCCATGCTCGATACGACCCAACACGGCGCTTTGCAGGCGCTCGTGAATGATCTTGAACGCGCAATGATTGCCTGTGATGCGCAGGCTGTGGCCAACCTGTTTCTGGAAACGGGATACTGGCGCGATCTTGCCGCCTTTACATGGAACCTGAAAACGCTGGAAGGCCGTCCGGCCATTGCCGATATGGCCGCAGTCCAGCTGCCGGTGATCCGCACGCATTCCATCCATCTTGATCCCGCCGAAGCGGTGAGCGAGGCCGATGGCGTGACCGAAGGGTGGTTGCAGCTGGAGACCTCTCTGGGGCGCGGCGTGGGCTATATCCGTATGAAAGAGGGGAAAATCTGGACCCTTCTGACCACGCTGCACGAACTGAAAGGTCATGAAGAGCCCCGCAAGCTGCGCAGACCTATGGGGGCAGAGCATGGCCATGACCCGAACCGCCTGACGTGGAAGGAAAAGCGCGAGCACGAGGCATCGACCCTTGGTGTGGAGACCCAGCCCTATGTGCTGATCATCGGTGGCGGTCAGGGCGGCATCGCTTTGGGGGCGCGGCTGCGCCAGCTGGACGTGCCGACCATCGTGGTCGATGCGCATGAGCGTCCGGGCGACCAGTGGCGCAAGCGGTATAAATCGCTCTGCCTGCATGATCCGGTCTGGTATGACCACCTGCCCTATATTCCCTTCCCCGACAACTGGCCGGTTTTTGCCCCCAAGGACAAGATCGGGGACTGGCTCGAGATGTATACCCGTGTGATGGAGCTGAATTACTGGTCCTCCACCCGTGCCAAATCCGCGACCTATGACGCGGCCAAAGGCGAATGGACGGTGGTGCTGGACCGCGCGGGGGAAGAGATCACGCTGCATCCCAAGCAGCTTGTGATGGCCACGGGCATGTCGGGCAAGCCCAATATTCCGAGCTTCAAGGGGCAGGATGTCTTCAAGGGGGAACAGCAGCATTCCAGCCAGCACCCCGGGCCTGATGCCTATCGCGGCAAGAAGGTGGTGGTGATCGGGGCGAATAACTCGGCCCATGATATCTGTGCCGCCCTTTGGGAAAACGGCGCGGATGTGACGATGGTGCAGCGGTCCTCGACCCATATCGTCAAATCCGACAGCCTGCGCGAGGTCTGTCTGGGCGCGCTCTATTCCGAAGAGGCGGTGGCCAATGGCATCACCACCGATAAGGCGGATATGATCTTTGCATCGCTGCCCTACAAGATCATGCATGAATGGCATGTGCCGCAATATGCCGAGATCAAGAAACGCGATGCCGATTTCTATCGCGACCTTGAAAAGGCGGGGTTCATGCTGGATTTCGGGGATGATGAATCCGGTCTGTTCATGAAATATCTGCGTCGGGGGTCGGGCTATTATATCGATGTGGGGGCCTGCGATCTGGTGATTGACGGCTCGATCAAGCTGCAATCGGGCAAGGGTGTCAGCCACCTGACCGAAGATGCGGTGGTGCTGGAAGATGGCACCGAGCTGCCCGCCGATCTGGTGATCTATGCCACGGGCTATGGCTCGATGAATGGCTGGGCGGCGGACCTGATTTCGCAAGAAGTGGCGGACAAGGTTGGCAAATGCTGGGGCTTGGGGTCCGATACCACCAAAGATCCCGGCCCGTGGGAAGGCGAACAGCGCAATATGTGGAAACCCACGATGCAGGAAGGGCTGTGGTTCCACGGCGGCAATCTGCATCAGTCGCGCCATTATTCGCGCTATCTGGCCCTGCAGCTCAAGGCACGTCACGCGGGGATCGAGACACCGGTTTACGGGCTTGAGCCGCCGCATCATCTTAGCTGACCTGCACCGCGACAAAGCTCCGGCCCCGCATGGCATATGCGGGGCCGGAGCGCATGGGATGACAGGCCGGCGCATCCCGGGATTGCGCAATCAGCCGTCGCCCCGATCCTTATGCTAAGTGCATAAAATGCCGCGATCCTTGCATCGCACTCCCCGACAGTCCGAAAGCGCGTGCTCTCTGGAGCTGTTTCAGCGGGGTGTTCCGCCCGATCCCGCCCGATCCCGTGCGTGCCGCGCGGCGTTACCGTGTCTGCGCCATCAAGGCCACATCTTGGGCATAATACTGGCGGATCTTTGCGCGGATCTCGTCTGGAAAGAACGATTCTGCCTCGATCATCGGCAGTTTATCCAGTACTTCGGGCAAAAGCTGGTCTGCCCCGAAATGCGCTTGCCCGACGCCGCTGCCGGAGCGGTTCACCGGCGGGCGTTTGAGCTCGATCCCCGACATCTGCTCCAGATCCTGCACGGCGCGGTCGAGATGGTCGAAGTCGTAAAGCGCGCTCCAGCGATGTGCGCCCAGATACAGATGCTGAGGCCGCCAATGCGGGTCCAGCTGCTCGGGCGGTTGGGACAGGATATGGTTGACGAAATCCCGAAACCGGATGCCGCGATGGTAATCGGGGGTCTCCAGCCCCTGTGCTTTCTGGACAGCCTCGATGACCGGTCCGGTATGATAGCGTAGATTGGCCGCATCAAGGCGGTTCACCACGAATTTCTCGATATAGGCCGATAACAGGCGGCGCAGCGGATCGCGCAGGATCGCGAAACTGTAAAGATCGGGGTCGCGCCAGATCGCATCAATCTCTGTCTCGCTATAATCCGAAAGCTGCAGGCCCGTGCAGATATGATCGGTCAGTTGGTGGATCGACCGGTCCAGCACCGCCCGCGCGGGATGCTGGGCCAGCGTGACCATCGCCCGCTTGAAGAAACTACAGGCATTCTTGCCGATGGGGCAGTAGAGGATGCCAAGATCGCGCGCGATGAAATATTGTCGCTCCGGCCAAGGCAGATTGGTCTTTTGCGCTTGTGCCGAGGCCAGAAATTCTTTCGAACCGAAGAGCGCACCGATCAGGGCGCCGAAATCCGCAAACTGGTTCCGGGCTTGCGGGTTCGGGTCGCGTTGCAGGAAAAGCTGGAACGCATCACGCAGAAGTTCGGGCGGCACGGAGGGGGCTGTCTTTTGGGTGGTCAGGGTCATTCCGCAGCCTCTTTCGGGGCGTGATCAAGCTCTGCCAGTATCTCCTCAAGCCGCGCATTGTAGCGTGTAGCGATGGCTTCTGCCGAGAAATTCCGGCGGATATGATCCAGCGCATGGGCCGTTTTGGCTGCCCGTGCCACCGGATCGTCATAGACGCGGCGCAACTGTCGGGCCGCCGCCTCCACATCGGGTTCGGCCCAGACCGCCCCCTTCGGCGTAAAGATGTAATCGCCCTTTTCCAGACCGATCTCGGTGCAGGGCACAAGCCATGCCGTTTGCGCATCGCAAAATTCCAGATTGCCGGAATAGGCCGAACAGACCACCGGCACACCAAGGCTCATCGCCTCGATCATCCCGAAGCCCCATCCTTCGGAGCGATGCAGCGAAAGGTAGCAATCCGAGCCCTTCTTGAGATGCAGCAGATCCCTGTAGGTCAGCGTCTCGTTCATCAGCAGGATACGCGGATCGCGGGCCATCATGGCTTCCATCTCGTCCCAGATCCGGATCTGCACCGGATCGAAAACCGACTGCCGGTTCTGGGTTTTGACGATCAAACGCGCATCGGGCACCCCCGCGAAGGCCTTCTGGAAGCTGCGCAGCGCGTTGAGCGGGTTCTTGCGCTGCACGAACGAAAAACTGTCGAAGGCCACCAGACAGATGAAATGCCGCGCCGACAGACGGAAGCGTTTTTCGACGAATTTCCGTGCCTCCTGCCGGTCGATATCGTCATTCGGTTCGAAACACATGCCGACATTGCAGACGGGGCCGTCGAATTCGGGGCGGTAAATCCGCACGCCGTAATCGGACGAAAGCCAGATTTCATCCAGCATCTCCAGGGCCAGATAGTGGCAGGCGGCGGGGCGGTCGAGCTCCCAGTAGAAATAGCCGATATTATAGGCGCCAGAGAAGACATCAGGCTGATAGGCAAAGGCCAGCGGCACGGATTCGGCATTGAGATGGATCAGATTGACTCTGGCCGGACCATAGGCATCCATGCGCGCCTCCGAGCTGAATCCCTCGGGAGCGGGGTTGTCCATGTCGAAATCGACACAGCGCAGGTGTTTTCCGGTGCGCGAGAGAATGTCTGCCGACAGGCGCGCGGCCTGCCCCAAGCCCGAAGCCTTGGCCAGAGGGCCGATCAGCTGGATATCGGCCAGCGCCCCTTGCGGCACGGGCAGGGCTGCGGCTTCCAGCCGGTGGCCCGCGTCGCAACAGGTCAGGAAGGACAGGCTGTCGAGGTCGAACCCCTTGAGGCGCACGCTATGGGCAAAGCTGGCAAGCGGGAAGGTGCAACTGTCGCGCTCCAGAAGCTGCGCCAGAAACAGTTCCAGTTCGGAACGGCCCTGCCCGTCAACGGGGGTCAGCAGCCGCATGAACAGCTCGCGCGGGATGTAGCGCAGAATATCCGGCCGTTTGAGGGCCATTACCATCAGGATCAGATATAGCTGCTTGCGGCTTTCGGCACAGCGTCCGGGGGCCAGAAAATGCAGCGTGACCGTCGCATTGAAAAACCGTTCGCTGAAGGTGGTCAGGGGCCAGTCGTCGCAGAGGCGCGAGGGCTGGATATGGCGCATCAGATCGGCCATCTTCTGCGGCACAAGGCAATCTTCCAGTTTCAGATGGGCCGCATCCTGCCAGAGCCACCAGAAGACCATCCGCACATAAGAGGCGCGGTCGTTCAGGTCCAGATCGGCCAGCAGATCCCGCCGCCCGCACAACCGCCACCACATGGCGCGGGTCAGGCTATGGCGCACGCCTCCCATGACAAGCGGCTCGTTGAGATAGGCGATATCCTCCGCGCTCAGGGGAATGCGCTGTTTTCGGGTCGCATTATAGGTGGTGAGGTAGAAATACAGAAAGCGGTCACGCTCTGTGTTCTCCGGCGTGACGGGGAATTCCTGATCGACGCGATTGCGATGGCGGGTGAATTCCAGATAGCCGGGCAGGCCGCTCGGGGCACATTGGTCAGGGGGAATAACGGGATCTGTCGCAAAAAGCGCCTGATGCGGAAGCAGCATAGGGGCGGGCGACGGGGCCGCTGTCTGGGGGGGCGTCTCCTCATCCAGAACCCCTGTGAGACCGGCCAGATCCTCGGTCAGGAAGCGGCGGATCAGTGTCGTCATCTCGGGGGTTGCGGGGGCGGTTTCAGGTTGGGGGGTAAGGTGCAGCCGACCGATCTCGCGCTCGGTCGTGCCATGTGTCCGGATCACCACCTCGCCGCCGGCCTGTCTGATCTGGTCCAACAACGAGGCAGAGAGCGCAAAGGCAAACCCGCACTGAACCGTGCAGCCGTAATGTGCTTTGACATCATCGCGCGGATGCTCGACCGCCACCACATCCAGCAGCAGATCTCCCGCATAAAGGCCGATGCGCAGGTCCGACTGCTGCGGCTGGCGAGTGTCATAAATCCACCCGCGCAGCGTGCCGTCCTGATCGAAGACACCCTCGACATGGCCACGATAAGGGGCCTGTTTGCGACGTATTTCGCGGCGCAGCTTCAGCGTTTTGCCGTAAGACAATGCCTTGCGCCCGTAAGACCAGACACCGCCTGCCTTGCGCAGGCCACGCACCGCATTCCGCATGGGTTCCCTCCCTTTGACGACGCTTTCCTAGAGGCCTGCCGCCGAGCGCGCCTGCCCTAGCGAAGCTGCCTTGCCTGCGCATCGTAATCGGCTTTCGCCATCATCATGGCGAGGCTGCGCACATCTGTTTTGGCCTTCCAGCCCAGTTCGTTACAGGCTTTCGAGGGATCCCCGAGCAACAGATCCACTTCGGCGGGGCGGTAGAATTTGGGATTGACCTGCATGAGGCGGCGCCCGCTGAGACGGTCGTAAGCGGCTTCCTGTGGCCCCTCTCCTTCCCAGATCACCTCCATATCCAGCGCTTCCCCGACATAGGTGAAGAAATCGCGGATGGTGGTGCTGGTACCGGTGGCCAGAACGAAATCGCCAGCATTTTCGCGCTGCAGCATCCGCCACATGCCTTCGACATAATCCCCCGCAAATCCCCAATCGCGCTTGGCTGCCATATTGCCAAGTTCCACCGGCGCATTGGCCCCATGCGCCAAAGCCGCCAGACCCATCGAGATTTTACGGGTGACGAATTCCTTGCCACGCAGCGGGCTCTCGTGATTGAACAAGATCCCCGAGGAGGCATGCATGCCGAAACTCTCGCGGTAATTGACCGTCATGTAATGGGCGAAGACCTTCGACACGCCATAAGGCGAGCGGGGATAGAAGGGTGTGCTTTCCAGTTGCGGAACGGCCCGGACCTCACCGAACATTTCCGAGGTCGAGGCCTGATAGAAACGGCATTCGGGGCGCAGGCTGCGCAAGGCATCGAGAATGCGCACCACGGCCATGCCGTCGATCTCGGCGGTGTAAACGGGAAGATCCCACGAGGCCCCGACAAAACTTTGCGCGGCAAGGTTGTAGAATTCATCCATCGGCACATCGCGGATAGTGCGGAAGATATTGTTGGAATCACTCAGGTCGAAATCATGGAAATGGACCTGATCTGTAATTCCCAGCGCATCAAGCCGTGCCATGTCCGGCTGTGAAATCCGCCGCACACCCCCATGAACTTCATAGCCTTTTTGCAGAAGGAGGCGGGCAAGATAGGCTCCGTCCTGTCCGGTCACGCCGGTGATAAATGCAGTCTTGGTCATTTGTCCCTCATTGAGAAATCTCAAGGATCAACCCGAAAGTGCAACATACTGAACGCTAGGGTAAGGATAGTTAACAAAAGCTTACTTGGGAACGGCTTTTCTCTTTCAGGTTGTCTTTTCTGGCCGAGGGGCGATCAGAACTGGCAGCTGTCATAATCGATTTCGCTGATCAATGTGTTGCGCAAGACCACCTCGACATCCTGATCGATGAAAATCGCATCATCCCCCTCTTGCGAGAACTGGGCACGGATATCCTCGATGCTTTGATAGCCAAAGCCTTCAAAAGACAGGCAATCCCAAGGTTGATAATCCACTACCAGATGCGTGCCCGGTGTGTCGGCGGAAAACACGAAGCGGTCCGCCATCATCCCGCCAAACAGGATATTGTCTCCCGCTCCGCCCTCAAGCTGGTTCCACTCGCCCTGATCGACCATCCAGTTTTTCAGCGGGTCCGCCATCTGTCGCGTAAATTCGCCGCTTTGCGAGAACCCTTCCACCACATCGGCGCGGCTCCAGCCCTGATCTTCCATCCGTGCGCACCAGTCGGCCAGCCCCGCCGAACCGGGTGCCCGCCCCAGAACGTTCTCGTAAAGCAGCGTGACGAAGGCTTCGTTGTCCAGTTGGCCATAGCTTTGCTGGAATTCGGTCGAATTGACGAAGCCGGAGACGACATCCTCAAAGGGCGTGCCCTGCGACAGGGCAGTGGTCCATGCGGTGATCCCCCCGAGGTCGGGCGCCCGTCCCAGCGTCGCTTGATAGAGGCGGAACACATCATCCACCCAGTCCGACTGATACCCCGCGCGCGACATGTCCAGAACCTCGGATTGCATGGCGCGGCTGAATTCGGTGCTTTCGGAAAAGCCCACCACCACATCGGCGCGGGTCGTGCCGTCCTGCGCAAGATAGGTCGTCCAGCTTTTCAGACCGGCGGCATCGGGGGCGCGCCCCAGCACGTTCTGATACAGCTGGGTGACGAATTGCGTGTCATTCAGCTCGCCGTAAGTGTCCTGAAACTCGGCAGAATCGACAAAGCCCTGCGCCACTTCGGTCAGCGTTTTCTCTCCGGACAGGATTTGCGCGGTCCAATCCAGATGGCCTTCGGCATTGGGGGCGCGGTCCAGAGTGGCCTGAAACAGCCGGACAACCTGCGCGGAGGCCGTATCGAATTTGCCCTCTTCGATCTCGCCCAGCAGAAGGTCATTGCCCTCTCCTCCCAGCAAGGTGTCGGCCCCGCGCCCGCCGGTCAGCGTATCCGCACCGCTATCCCCCTCGATCCAGTCATTCTGGGCCGTGCCGACCAGATGCTGCGGCCCGACCGTGAGACTGCTGACATCGACATGCCAGATATCGCGCAAATCGGAAATGTCGAAATCGGCGGCGCTCAGGCTTCTGCCATCTGAGGACATCACCGTAAGCGTTTCGCCCCCGATAGTGATCTGCGCCCCGCCCGTGATGGATTTTATCGTCAGCGCATCGACAGTGTAGAACCGCCCGATCTGGGACAGGTCGATCCGGTCGACCCCCACCTCGAAATCCTCGATCCGGTCGGTCGCGCCGTCTTTGGTGAAGACGAATATATCCGCCCCCGCCCCGCCCCACAGCCGGTCGGCCCCCGCGCCATCGGTCAGGATGTCATCGCCCGCCCCGCCCCTGAGCGTGTCCTTGCCGTCGCCGCCCATCAGCACATCATCCGCGCCGCCGCCCGTCAGGGCAGATCCTGCATCCTCGGCCAGCAAGGTCAGACCGGGATCGACCTCGACCCGATAGAGCGAGAGCGCCGCGACACCGCTTTCGGCCTCGCCACGCCCTGCCGCATACAGTCGCAATTCGCCGTCCACCACGGCCAGTTCCAAGGCCGAAGGGGCCTCCAGCGCCATGCCTGTGGTATCGGCCAGCGTTTCAAGATGGACCAGACGCCCGTCGGGCAGCAGGGTCATCAGACTTATGCCGTCATCACCGCCACCGGCCACCACATAGGCGCGCCCGTTGTGATTGATCGCCTCCAGAACGGTGAGTTGCCCGAAGCGCGTCGTGAGATCGTCATTGACCTGATCGGTGATGGTCAGCCGTCCATCCGCTCCCAGAGCCGCGACGGAGACAGAGCCCGATCCCTGCGCGCCGACCAGCACAAAGACCTGATCGCCCAGTGTAACCTGTGCCAGAGCCACCGGATCAGAGACGGCCAGCCCGTCATTCAGGTCAAGATCGCCTTTGGCGGTCACCTTGCCCGTATCGGACAGGCCATAGCAGTTCAGCGAGGGGGGCTGGCCCGAGAGCGCCAGAATATAGCTTGCCCCGTCGATTGTGACGGTTTCCAACGCTGTCAGGTTGCCCGCTGCGATATCGGCCCGTGCCGTCAGGGTGAGCCCGTTATCCGCGCCGACAGACCACACCGAGAACCCGCCCTGCGCGCGCCCTGCGCCCACCAGAAAGTTCTGGCCGCCCTGTGTGACGACTTCCAGTTGGTCGAGGGCGTCAAGGCTCCCGTAATCAAGCGTGAACGCCTGATTGAGCGTGCCATTATTGGCCACCCAATAGCCTGTGACGCCGCTGCTATAAGGCCCCGAGACCAGCAACGCGGCCTTTCCGTTCAGGTCGCAAAGCGCGATTTCGACAGATCCGGACAGGCCGGACCCGCTGGGATAGGCGGCCAGATCCAGCAGTTTGGCCCCCGTTTCGGCATCGCGCACAACGATGCCCCCTCCCTCGCCGGAGGCCTGATATAACAGGCTGCCATCCAGCGACAGCATCAGATCGTCGATTTGCGTCATGTAACGGCTGGTGCCAGAAGTCACCATGCCCAGATGCGTCAGATACCCCATCACCTTTATCCCGACCCAGCACGAGGCCATGACCAAGCGCCCGACCCCGTTTGTTCCCCACATTGCCAAACATGCAAACAAAGCCTGCCCGAAGCCGGATCAAAATGAGAACGAAACAAGGCTTTTCGCTTGGATTTTCGTCAAATGCGGTATGTCGGGACGGGGCTTGCGGCTGCCAGTGGCCCGCGCTCTGGCTTTGGGTCCGGCCCCGGATGTGCGCTGGACAAGCGCTGTGCCAAGGCGCAAAGATGGCCCCATGACCGGACCGCTGACTTCTCTTCTGACCTTTGCCCAGACGCCGCATGTGCGGATCATCATGGCGTGTCGTAACGGGGCCGCCTATCTGCCCGAGCAGCTTGCAAGCTTCGAGCGCCAGACCCACCGGAACTGGTCGCTTGATGCCAGTGACGACGGCTCGACCGATGCCACACGCGAGATTCTGGAAGCCTTCCGCAAGCGTCATCCCCAACAGGTGCGCCTCTTTGATGGCCCCAAAGCCGGCGTCGCCCCCGCCTTTCTGACACTGGCGGCACGGGCGGCCAAAGAGGCTCCGGAGGCGGTTCTGGCCCTGTCGGATCAGGATGACGTCTGGTCCAAGGTCAAGCTGGCCCGTGCCTTGCGCTGGATGAAACGCACAGGCGATCTTGGTCATGATCCGCTGGTCTATGCCAGCCGCACCATTCTGACCGATACCCGCCTGAACAAGCTGGGCCTGTCGCATCTGCACCGGCGGGGGCCATCTTTCCGTAACGCGCTGGTGCAGAATATTCTGGGCGGCAATACGCTGATGCTGTCGCCGCCCGCCGCCGCCATTCTGGCACAATCGGCGCAGGCGGCGATTGCGGCGCGGGTCTCCTATCATGACTGGTGGATCTATATCATGCTCTCCGGCGCGGGAGCCGAGATCTTCAATGATCCCAAGCCGACCCTCTATTACCGTCAGCACGGGTCGAACCAGCTTGGGCATCACGGGCCGGTGCGGGGGCGGCTCAAGCGGCTGGGCACGGTGGCCAAGCGCCATTATGCAGAGTGGCTTGATGCCAACCTGGCCGCACTCTGGGCCAACCGTCTGGCCTTGACCCCCGAGAATGACGCGCTGTTGACCCGCTTTGTCGCGGCGCGCAGAACAGGTGGCGGGGCCTATGCCCGTGCGCTGCGCGAGCTGAATATCCACCGCCAGACCCTGCAGGGGGACCGTGTGTTGCAGGTCATGGCCCGCACCGGACGGCTGTGACCGCTAGAACCATATCGCCCCGCCCAGCATCAGCCGCAAGACGCCCGTCTGGCCGCTGACCCCGAGTCGGGCGTAAAGCTGTTTGGAATAGCTGCGCGCCGTCTCGCGTGACCAGCCAAGCGCCTCGCCCGCAGCGTTGAGCGATAGCCCGTCGCACAGGCAGATCGCCAGCCGCGCCTCGTTTCGGGCCAGTCCGTAGAACTGCATCACATGATTTTCGCCAAGCTCGCTGGCCGCGCGGGATTGCCGCAGCAGCCCCAGCACCGACATGGCCGACGGATCGGCCCGCAGCACCAGTTGCAAGGGCCGCGCAAGCGACAGATCCAGCATCCCCGCAGTCCTGACCACCTCGCCCGATATCGGGGCGATCTGACCCAAGGTCGCACGGAACTGCCGCGCCAGATCGGGGGTGGCAAATTCCGGCCAGCCCTGTTCGGTGATGTGCAAAGCGGTGCCCTCCAGCCTTTGCGCCAGACCCTCGGACTGGGCCAGAACCCGCCCCGCCCCCGAAAACCGCAGCCAGAAACCGCCCAGATCCTGCCCGATCTGCCGTTCCTTCCGGGCGCGCAGCCGTTCGGCCTGAAGCGCCTGCCACGAGATCAGCGCCGGACCGAGATACGGGGCCAGACGTGTCAGCCCGACCCCGTCGCGGGCACGGAAATCGGTTCCGTGGCGGGCGACCCAGATCACGGCATGGCTGGTGGCATCCACCCGCCAGCGCAGAACCCTCAGCGCCATCTCGCCTGCCTGATAGGCTGGCAGGTCTGTCTGGCTATAGACCCGCTGGCTGCGCAGGCGTTCATAGGTGTCGCGCTCGAACTGCGGCACGGCATGGCCCCATGCCCAGCTTTGCCCCACCGCTGTCCCGCGCAGCTGGACAAGCCCCGCCCCGTCGCCGCCGCTCATTTGCGCCAGAGATTGCAGGAAATCCGGCCACAGATCACGCGCGGGGGACGTGCCCGTTTCGGCCACGGGCAGCTCTGTCACCCCCGAGGCGGCGGCAAAGAGTGATTTGAGAACAGTCTCTTCGCTATAGATCACGGCAGCGTTTCCAGAAAAAACCAAATACCCCCCATATGGGAGGTTCGCGACCAAAGTGACAGGCTTACCTCTGGTGTCAACACGAAGTTTGACCAGAGACCATCATGACCAAGACATCTCTTACCCATCTTCAGCGGCTGGAAGCCGAGAGCATCCATATCCTGCGTGAAGTCGTGGCCGAGGCGGAAAACCCCGTAATGCTTTACTCCGTCGGCAAGGACTCGGCGGTCATGCTGCATCTGGCGAAGAAGGCCTTCTACCCTGCGCCGCCGCCCTTCCCGCTGCTGCATGTGGACACCACGTGGAAATTCCGCGCGATGTACGAGCTGCGCGACAAGGCGGCAAAAGATGCGGGGATGGAGCTTCTGGTCTATCAGAATCCCGAAGCCAAAGCCAAAGGCATCAACCCCTTCGACCACGGCTCGCTGCATACCGATATGTGGAAGACCGAAGGTCTGAAACAGGCGCTGGACAAATACGGCTTTGACGCGGCCTTCGGTGGCGCGCGCCGCGACGAGGAGAAATCCCGCGCGAAAGAGCGTGTGTTCTCCTTCCGCACCGCCCAGCACCGCTGGGACCCGAAGAACCAGCGCCCCGAGCTGTGGCGCCTGTATAACGCCCGCAAGAACAAGGGCGAGTCGATGCGGGTCTTCCCGATCTCGAATTGGACCGAGCTGGACATCTGGCAATATATCCACCTTGAGGGCATCGAGATCGTGCCGCTGTATTTCGCAGCTCCGCGCCCGACGGTCGAACGCGATGGCATGATCCTGATGGTGGATGACGACCGCTTCCGCCTGAAAGAGGGCGAAGAGCCGGTGATGCGCTCGGTCCGTTTCCGCACGCTGGGCTGCTACCCGCTGACCGGCGCGGTCGAGAGCCAGGCCACCACGCTGCCGGAGGTCATTCAGGAAACGCTGCTGACCACCACCTCGGAACGTCAGGGCCGTGCGATCGACCATGATCAGGCCGCCTCGATGGAGAAGAAGAAGCAGGAAGGCTACTTCTGATCGCTTTTGGCTCGGGCCGGAAGGCCCGCCTTTCTCCGGATATAAGAATTCAGGTGCACGCACATGACCACCCAAACCAATGACCCGATCTATAAGACCGACGCGCTGATCGCGGAAGATATCGACCAGTACCTGCAGGTCCACCAGCATAAGACCATGCTGCGCTTCATCACCTGCGGCTCGGTCGATGACGGGAAATCGACGCTGATCGGGCGTCTGCTCTACGATAGCAAGATGATCTTCGAAGACCAGCTGGCGACGCTGGAAGCCGATTCCAAACGTGTCGGCACCCAGGGCCAAGAGATCGACTTCGCGCTTCTGGTTGACGGTCTTGCCGCCGAGCGCGAGCAGGGCATCACCATCGATGTGGCCTACCGCTTCTTCGCGACCGAAAAGCGCAAGTTTATCGTCGCCGATACCCCCGGCCACGAGCAATATACCCGCAATATGGTCACTGGCGCCTCGACCGCCGATCTGGCCGTAATCCTGATCGACGCGCGCAAGGGCGTGCTGACCCAGACCAAGCGTCATTCCTATCTGGTGAAACTGCTGGGCATCAAGAATGTGGTGCTGGCGGTCAACAAGATGGACCTTGTGGGCTATAGTCAGGAAACCTTCGACAAGATCGTGGCCGATTATACCGAATTCGGCAAAACCATCGGGCTGGAAGATTTCGTGCCGATGCCGATTTCGGGCTATAAGGGCGACAATATCACCACATCGTCGGACAATATGCCGTGGTTCACCGGCACGCCGCTGCTGCCGCATCTGGAAACCGTCGAGATCACCTCGTCGCATGAGCCTGTCGATGCGCCGTTCCGTATGCCGGTGCAATGGGTGAACCGTCCGAACCTCGACTTCCGCGGCTTCGCGGGGCTGATTGCCTCGGGTCGTGTCAGCCCGGGCGATGAAATCCGCGTGCTGCCTTCGGGCAAGACCTCCAAGGTTGCGAAAATCGTTACCTTCGAGGGCGATCGCGAAGAGGCGATTGCCGGTGAAGCGGTTACCCTGACGCTGGAAGACGAGATCGACTGTTCGCGCGGGCAGGTCATTGTGGCGGCGCAAAGCCCGCTGGAAGTGGCCGACCAGTTTGAATCCACCATCATCTGGATGGACGAGGAAGAGATGATCCCCGGTCGCGCCTACTGGCTGAAGATCGGCACCCAGACCGTTTCGGCCACCGTTCAGGCGCCGAAATACGAGGTGAACGTCAACACGCAGGAGCATCTGGCAACCAAGACGCTGGATCTGAACGCGATCGGCGTGGCCAATATCACCACCGACCGCGAGATCCCCTTTGCGCCCTATGAGGAAAACCACGACCTTGGTGGCTTCATCCTCATCGACAAGATGACCAACCAGACGGTCGCCGCCGGTATGCTGCATTTCGCGCTGCGCCGCTCGACCAATGTGCATTGGCAGGCCACCGATATCTCGCGCGAGAGCCATGCCGCGATGAAGAACCAGAAGCCCGCCGTGCTGTGGCTGACGGGTCTGTCGGGCTCGGGCAAATCGACCATCGCCAATATCGTCGAGAAGAAGCTGGCGCGGATGAACCGCCACACCTTCCTTCTGGATGGCGATAACGTGCGTCACGGGCTGAACAAGGATCTGGGCTTCACCGAGGCCGACCGGATCGAGAATATCCGCCGCGTGGGCGAGGTCGCCAAGCTGATGACCGATGCCGGTCTGATCGTGATCACCGCCTTCATCTCGCCCTTCCGTTCGGAGCGCGACATGGTGCGCTCCATGATGCAGCCGGGCGAGTTTGTCGAGGTCTTCGTGGATACGCCGCTGGAAGTGGCCGAAGAGCGCGATGTGAAGGGTCTCTACAAGAAGGCCCGTTCGGGTCAGTTGAAGAACTTCACCGGTATCGACAGCCCCTATGAGGCGCCTGACAATGCCGAGCTGCGCATCGACACCACCGAGATGACGCCGGAAGAGGCCGCCGATCTGATCATCGCGCGTCTGATTCCGTAACAAACGGTTTTCATGCCGGTTCTCTGCGCCCCGCCTTGATCGGCGGGGCGTTTTGCATGCAAAACCGCCTTTTCCGCCCCGATATTCTGGTCACAGCCGCGCGAGCGCCGTGTGAAAATTTCAGATATCCCGAGCGATCAGCAAGTTTTCACCATTCCGCCGAAATATCCCGCAATATAAGTTTTTGTTCTCTTTTACGTGACGATGAATGCTTGGAATGGCTTGTCATATCGAATTTTGCCGATACCTTCTTCCATGTTTTACCGGATAGTCAAAATTCCGGAAGACCGGATGGCCTTCACAACCGAGGCCCTCCGATGTGACAGAGAGGGGAAATCATGTCGAAGATGACGCGTAGCCTTTTGGCTGCTTCTGCACTCATGCTCGGGCTTTCGGCACCGGCATTCGCGAAAACTTTTGTCTATTGCTCGGAAGCCTCGCCCGAAGGCTTCGATCCCGCGCCCTATACCGCTGGCACGACCTTCGATGCCTCGGCGCATCCGGTCTTCAACCGTCTGGTGGAGTTCAAGAAGGGCACGACCGAAATCGAGCCGGGTCTGGCGACCTCTTGGGATGTGTCCGATGACGGCCTGACCTACACGTTCCACCTGCGCCCCGATGTGAAGTGGCAATCGGTTCAGGGCTATACGCCCACCCGCACCATGAATGCCGATGACGTGATCTTCAGCTTCGACCGTCAGGGCAATGCCGAAAACCCGTGGCATGACTATCTGCCCGGCATAACCTATGAATATTACTCGGCGATGGAGATGGCCGATCTGATTTCCTCGATCGAGAAGGTCGATGATCTGACGGTCAAGATCACCCTGACCCGTCCCGAAGCGCCCTTCCTCGCCAATCTCGCCATGCCCTTCATGTCGATCGTGTCGAAGGAATATGCCGATACGCTGGCCAAAGACGGCAAGCAGGCGCAGTTCAATCAGGTGCCCGTGGGCACCGGCCCGTTCCAGTTCGTGGCCTATCAGCAGGATGCCGTCATCCGTTACAAGAAGAACCCCGATTACTGGGGCACCGCGCCCAAGATCGATGATCTGGTCTTTGCAATCACTCCCGAGGCCTCGGTGCGCCTCCAGCGCCTGCAGGCCAATGAATGCCAGCTGATGCCCTATCCCTCGCCCGCCGATCTGGAGGCGATCAAAGCCGATAGCAATCTCAAGCTCGATAGCCAGCCGGGCCTCAATGTGGCCTATCTGGCCTATAACACCACCGTGGCGCCTTTTGATAAGCCCGAGGTCCGCAAGGCACTCAACATGGCGATCAACAAGCAGGCGATCATCGATGCGGTCTTCCAGGGCGCGGGCGAAGTGGCGAAAAACCCGATCCCGCCGACCATGTGGTCCTATAATGACAGCATTCAGGACGATCCCTATGATCCCGAGAAAGCCAAGCAGATGCTGGCAGATGCGGGGGTGAAGGATCTGGATATGGAAATCTGGGCGATGCCCGTCCAGCGCCCCTATATGCCCAATGCGCGGCGCACCGCCGAACTGATGCAGGCCGATCTGGAAAAGGTGGGCGTGAAGGCGTCGATCGTCTCCTATGAATGGGGCGAATATCTGAAACGCTCCACCGATCCGGCGCGTAAGGGTGCGGTGATCATGGGCTGGACGGGTGACAATGGCGACCCCGACAACTTCATGGGCGTGCTCTTGAGCTGTGCGGCTACGGGCGATGGGGGCTCGAACCGTGCGCAATGGTGCAACAAGGATTTTTCGGATCTGATCACCAAGGCCAAAACCACCACCGATCAGGCCGAGCGCACCAAGCTCTATGAACAGGCGCAGGTGATCTTCAAGGATCAAGCGCCTTGGGACACGCTCGCGCATTCCACCCAATATGTGCCGATGCGGAAAAATGTCGAAGGCTTCGTGATGAGCCCTCTGGGCGATTTCACCTTCGAGACCGTCGATCTGAAATAAGCCTCGCGTCCATCCATATCGGGCGCGCGGGCAGTTTCCGCGCGCCCCATTGCAAGGCGATGACATGATCCGATTCTTCCTGAACAAACTTCTCTATCTGGTGCCGACGCTGATCGGCATCACGATTGTGGCCTTCGGCTTTGTCCGTGTGCTGCCGGGTGATCCGGTGACTTTGCTTGCGGGCGAAAGGGGCATCACCCCCGAACGCCATGCCCAACTGGCCGCGCAACTGGGCTTTGACCGCCCTGTATGGGCGCAATATCTCGACTTCCTCTGGCGGCTTCTGCATGGTGATTTCGGCAATTCGATCGTGACGAAAAAGCCGGTGCTGGATGAATTCCTGCAGCTATTTCCCGCAACCGTGGAACTATCGCTTTGTGCGATCCTCCTCGCCACGCTGATCGGCGTGCCGGTGGGAGTGCTGGCGGCCGTCAAGCGTGGCAGCTGGTTTGACCAGATCTCGATGACCACCGCCCTTGTCGGCTTTTCCATGCCGATCTTCTGGTGGGGGCTTTTGCTGATCATCTTCTTCTCGGGGACCTTGGGCTGGACGCCGGTTTCGGGGCGGATGTCGCTGATGTTCTTCTTTGACACGCCCACGGGCTTCATGCTGATCGACAGCCTTCTGTCGGGGCAGGACGGCGCGTTCCGTTCGGCGCTCTCCCACTTAATCCTGCCCTCCGTGGTGCTGGGCACCATTCCGCTGGCGGTGATCGCGCGGCAGACCCGTTCCGCCATGCTGGAGGTGATGGGCGAGGATTATGTCCGCACCGCCCGCGCCAAGGGCCTGACGGGGCGTCGCGTCGTCATGGTCCATGCGCTGCGCAATGCGATGGTGCCGGTGGTGACCACCATCGGGCTGCAGATCGGGCTGTTGATGGCGGGCGCTATCCTGACCGAGACCATCTTCAGCTGGCCCGGAGTCGGGAAATGGATGATCGATTCCATCTCGCGCCGTGATTATCCGGTCGTGCAATCGGGTCTTCTGCTGATTGCGGGCGTCGTGATGGTGGTGAACCTGATCGTCGATCTGACCTATGGCCTCATCAATCCGAGGATCCGTCACAAATGAGCACAACTCTCCAGATGACCGACGGCCAGATCCGTCGCAAGATGATCGCGGATTTCTGGCATGATTTCCGCCGCAACAAAGGCGCTGTGGTGGGGCTTTGCGTCTTTGCGCTGATGGTGCTGGTGGCGGTTTTCGCGCCGCTTCTGGCCCCGCATGACGCGGCCACGCAATATCGCGATGCGCTTCTGGTGCCGCCCTCATGGGCCGAGGGCGGGCGGCCAGAATTCCTGCTTGGCACCGATGCCGTGGGGCGCGACATGCTCTCGCGGCTGATCTATGGCTCGCGCTATTCGCTGTTCATCGGCGTGGTGGTGGTGCTGGTGGCGCTGTCGGGCGGGATCATCCTTGGCCTTCTGGCGGGCTTCTTTGGCGGCTGGGTCGATACCGTCATCATGCGGGTGATGGATATCATTCTGGCCTTCCCCTCGCTTCTTTTGGCACTCGTGCTGGTGGCAATCTTGGGGCCGGGGCTGACCAATGCGATGATCGCCATCGCCATCGTCTACCAACCGCATTTCGCGCGCCTCACCCGCGCCGCCGTCATGGGCGAGAAATCGCGTGATTATGTGGTGGCGGCACGGATGGCGGGTGCAGGGCCTGTCCGGCTGATGTTGAAAACCATCCTGCCCAATTGCCTCGCTCCCCTCATCGTGCAGGCGACGCTGTCGTTTTCCTCCGCCGTGCTTGATGCCGCCGCCCTAGGCTTTTTGGGGATGGGCGCACAGCCGCCCTCGCCCGAATGGGGCACCATGCTGGCAGAGGCCCGCGAGTTCATCTTGCGGGCATGGTGGGTGGTCACCTTCCCCGGTCTGGCGATCCTGATCTCGGTCTTGGCGATCAACCTGATGGGCGACGGTTTGCGTGATGCCCTCGACCCGAAACTGAAACGGAGCTGATATGGCACTTCTGGATATCAAGAACCTGACGGTCAGCTTCGCCACCTCCTCGGGGCCGTTCAAGGCCGTGGACGGGATCGACACCCGCGTCGATGCGGGCGAGGTGCTGGCCATCGTGGGCGAGAGTGGCTCGGGTAAATCGGTCTCGATGCTGGCGGTGATGGGGCTTTTGCCCGACACCGCCACCGTCACCGCCGACGAGATGAGTTATGACGGGCGCGATCTCTCGCGCATGTCGAAGGCCGAACGCCGCAAGCTGATTGGGCGCGAGATTACGATGATCTTTCAGGAACCCATCGCCTCGCTCAACCCCGCCTTCACGGTTGGCTTCCAGATCGAGGAGGTGCTGCGCCTCAACAAGGGCCTGAGCAAACGCGATGCCCGCGCCGAGGCCATCCGTCTGTTCGAACAGGTGGGGATCCCCGAGCCCGCCACCAAGATTGACGCCTATCCGCATCAGATGTCGGGCGGGCAATGCCAGCGGGTGATGATCGCCATGGCGATTGCCACCGGCCCGAAACTGCTGATCGCCGACGAGCCGACCACGGCTTTGGATGTGACGATCCAGAAGCAGATCCTCGATCTGTTGATGGAGTTGCAGGAGGCGCATGGGATGGGGCTGATATTGATCACCCATGACATGGGCGTGGTGGCCGAAACCGCCGACCGCGTGATGGTGCAATATAAGGGGCGCAAGATGGAGGAGGCCGATGTGCTCTCGCTTTTCGAGGCGCCGCAGCATCCCTACACGAAGGCGCTTCTCTCGGCGCTGCCGGAACTGGCCACGGGCGACCGGCTGCCTACGGTCTCGGACTATTATACGGAGGAAGGCGCATGACCACAGTCGTTGCAGGGCGCGGCCTGACGCAGGATTACCATGTGTCAGGCGGCATGCTTGGCCGCGCGAAGACCGTGCGCGCCGTGAAAGGTGTCGATTTCGCCGTTGAGAAGGGCAAGACGCTGGCCATCGTGGGCGAGAGTGGTTCGGGCAAATCGACACTCGCGCGGATCATCGCTTTGATCGATGCGCAATCGGGCGGCAGCCTTGAGATTGGCGGTCAGGCTGTCGATATCTCGAAACGCAAGCCTGACCATAAGTTGCGCTCGATGGTGCAGATGGTGTTCCAGAACCCCTATGGGTCGTTGAACCCGCGTCAGAAAGTGGGCGATTGCCTGACCGAGCCTTTGTTGCTGAACACTCGGCAATCTGGTCCCGAGCGGCGCGAGAAGGCGGAGGCGATGCTGGAGAAGGTCGGGCTGCAGGCCGCGCATTTCAACCGCTATCCCCATATGTTCTCGGGCGGGCAGCGCCAGCGGATCGCGATTGCGCGGGCCTTGATGCTGAACCCCGAGCTTCTGGTGCTGGATGAGGCGGTTTCGGCGTTAGATCTTTCGGTGCAGGCGCAGGTTTTGAACCTGCTGTCGGATCTGCAGGAGGAGCTGGGGCTGACCTATGTGTTCATCAGCCATGATCTGTCGGTTGTGCGCTATATCGCCGATGAGGTCATGGTGATGAATAAGGGCGAGGCGGTGGAGCAGGCCTCGCGCGAGGCGATCTTCACCGACCCGCAGCACCCTTATACTCGCCAGCTGTTTGCGGCGACTCCGGTGACCGATCTGGCGGCAATCCGGGCGCGGGTGGCGCGCAGGAAGGCCCGCGCGCCCGTGTGATTAAACCGGTGTGATCAGATCTCCTTCAGCGCAGCTTCAACCGTGCTGAGGAGCCGGTCCACATGAGAGCTATCAAAGATCAGCGGCGGGCGGATTTTCAGGATATTCGCCCCCGGCCCCGTCGAGGAAATCAGCACGCCTTTCTTGCGCATCAGGTTGACACAGGCGGTGGCCGTTGCGGCGTCATGGGTCTTGGTGGCGTGGTCGGTCACGAACTCGCAAGCTACATACATGCCCACCCCTCGCACATCGCCGATGCGCTCGTCCTTCAGGCTGCGCAACCCGTCGCGGATGGCATCGCCCATACGCACGGCATTGGCCAGCAGGTTATCCTCGCGGATCGTGTCGAAGACGGCGCGGGCTGCGGCGATTGCCACCGTATTGCCGCCGAAGGTGTTGAAATAGCGCAGGTCCTGCCCGAAGGGGGCCACCACATCATGGCGGACCGCGATCCCCGCCACCGGAAAGCCATTGCCCATCGGTTTGCCCATGGTGACGATCTCGGGGTCGATGCCCAGACGCTGATAGCCCCACATCGCCTCGCCCGAGCGGCCAAAGCCCGATTGCACCTCATCGGCGATCATGATGCCGCCATGCGCGCGCACCACCTCGGCCACGGGTGCCAAAAGGCCCTTCGGATCGGAGTAAATGCCATCGGAGGAAAACAGGCTGTCGGCGATGAAACAGGCGATGCCGTCGCCATGGCGCTCCAGATCCTCGATCTGGGCTTTGACCTCGGCGGCCATCTGCGCGCCCAAAGTCTCCACATCACGGCGGTAGCTATCGGGGGCGGAGACACGGCGCACCCATGTGCCCAAGGGCGATTTCGTGCCCAGCGAGGGCGAATAGCCCGCCGTCAGATGCGAGGTGCCGTGATAGGCCTCGGAGGTGATGATCACCCCGCGCTTGCCGGTCTTATGCATGGCGATACGGGTGGCCAGATCATTGGCCTCCGACCCCGTGCAGGTGAACATCATATGGCCATTGGCCGCGATCTGCCCGCCGAATGTCGGCAGCATTTCCTCGGCCAGATCAAGGATACCGTCCTGCACATAGCGGGTATGGGTGCAGAGCTTCCCCATCTGCGCCGAGACCGCCTCGACCACGCGGGGGTGGGCATGGCCCAGTGAGACCACATTGTTATAGGCGTCCAGATAATCGCGGCCATCAGGGGCATAAAGATAGGCGCCCTCGCCACGGTCAACCGTCAGGGGCTCTTGATAGAACAGCCGATAGGCAGGGCCAAGCAGGCGGCTGCGGCGGTCGATACGGTCTGCCAGCGCGGGGTCAAGATTTGCCGCCTTGGACGGATCGAACCCGTTGACCATACCGATGACAGGCTTGTCGAGGGTATCTGTATTCATGAGAAACTCCGGAGGGGGGCACGCAGGATATCCTCGACCTCAGCGGTCGGGCGCGCCAGAAACCATTGAAGCTGCGCCCAGCTGGGCGCGGCTTTGCGTAGGATATAGGGGGCGTTCTCGGGCATGAGGGCCGCGCGATATTGGGTCATCACCGCCCGCACCAAGACCCGCGCCATGACCATATGGGGCACCATGGCGAGGTCTGTTTTGGCGATGGGCGCAACCTCCAGATAGCCCGCAAGCACCGGATAGGCGGGGGCGAAAATATCCTGATCGGGGGTGAAATCGGTCAGGATCTGCCCCATCATCGCCACTGCCAGATCAATCGCCACCGCCGATTCCACCACATCGCCGAAATCGATGACCCCCGTCAGGCGGCCCGTTTCGGGATCGGCCACGATATTCGAGGCGTAGAAGTCATTATGCACCACCTGACGCTCTAGCGCGGGGATGCGATGCGCGACCTCTGCCAACCGCGCGAAGGCTTGGCCCGCAAGTGCGTGATGGTCCGGGGGCAGGTCGACCTCGGCCAGCAAGGGCCGCAGGCGCATCACATGCTGTACATCCCAGACCAGCTCACGGTTTTGCGCCGGATGGGTGAACCCCGAAAGCGCCAGCCGCAATTCGCCCAATACCCGCCCGATCTCGGGCAGGGTCTCGGGGCGGGCGTCCATCATATCCAGAGGCGTGCCTTCGACAAAGCTAAGCAGCCGGTAGAACCGCCCCGAGGCAGGCTCGCGTAGCATCCCCTCGCCCGAGATCGCACGGATCAGCCGCGGCGCGGGGCGAGCGAAATGCACGGCCAGATGATCAAGCACCGCATTCTGCAGCTCCAGCTCGGCTTGCGCTTCATCGGGATTGGCGATCTTCAGGATATAGCGGGCGTCCGGCGCGCTGATCAGATAGGTGTCGTCCTTTTCGGTCTCAAGCCGCTTCATCGCGCCCGAAATACCATAGGTCTTCTGGCAGAGCGCTGCCGCCTCTTCGGGGCCGATACGGGTGAACCGTGTGGCCAAACCACCCTGCCCTGCAAAGGCAAGCGCGTCCTTCAGGTCTGTCATATCACTCTCCGGCTGTGGCCCGCCCCTGAAAGGGACAGGCCAGAGGCTATCAGCTGCGCGGAGCATCCACAAACGGCGTCGGATGGGCTGCCTGATAGGCCGCCGCCAGCGCCAGAACCACCTCATCCTCGAACCAGCGGCCGACGAATTGCAGACCGATCGGCAGGCCATCCGCATCAAAGCCGCAGTTCACCGAGACGGCAGGCTGTTCGGTCATATTGAACGGATAGGTGAAGGGCGACCAATCCGTCCATTCGGTCATGCCGGAACCGGGCGGCACATCGACACCTGCCTCGAAGGCGGTCAGCGGCATGGTGGGCAGCATCAGCGCGTCATAGCGTTCATGGAACTTCGCCATGGTCACCTTCAGCTGGGCGCGGATCTGGTCGGCGGCGATGAAATCACGCGCGCTCAGCAGGCGGCCCTGTTCGGTGATCGACACGAAACCGGGGTCCATCTTGGCAATCTGCTCAGGCGTCGGGTTCACCTGCTCGACCGCCCAAGCCTGAGCTGCATACCACAGATCCAGAAGCGCCTGCTGCGGGCTTGCAAACCCCGGATCTGCCTCTTCGACAATCGCACCCAGATCGGCCATAGCCTTTGCGGCACGGTCCACGGCCTCGGCCACGGCAGGGGCCACGGGGGCGCCATCCAGCGTACGGGCATAGGCGATACGCATCCCCTTGATCGACCGGCGGGTAGCGGCTGCGAAATCGGGCACCTCCTTAGGCGAGCGGCCATAAAGCGCATTCACCGAAGGCCCCGCCACCGCATTGAGGAACAGCCCGCTATCTTCGACCGTACGGGTCAGTGGACCACGATGGGCCAGTTCAAACAGCCCCGTGGGCGCGGTCGAAGGCACCCAGCCGAAGGTCGGCTTGATCCCGAAGACCCCGCAGAAGGACGACGGAATACGGATCGAGCCCGCCCCGTCCGACCCTTCATGCAGCACCCCCATATTCAGCGCCGCCGCCACAGCCGCCCCGCCCGAGGACCCGCCCGAGGCGCGCGCGGTATTCCAAGGGTTGAGCGTATTGCCGCCCTCCGGCCCATGGGTCAAACCCTTCCAGCCGAATTCCGGCGAGGCAGTAGTGCCCAAAATCGGCGTGCCGGCCTGACGCAGCTTGGTGACGATTTCCAAATCGGTGGGCGACGGCTCTTTCTCGCCCAGAACCGAGCCCTTGCGGAAGGGGATGCCCTTCACGCGGGTCAGTTCCTTGATGGTGGCAGGCACCCCGTCGATGGGCGAGAGCGGCGCGCCCTTGGCCCAGCGAGCCTCGGAGGCGCGCGCCTCGGCCAGCGCCTCTTCGGCCACCACATGGACGAAGGCATTGACCGCGCCATCGAATTTCGCGATGCGGTCAAGCGAGGCCTGCACCGCCTCGACGGGCGAGGCCTCTTTGGCGGCATAGGCGCGGGTCAGTTCGGTGGCGCTCATCTCGCCCAGATCGGTCTTGTCGATCACGTCCATTGCTTACGCCTCCTCAAGAACGCTGCGTGCCAGATCGGTTTCGGCCAGCGCATCCAGCGCGCGACCGATGGCGGCGATCATCTCGTCCACCTGCTCGGCGGTGATGACCAGCGGCGGGCAGAGGCAGATCGCATCGCCAATCGCACGCACGATCAGACCTTCCTCCAGCAGGCAGGCCTGCGCCAGCTGCCCCATCTCGCCCACTTTGGCGGTGCCCTTGATCTCCAGCGCGCCAATCAGCCCGACGCCCCGCGACCACAGCGCCATCGGATGGCTTTCCAGCCCCCTCAGCCCCGAGAGGAACTGGGCTTCCAGACGGGCGGCATTGCCCACCAGATCACGCTCTTCGATGATTTTGATATTCTCAAGCCCCACAGCGGTGGCCACAGGGTGGCCCGAGGCGGTATAGCCATGCGCAAACACCCCCAGACGGTGGCTTTCATCGGCGATGGGGCTGTAGAAGCCATCGCTCATCAGAATGGCCGACAGCGGCATATAGGACGAGGAAATCTGCTTCGAGACCACCATCACATCGGGCGTGATGCCATAGACCTCACAGGCAAACATCTTGCCCGTCCGGCCAAAGCCACAGATGACCTCATCGGCCACCAGAAGGATGTCATATTTGCGCAAGACCGCCTGAATGGCCTCCCAATAGCCCTTGGGCGGCACGATGACACCGCCGGCACCCATGACCGGCTCGCCGAACATGGCGGCGATGGTCTCGGGGCCTTCGCGCAGGATCAGCTCTTCCAGCGCCTCGGCCATACGGGCGGAGAATTGCTCTTCGGTCTCGCCCTCCAGATGGTCGCGCGGGTAATCGGGCGTCAGCGTGTGGATCATCCGGTCAAGCGGCAAATCAAAACTGCCGTGGTTTGCCGGAATACCCGTGACCGAACCCGCCGCAATCGTCACCCCGTGATAGCCCTTCACGCGGCCGATGATCTTCTTCTTCTCGGGCAGACCCAGCGCATTTGAACGGTACCAGATCATCTTCACGACCAGATCATTGGCCTCGGACCCCGAGGAGGTGAAATGCACGCGGGTCAGATGTTCGGGCGAGATCTGCACCAGCTTCTCGGCCAGATCGACCGACGGCCCATGCGCCTTATAGTTGAAGCTGTGGTAATAGGGCAGTTTCTGCATCTGCGCATAGGCCACATCGGCCAGACGCTTTTCATTGAAGCCCACAGCCACCGACCACAGACCGGCAAGCCCCTCGATATAGCGCTTGCCCGCTTGGTCGAAGACATAGATGCCCTCGCCGCGGTCGATGATCAGGCCGCCCTCTTCTTCATAGCGGCGCAGATCGACCGAAGGGTGGAACTGATAGGCAATATCGCGCGCTTCGATGGAATTGGGCGCAATGGTTTTCGATTGAGACATCTTCGTCGTCCTTGGTTTCGGCGCCTTGGCGCCATATGATTTCAGCTGAAGGCCAGATCCCAGTCCTTGCCGGGAATGGCCTCGATCAAAGAGCGGGTATAGGGGTGCTCTGGTGCGTCAAACACCTGCGCCCCCGGCCCGATTTCGACGCAAGCGCCCTTTTGCATGACCATCACCCTATCACAGATCTGGGCGGCGACACGCAGATCATGGGTGATGAACACAAGGCTGAGGCCAAGCTCGCGTTTGAGTTCTTCCAGCAGTTCCAGCACCTGCGCCTGAATAGACACATCCAGCGCCGAGACCGCCTCGTCGGCCACGATGATCTCGGGTTTCAGCGCAAGCGCACGGGCAATCCCGATCCGCTGGCGCTGCCCGCCCGAGAACTCATGCGGGAAGCGTTTCGCCGATCCGGGAAGGCCGACACGGGCCAGCAGCGCCTCGGCCTCGGCCATCGCCTGTTTGGGCGGCGTGCCATGGGCGATGGGGCCATCGGCAATCGCCTGACCCACGCGGATACGCGGGTTGAGCGAGGAGAACGGGTCCTGAAAGATCATCTGCACACGGGCGCGCAGATCTTGCAACGCGGGGCCTGTGGCATGGGTCATATCCTGCCCGTCCAGCAGCATCCGCCCCGCATCCAGATCCTGTAGCTTGACCAGACAGCGCCCGAAAGAGGATTTTCCAGACCCGCTTTCACCAACAATCCCAAGGGTTTCGCCGCGCCCGATGGTCACGGTGATATCCTTCACCGCCTCGACCACACGCGCCTTGCGGAACATGCCGCCACCCGTGCGGTAGGTTTTACACGCGCCTTCCACCTGCATCAGGGGCGGGCGTTCCGGGGCGGCTGCACGGCCAGCGCGCAGCTTGGGGATCGCGTCGATCAGCCCGATGGTATAGGGGTGCTCGGGGTGATGGAGGACGCGCTCGGCGGGGCCTTCCTCGACCACGCGGCCCAGTTTCATCACCGTCACATAATCGGCAATCTCGGCCACCACGCCAAAGTCATGGGTGATGAACATCACCGCCATATTGCGGCTTTGCTGGAGGTTACGGATCAGCTCGAGGATCTGCGCCTGAGTGGTCACATCCAGTGCGGTGGTGGGCTCATCGGCCACCAGAACCTCGGGTTCCAATGCCAGCGCCATGGCGATCACCACCCGCTGGCGCTGCCCGCCCGACAGCTGGTGCGGATAGGCCCTCGCTGCGCGTTTGGGGTCGGGCAGACCGACCTCGGTCAGCAGGTCCAGCGCACGGGCGCGGCGTTCGGCAGGACGCAGAAGACCGTGGGCCTCGAAGACCTCGGCGATCTGATCCTCGATCCGCATCAGCGGGTTCAGCGCCGACATGGGTTCTTGGAAGATCATCGCCACACGTTTACCGCGAAGGGCACGCATCTGGGCATCCGAAAGCCCCACCAGATCTTCCTCACCCAGCCGGATCCGGCCATCATTGACCATCAGCCCCTCGGGCAACAGCCCCATCAGCGCATTGGCCGACATCGACTTGCCCGAGCCGCTTTCACCCACCACGCAAAGGATCTTGCCGGGCCAGAGGTCGAAACTCACGCGGTCCACGGCATAGAGACGGTCGGCTCCTTCGGGCAGCGCGATTTTCAGCCCCTCGATACGGACGGCGGGTTGGGTCACGGTTGCATCGCGCATCACGCTCTCCTTTTCGCAAGACGCGGGTTCAGGGCGTCATTGAGCCCCTCGCCGATCAGGTTGAAGGCCAGAACCGTCAGCAAGATCGCCACGCCGGGGAAGAAGCTGACCCACCATGCCTGCGCCAGAACCGTGCGGCCCGCGCCGATGATATAGCCCCAGCTCATGACGTTGGGATCGCCTAGACCCATGAAATCCAGCGCAGATTCGGTCAGGATGGCGGTAGCCACCATCATCGAGGCCAGCACGATCACCGGCGAGATCGTATTGGGCAGGATCTGGCGGCGGATGATGGTCAGCCCCGATTGACCCGAAAGCTGCGCGGCCTCGATGAATTCGCGGTGGCGCAGGGCCATGACCTCGCCGCGCAGAAGACGCGCCACAGGCGGCCAGCTGACAAGGGCGATGGCGGTGATGATCGACCACAGCGAAGGCTCGAAGATCGCCACCAGCACCACGGCAAAGGCAAAGGAGGGGATCACCTGGAAGAACTCGGTGATGCGCGACAGAATGTCATCCACCCAGCCGCCGAAATAGCCCGCAAGCGCCCCGATCGGGATGCCGATGGCGAGGCTGACGACCGTCGAGATCACCCCCACCAGCAGCGAGACATAGGCCCCATGTGCCAGCCCTGCGGCGATATCGCGGCCCAAAGTGTCGGTGCCAAGGGGTGTCATCTCGTCCTGAAAAGGCGCCACGAAGGGCATATTCACCATATCCCAAGGCGAGGTGGGGAAGAAGAAGGGTGCGGTGATCGACCCAAGCAGCACCACGGCCAGAATGATCAGCCCGACGACCGCACCGCGATTGGCGGCATAGGCTTTCCAGAACTCTTTCATCTTTCTCTCCTTAGGCCAGACGGATACGGGGATCGACCACGCGATACAGCAGGTCGGTGAACAGGTTGAACAGCAAGACCAGCGCCGCCGAGACGGTGAATACCCCCAGAAGCAGGTTGTAATCGCGGCTTTGTAGCGCCTCGAACATCAGCCGTCCGATGCCGGGCCATGCAAAGACCGTCTCGATCAGCACGGCGCCGCCGACAAGCTGGCCCGCATGCAGACCGGCCAGCGTCACCACCGGCAGGATCGCATTGCGCAGCACATGGCGGCGCTGGATCACGCTGGGCTTCAGCCCCTTGGCGCGGGCGGTTTTCACAAAGTCCAGCCGGTTGACCTCCAGCATGGAGGCGCGGGTGATGCGCACATAGGTGGCCATGAAGAACAGCCCCAGCGTCACCGCAGGCAGCACCAGATGCCGGGCGATATCCCACGCGCGGGCAAGGCCCGTATAGCTGGAGGCGGCGGTTTCATAGCCGAAGGCCGGAAACCAGCCGAAGGTCACGGAAAACAGCAAGACCGCCATCAGCGCCATCCAGAACAGCGGCGTGGCATAGAACAGAAGCGCGACGGTCGAGATCAGGCTATCGGACCAGCGGCCCTGACGGGCAGCGGCCACGACACCGGCCAGAACACCCAAGCCAAGCGAGATCACAAAGGCCGAGATCGACAGGATCAGCGTGGCCGGAAGGCGCTCCAGGATCAGCGACAGAACAGGGGCCTGCTGGCGGTAGGAATAGCCCAGATCGCCCTGCGCGAAATGCGACAGATAGGTCCAGAGCTGGATATAGAACGGCTGGTCCAGCCCGAACTGGCGGCGCAGGTCTTCGATGAACTGCGGGTCGGCGTCACCGGCCTCGCCCGCCATCACCAGCGCGGGATCGCCGGGGGCCATATGGATCAGACAGAAATTCAGGACGGTAATGGCGAAGAGGATAATCACGATCTTCACCACGCGCCCGATCAGGAAACGTAGCATGAGAGGGGCTCGTTTTGGTCGGGGAAGGTCCGGGCACGCGCATCGCGCCCAGACAAATCGCGGCGGGACATAGGGATTACTTCTCGATCCAGGCCTCGCCCAGCGAGTTACCGATCCCGTTTGCAGTGCTGATCAGATCATGCACCTTGCAGTCGTAAAGCGCGGGGAAGCTGAGTTCCTGCAGCCATGCCACCGGCACATCTTCCTGCAGCTGGGTCTGGATCTTGGTGTATAGCGCCTGACGTTCGGCATCGGTTGCGGCAACAGCCGCCTCGTCGAACATCTTGTCGATCTCGGGGTTGGAATAGCCCTCGACATTGGCGAAGGGATTGCCCTTCACGATCTGGCTGGAGATATAGTTCCGCGCCACACCAAGGGCCGGATCGCCGTTCTGGTAGAGATAGGTGAAGGCGATGTCATAATCCCATTGCGCGGTCTTCTGGTTCCAGCCCGCCACATCGGTGGATTCGATCTCGACCGGAATGCCCACGGCAGCAAGGTTCTGCTTGACCACCTCGGCCCAGCGTTGCCACGTCTCGCCATAGGGCAGCGGCAGCAGGCGCAGCGGGTGACCGTCATAGCCGACGTCCTTCAGAAGCTCTTTGGCCTTCTTCGGGTCGTAGTCATATTTCGGCTCGACATCATCATAGAAGGGGATGGTCGAGGTGATCGGACCGGTCGCCACCTTGCCGTAGCCGTTCCAGACGACCTTCTGCATCAGCGGGCGGTTCAGCGCATACATCACCGCCTGACGGAACTTCACATTATCCATCGGGGCGGTGCGGTTGTTCAGCCACAGGAAGGACAGCGGGCTGTTATATTCCCAGCCCTTCTCGGTGACGCAGACGCCCTCTTCCTTGGCCAGACGCGGGATGTCGAAGTTTTCGACCGAGCCGCCGGGTAGCACCGAGACGGTGCGGGTTTCAAAGGCGGTGGCGCGGGAGGCGGCATCGGGGACGACGTGATAGACGACTTCGTCCAGATGCGGTTTGCCTTCGGCCCAGTAATCGGGGTTTTTCACCAGATCGATATAGGCGCCCTTCTTCCATTCCTTCAGCTCGAAGGGACCGGTGCCCACGGGCTTGTCGTTATTGGGGTTTTTCGCGAAATCCGTGCCCTCGTAAAGATGGGCCGGAATGATCGGCGAAACGGTATAGCTGAACGAGCGGATGAACGGCCCATAGGGGGCTTTCAGCTTGAAGACGACCGTATTGTCATCGGGCGATTCCAGCGTCTCGACATGGCGCATCACCTCGCGCCATTTCGGGTTGGTCTCGGTCAGGAATTTGGTGAAGGTGAACATCACATCCTTGGCGCTGAAGGGCTCGCCATCGGAGAATTTCACGCCCTTGCGCAGATGGAAGGTATAGGTCATCGCATCATCCGAGACCTCCCAGCTTTCGGCCAGCGAGGGCATCGGTTCGAGGTTGCTGTCATATTTCAGCAAGCCCTCGTAGATCGACCCCGCCACCAGCAGGCTGGGGCCATTGGTGGTGATGCCGATCATCAGGCTCGGCGGTTCGGGCTGGACGACAAGATCGAGGCGCCCGCCCTCGACGGGGCTCTCTTGGGCGAATACGGTCGTTGCGCCCAGACAAAGCGAAAGCGCCAACGCCCCCTGACGGAGCGAAGTTGTAGACATCATGGTTTGGACCTTCCTGTTGGATCGGCCGTGTGATCCGGCCTTTATCATCGGGTCATATCGGGGGCGGCTGTGGCGAAGACAGCCTGCACACCCGAAGGAATATTTCCGGATCGCCCTTGGAAAGCGCTGGTCACATCCCGAAACAAAGCTTGCGACGGGGGGCAGGCGTTGTCGAATTATATTGCCCGATCCACCCTATCAGTCTGCGCTATACAGCCAGAGGGCGCGGGCGCGCGCCCCGTCCCTGCTCCGGCGCGGCGTCTGCGCCGCCGTAAATGCGGCTTTCGGGCGGGTGCGCGGCGACCTGTTCGCTAAACACACGATGCAGCTCGTCGGCAATGCGGGTGCGCAATGCGGCGGGCTGGGTCACGACATAGACGCCCGCCTGCGGGGTGCCCTCGAAGGGGGGCAGACGCCAGAGCCTGCCGGCCGCACAATCGCGTTCGACCACATGCACGGGCAAAGGACCGATGCCGAAACCGGCAATGATCATCCGCTTGATCTCTTCGAGATTATGCGAGCGGCCCACCAGATCGGGCTTCAGCCCGCAGCGCTGGCGCAAAGCGGTCAGCTCATGCAGCGCACGGTTGCTGCTTTCGGCCAGATACCCCACCGAGGCAAAGCCGTTCAGGTCGCTGACCGACAGATCCTCGCGCCCGAACAGCGGATGGCTCGGGCCACAGTAAAGCCCGAAATGCTCTTGGAAGAGCAGCGTATACTCCAGTTGCAGATTGCTATCGCCCACCACACAGACTGCCATATCGGCGCGTTTGGCCGCCACCATCGCCAAGCCCTCGCGCGAGGCTTCGACCTTGAGGGTCAGCCCGACTTGCGGATGACGCTGGTGGAAACAGGCAAGGGCGGCATCGAATTCGGGGCTTTCCACATGCGAGGCCAGCACGATCGTGGCCTCGCCGGTCAGCACTTTCTCGGCCTCGCCCAGCGAGGCGGGCAGGCGCGAGACCGCAGCCGTAATATCGATCGCTTCGTGCAGAAGCCGCCGTCCGGCCTCGGTCAGTTCGAACATGGTCGAAGAGCGCTCGATCAGCCGGTAGCCCACCTGTTCTTCCAGCCGCTTAAGGCAGCCCGACACCGCCGGTTGCGTCAGGCACAACCGCTGCGCCGCATCGGTGATCGAGCAGGATTGCGCGATGGTCACGAAGCTGCGCAGCAGGTTCCAGTCCAGATGCGAAAAGCCGATATCCTTCATGCCGTTCCCCTTTATGCACCCTCCCCGCGCCCCGAGGAGGGTTTCCAGACAGATCAAAGGCGCCCCAGCCCGTGCCTGCGGTCAAGAGAACACCGCCCACAACCCGAAGGCAAGCCCGCCATAAAGACGGCTTTGCCCAAGGATAAGGCAGCGGGCGCCTCGGAATGCCTTGCGACGGGCTTAAGGGGCATCTGCCGCCTCGCAGGCAAGATCGAGCAAGATCTCGGCCCCTCTGGCCGCATCTTCGGGGCGGCACCATTCGGCCTCGCTATGCGAGACGCCGTCCTTGCAGGGCACGAAGATCAACGCGGTCGGGCAGAGCGCGGTAAAGCTGAGCGCATCATGCGCGGTCAGCGTGGGCAGGGTCATGGCCGGTAATCCACGTGCCGCCGCCCGCGCCATCCCCCGCGCGATCAGGGCATCGTCAAAGTGGCAGGGCTCGCGGTAATGGCGATGGTCGATCTCGATCTCCAGCCCCGTCTCGCGCGCGATGTCGGCGGCGGCGGCCTCGATGCGGGCCACGGCGGCCTTTCGCAGGGCCGGATCAAAGCCCACGACCGCCCATGACAGCGTGCTGAGATGGGGAATATTGACGCGGTTATTGGGCCAGTTCTCCAGCACCGAGGCACTGACCATCCCCGCAGGCTCAAGCCCCGCCCCGATCTCTTCGATGGCCAGCACCAGACGGGCCGCCCCCGCCAAGGCGTTCCGCCGTCTGGACATGGCCAGCGTCTGCGTATGGCCATTGGCGCCGCGGATCGTGGCATAGCCCGAGCACATGGCCGAAGAGGTCGTGACCATCCCGATGGTCTTGCCCCGCGTGTCAAGCTCGGGTCCCTGTTCAATATGCAGTTCCAGATAGCTGTGCGGTATACGGCCCGGTACAGGTGCCGTGCCTGCCGTGCCCGTCTGGTGGAGGGCCTGCGCAACGCTGATCCCCTGCGGGTCCTGACGCGCCAGCGCCTCGTCCAGATCCAGCGCACCGGTATAAACGGCCGACCCCATCACCCCGGGCTGGAAACGCGCGCCTTCCTCATTGGTCCAATCCACCACCTCGATGGGACGGCGGGTGACAATGCCGGCCCGATCCAGCGCGCGGCAGACCGCAAGCCCTGCCAGCACCCCCAACACCCCGTCAAAGCGCCCACCCGGCAGTTGGGTATCCAGATGACTGCCGATCATCACAGGGGCCGCCTGCGGATCGCGCCCCTCGCGCCGCGCGAAGAGATTGCCGATCCGGTCGGCCCGCAGGCTCAGCCCCGCCTCAATCGCCCAATGGGAAAACAGCGCCCGCCCCTCGCGGTCGGCAGGGCTTAATGCGCCGCGCATCGACCCGCCTGCGGGCGTGCCGCCAATCGCCCCCAGCGTCATCAGATCGGACCACAGCCGCTCCTGATCGATAAGGCCCTGCCCGTGTCGTGGTTCCATCCTCGCGCTCCCGATCCTGTTCTGCTGCCATAAGGGAAGCACGGGACGCACGCGCGCGCCAATCAAGACGCGCGATGGGGCCTATCACGCGGGCCTATGGGGTGCGGTCGATCCCTGCCTGCACCAGCTCCACCGTGGTGGCGTCAAACAGCAGGCTTTCGGTGGCAGAGCTTAGCCGCACATCCGGCCCCTCGGCCTGCAGCCGGTAGCCCCCCGCCCAATCCGACAGGTCGATCCGCCCGCCCGCATAGCCCGTGATGCGCTGCGGCAATCCGGTCCGTTTGACATGAAAAACCGTCTGCTCGGGGGTCTGGCCGTCGGGCAGGGTGACATGGGTGCGGCCCGCGTTCAGGTGGATCTCGGCACGGCCTGTGCCGCCCGTGATCAGCGTGGCCACCGCCGCCGTATGGATCACGTCATGGCCCGAGCCACAGGTGACCTCAAGGCTGCCCGAGCCGCCATAAATAACATTCCCGCCGCGCTGGCAGTCGATCACATCATGGCCCGACCCGCCGTGGATCTCGGTATCGTTGAAGCCCGCCTCGACCCTGTTGCGCCCTGCCAGAAGCGTCAGATGCAGGGTTTCATGCGCGGTCTCGATCCGGTCGTCACCGCGCCCGCCGCGCACCACCAGATGAAAGCGCTTATGCCCGCCAACAAAATCCAGATGGCAGCCAAGGTCGTTACAATTTACCGTCAGGGTCTCGGCCCCATCCCCGATATCGCCCGCGTAATATAGCTCGCGATAGGCCTCGGGCAGAGTAAGCTCCATATCGGCTCGCGGGCGGATGAAATAACGCCGCCATCCCGGATGGGCGGGGGTCGCGGGGTCCGGCGCCTCGAAGGAAATCACCCCGTTCGTGGGCGGCGTGGCGGGCGGTTTGCCGCCCTCGGGGATGGAGGTGTAAAGCGCAGGCGCGTCGCTTGCCCCCATGCTCAGCCCGTAATCGCGGCAGGTGTCTTCCAGCGTCTCGCGGAGGCGCACACGCGCCGGATCATCGGCCAGATCCGTCATCTGCCACGGGTCCGTCCGCAGGTCATACAGCCTGTCGCTGCCGTCCTGATAGGCGATATAGCGGTGATCGCCCTGCCTAATCGCCGCCGAGCCAAACCAGAAGCTGGGCACGGCACGGCCCTCTACCTGCGCGCCCTCGACCTGCGGGCGCAAAGACCGCCCCGCCGAGCCGCGCATCGGCGCAAGCCCCGCGTAATCCAGCACCGTAGGCCCCACATCCAGCATCGCCACAGGATCTTCCACCACTTGCGGCGCCTGTCGCGGGTCATGGATGATCAGCGGCACCCCTGCGGCCTCTTCCCACAGCGTATATTTGCGGAACCGCCCTTTGTCGCCCATGTGATAGCCGTGATCGGCACCGATGATGGTAATGGTATTGCCCGCATGTCCAGACGCCTGAAGCGCATCCCAGACCCGCCCGATATGGTAATCCGCATGGCTATAGGCCGAGAAGTAATTGCGCACCGTCTTGCGCCAGAAGCGGTCCTTGCGCAGGTCCATATTGGGCGGGAAAGAGCGGTTGGCAAACTCATCATCGGGCGCCTCCCAGCCTTCGGGCATGGTGAAAGCGTCTTCGTCATACATCTCCTTGAAGCGCGCGGGCGTCTTGAAGGGCGGATGGGGGTTATGGAAACCGGCCTCGCGGTAGAAGGGCGCGGAGCCTTGGTAGCTGGTTAGAAACTCCACCGCATCCTGCGAGGAGAAATGGTCATAGTAGCGGCTGTCATCGCGCGGGTCGGTGGTGCCAATGCCACGCCCGCCGCCGCCGTAATCCTTGGAGGGCGCCGAGGAGCGCGGACCGAAGAGGCAGGGATGGGCCTCATGCGAATAAAGCGCCTCGTGGATTTCGGGCGGGCGCGGGATATAGCCGTGATGCAGCTTGCCGGCGGTCGCACAATAATAGCCCGCCGCCTTCAACCTATATGACCACATCTGGTCGGGGCGCAGAAGTTCGAAGATCTCGCTGTAATTGTCGAAGATACCCGTTTGATGCGGCGCCAGCCCCGACAGGAAACTGGCACGTGACGGCCCGCAGACCGGCACCTGACAATAGGCTTGAGGGAAGGCCGTGCCTTGGGCGCAGATCCGGTCCAGATTAGGGGTCTGCAGCCTGACACCGAAGACATCGCGAAAGCGCCAATAGGCGAAGGCGTCATCAAGGCTGATGAAGAGAATATTGGGGCGGCTCATGGGGCCACCTGCAGATCGCTGGGCATCACCGGCAGCCGCGAGGATAACGCATAGCGGTGCAGATGGCGGCCCTCTTGCAGCAGGCTCGGGCGCGACCAGACCTCACGCAGCGCGCCGCGATTGGCGGGGCGGTCATCGCCTGCGGGCGGCAGGCTTTGGCCAAAGGCATAGTCCAGATGCAGCGCGGGGCCTGTCGGCGCGCGGTCGCAATCCAGCACCACAAACTGCCCGCCCGCGCGATGCGGCCCGAGCCCGATCGCGGTGATCTGCGCGCCATTGTCACAGCCCGAGAGCGTAAAGCCATGATGCGGCTGGGTTTCGTCAAATTCCAGCGGCCCGAGGGTGGCAAATTCCGCAAATATCCGCGCGCCATCCACCAGCACCTGCCGCAGGCTGGGGCAGTGCCATTTGCCACCATTCTGCACGGTCTCGATGGCACAGGCTTCCATTTCATCCAGCCAGAGCCGGTCTTCGGGCAGGATCGTGGCCACCGTCTCGGGCATCAGGCGCAGCATATAGCTGGGGCTGGCGAGGATGATCCCCAAGGCGGGTTCATAGATCTCCAGCCGCCCCTCGGCCAGGATCACCTCGGAGGTGCCATCGGTGCGGCTGCCAGCCTTCTGGCATAGGCTCACATGCGGCAGGCTGGAGTGCCCCGCAGCCCTTGCCACCTGCGGCCTGAGCCATTGGATCACCTCGCTATAATGGGACTGAGCCTCCAGTTCCAGCATCTCGGGCGCGCCCGCCAGAAGATCCAGCGAGATCCGGTCGATAAACAGCGACTTCCCCCAGGGGGCCAGAGCCTCTTTCGCCTGTGCGATACGCTGGAACAGCCTCTGGTAGATCGCCGCTTCGGGCAGGGATTCCGCCGCCGTGATCCCCGCCTGCGGCTGCGACAGAGCAATCACATTCCGCAGCGCATGATGGCGCGCGCGGGCCGAGGACAGGCTGGCCACGCCCTGCGCCGTGGCGCCATAGGGCGCACTATCCTGCGACAGGGCCTCATCGCGGATATAGTAATCAAAACGCTCGGGCAAGGGGCGCGGCACCCCCGCCGAGCCCCCCACGCAGGCCATACCCAAAGCCACATCAGGCGTCTGCGCCAAGGTCACCCCGTGACGCTCCTCGAACCCCATCACCTGCCCGCGATATTGGTCGGACAGGTAGCGCAGGCTCTGCCCGTCATCGATCAGCTGCCAGACATTGCCCAAGGTGCGGGGTTTGCGGGCGGGTCCATTCTGGAGTGGACGGGAAGCATCGGGCATAACGATTTCCTTTTGCGCCTCGGGCGCGGATGTTTCCGGAACGGAACCGGCAGGGCGCGTCCTTTGCGCCCGAAGGCGGAAGGCGCGCTGGAAGGCGGGGATACGGGCGGCATGGCCACGATCGGACAAATGCCCTTCCATCACCTTGCGATACAGATACAGATCCTTGCGCCCCCGCGTCAGCCGGTAGAACAGCGCAGGCGTCAATGTGCCGTCAATCGCCGCGCCCATCACCGCTTTCAACTGCTCCATCCGGCGCAGGACCAGCGCGGTCTTATGCCCCTGCCCGAAGGCTTTCAGCGCGATTACCCTGTCTTGCGGCAGGCGTAGCGCCTGGTGGCGGTCGGGTGCGAGGAACGGATCATAGACCAGCCAGATGCGGTTGACGCCCGCAAGGGTCCGCGCCGCATCCGACCGCGGCAGCGTCCAATCCTGCGCACGACCAGGGGCAAAGCGGGTTTCCCACGGTACAAGACCAGCCGCCAGAGTGGTCTGCGGGCTGAAGGCCAGCACATCACAGCCCGGCGCCAGATCGGCAAAGGCCAGCGCGCCAAAGCCGCCCATAGAGGTGCCCGCCATGACCACGCGCTCGAAGCGGCGGAAGAACCCTCGCGCGGCCAAAGCCTCCATCCGCGCAATCAGCGCCGCATCCCGAAACCATGTCGGCCCCTGTGCCACGACGCCCAGATGGCTGACATTGCTGTCACGCAGGAAATTCTCGGCCCATGCGCGGATGTCATAGCCCTTATAGCCCGCATCCGACAGGTTATCGAAAGTCACCACCAGCGTTTCGGGGCCACGATCCACATGGATCAGCGCATGATCTCCGATTTTCTCATAAAAACCGTCGCAACCGCCCGCCGGATAGATTTCGCGATACCATGCCGGCAGGATCTCTTCGGGTGCCTGTTTTTCGGGCAGGCGCGCATGATCCTCGGCGAGGTCTTCGGAATCAGTATCAGACATTGGATGCTCTATAAGAAACGGTCATGAATAGCGGTTTTGCGCATTCTAGCGACAGTTTTTCTTCGGTTCCAAGATTTACCAAGTTAAAACTTGACGCTTATACTGTGATTGCGACTTTCTAGCAGCGGACAGAGCCCGATGGATGCCAAGAACGACAAAGCCGCCCGCGCCGAGGCATGGCGGCAAACGCTATTGGCGCAGGCCGAGCAGAGCGGCTTTTTCGAGGATATAGGCCCCCTGCATAAGGCGATCTATATTCCCGCCACCGGCCCGAAAGCCGATACGCTGGTCGTCGTGTTCGACAATCTCGACGATACGCGCCAGAAGACGGACCGCCTGCCTTGGGCGGTGGATTTCATCTCGGCGCAGGGGTGGTCGTCTTTGGGGCTGATGGCACATGGCGCGACATGGTATCGCGACCCCGCAGTCTGGGCGTTTTTCGAACGGCTCAAAAAGGACGGGTTCTTTGCCCTGTTCCGGCGGGTGGTCTTTTACGGCACCTCGATGGGCGGCTATGCCGCCTGTACCTTTTCCGCCGCAGCGCCCGGCGCAACCGTGCTGGCCATCAATCCGCAATCGACCCTGTCACGCAGTGAAGCCTCCTGGGAGCGGCGCTTCCGTCCCGCTTGGCGCAATGATTTTTCGGGCCCTTACGGTTTTGCGCCGGATATGATCGGTGCGGCAGAAAAGGTCTGGATGTTCTATGACAGCCGCATCGCCGCCGATGCGGCCCATGTCGCGCTTTTCCGCGGGCCGCAGGTCGAAAAGGTCAAATGCCCCTTTATGGGGCATGGGATGCTGTCGGTCTGGCGCGATATGGGAATTTTGAAGCCCATCGTCTCGGCCTGCATCGAAGGACATGCCGACCGCCTCGGGATCGCGCGGCTTTTGCGCGCGCGGCACAGCTCTTTGACCTATAAGAAGCTTGTGCTGCAAAGCCTGCAGAAGGCCGGAAAACACGCGAAGGTCGTGGCATGGTCGGATGCGGTCATGCGCGAGAAGAAAGGCCCCGTTTTCGTCAAGGCGCGACAGGCCGCGCTGGAGGCCCTGCCGCCGCGCAAGCGCGCGGCTCTGGCACAGCGCCGGATAGAACAGCCCTGGATAGAACGGGCCCCGAAATGAGCGGCTGCTGTTCGGGACTGACCCGCCATACCGGCCATCGCGCCGCCACGCTGGCCCCGCACGCCTCCGCCGCGTTCCGCGCCAGTCTGATGCAAGATCTCTGCGAGATTGCGGGCGGGCTGTTCGAGATGGGCACCAATAGCCCGCGATATGCCGCCGACCTCTCCGGCCCTGCCCGACAGGTGCGGGTGTCGCCATTCCGCCTTGCCGCACGGCAGGTCACCAACCGGCACTTCGCCCGTTTCATCGCGGAGAGTGGCTATGTCACAGTGGCCGAGCGCGAGGGCTGGTCCTTTGTCTTCCACCTGTATGCCACCGAACAGGGCGCGCCGTTCAAGGGCCCCGCAGAGGCTCCGTGGTGGCGCGCGGTGCCGGGCGCGTTCTGGGCGGCACCACAGGGGCCCGGTTCGGACTGGCGCGACCGTCCCGATCATCCGGTGGTGCATGTCGCATGGGAGGATGCGCAGGCTTTTTGCCAGTTCACCGGCCTGCGCCTGCCCTTCGAGGCCGAATGGGAATGCGCCGCGCGCGGTGGTCTGGCCCGCAAGGCCTACCCTTGGGGAGAGGACGCGCTGCGCGAAGGACGGTACGGGCATAATGTCTGGCAAGGTCACTTTCCCACCGAAGACAGGGCCGAGGACGGCTTTGCCGGTCTGGCCCCTGTCGGGCAATATCCTCCCAATGGTTTCGGGCTTTATGATATGACGGGCAATGCATGGGACTGGTGCGCCGACTGGTTCGGCCCGTTGCCCCATGCGCAGATGCCACCGCTGCTTGATCCGAAGGGGCCAGCCAGCGGCGAGGAGCGTGTCATACGGGGCGGCTCGCATCTGTGCCACGCCTCCTATTGCGAGCGGTATTTCACCCATTCGCGCACCCGAACCACCCCCGACAGTTCCACAGGCCATATCAGTTTTCGCGTTGCCGCCGATCCGGAGACCACATCATGACATCCCCGCAGCCCAAAGACGCATGGGCGTCCGCCATGAATAACATCGGTGCCGATCAGGGGTTTTTCCGCCAGCTCGATGCCGAACATAAGGCGCTTTTCGTCGAAGGTGGGGACATATTGGTGGTGACCTTCGACAATCTCGATGATGCCCGCCAGCATCCCGAGGACCGTATGCCTTGGGGCGTCAAGTTCATTGCCGCGCAGGGCTGGTCGGCCTTGGGGATCGGCGCGCATGGCTGGACATGGTATCGCGCGCAAGCGGTGCTGGACTTTTTCGACGAGCTGCGCGACAGCGGGTTTTTCGCAAGATTCCGCAAGGTGGTGTTTTACGGCACATCCATGGCAGGCTATGCCGCCTGCGCCTTTTCCTCTGCCGTGCCGGGGTCCATCGTCATCGCGCTCTCGCCACAGGCCACGCTAGATCGCGACATCACCGGCGGCTGGGAGAAGCGCTTCAGAGGCGCGTGGCGGCGGGATTTCAGCGGGCGTTACGGCTATGCACCCGATCAGGTGGCCTGCGCCAAGGCGGTCTGGCTGTTCCATGACCCGTTCGAGCGTGAGGATGCCGTGCATGCGGCGCTGTTCCGTGGCCCCAATATCCACCCCATCCGCTGCCGCCATCTGGGCCATAATATGGCCACCATGCTGACCAAGATGTCGGTATTGAAACCGATCGTGTGCGGCCTTGTGGCCGAAGACCTGACCGAGGCGCAGGTCTATCACCATCTGCGCGCCCGCCGCCGGTTGCCGCTGTACCAGAAGGCACTGTTGACCCGTCTGCTGCAAAGTCGCCGACAAGGGCTGGTCTACGGGTATACGCAGGCCGTGCTGCGCGACAGCCTGCCCGTCAAACGGCCGGTCTTTCTCAACCACTTCCTTGCCGCGGCCAAGGCGCTTGGCCGGACCGGACATCCGCCCGGCCTCTGACGCCTGTTCCACAATTCCGACATGCCGCGCCCGATCGCCGAGCCCGGCTGGCGCCCCCTGTCGGCCAGCGGGCCGCGCTGCATCACCTGCGACACTCTGACGCAGGTCACCCCCCAAAAGCGCCCGAACGGCCCACCGGATGGACGTTCCAAAGCCCTAGTTCCTGATAAATACAATCAGGAAATAGCATCGACATATATCCGCTAACTCTTTTAATTTACTGATCAATCCACCGGCGCGACGCGGGTTTTCTGCTTATTTTATGGGCAGAAACGGGCAAAACTACAGGGAACCCGAAATGGACCGCAAAAGGGATTTTTGCGATATAAATCACGTATCCGTTATTTATCAATAAATTGACCCATGTCATGGAAGGAATGTAGCTCATTGTGAGCACTATTATTTAAGTGTTGAATTAGGAGGAAAGATCCGTGTCCATTCCTGTTGGAAAGATTGCGTTCAGCCCCGAGATCGAAGAGTATCTTCGCACAGACCGTGCAACAGTTTCCGTAAAAAGCACCAATTTTACCGATGTATCGGCGGTGGTTCTTTCCGAAGCGGATATTGATGCCGGTCTTCTCGACCATGTTCAGGCACTGGGCTTCAATATTCCGGTTTTTGCCGTCTCGGACGAAGACCCGAATACCACGCCCGGCCTGAAAGGGCTGACCGGCGTTCTGGCGCGCGAAGAAAACAATGTCGAGTATTTCGGACGTATGGTCGAAGTGGCGGCAGCCAAATTCGACCATGATGTTCTGCCGCCCTTCTTCCGCGAACTCACCCAATACGAGCGGGAAGGCTATGCGCAGTTCGACTGCCCCGGCCATCAGGGCGGACAGTTTTTCCAGCGCCACCCCGCAGGCCGCCGCTTCTATGAATTCTATGGCGAGAACCTGTTCCGCACGGACCTGTGCAATGCCGATGTGAAGATGGGCGATCTGCTGATCCATGAGGGGCTGCCCAAACAGGCCGAAATGCACGCCGCCCGTGTGTTCAATTCGGATTACAGCTATCTGGTGCTCAACGGCACTTCGACCTCGAACAAGATCGCATTGAACGCCATCCTGACCCCCGGGGATCTGGTGCTGTTTGACCGCAACAACCACAAGTCGGTCCATCACGGCGCGCTCTTCCTGTCGCAGGCGACGCCGATCTATCTGGAAACCGCGCGCAATGCCTACGGGCTGATCGGCGGGATCGACGAGCACTGCTTCGAGGAAAGCTATATCCGCGAGCGGATCGCACGGATCGACCCCGAGCGGGCCAAGGCCGAGCGCCCGATCCGGCTGGCCGTGATCCAGCTTGGCACCTATGACGGCACCATCTACAACGCGCGTCAGGTCATCGACCGTATCGGCAAGCTGTGCGACTATATCCTGTTTGACAGCGCCTGGGTCGGCTACGAGCAGTTCATTCCGATCATGTCGGATTGCTCGCCGCTGCTTCTCGATCTCAAACCCGAGGATCCCGGCATCATCGTCACCCAGAGCGTGCATAAACAGCAGGCCGGGTTCTCGCAGGCCTCGCAGATCCACAAAAAGGACGCGCATATCGCCTCGGAGCCGCGCTATATCAATGGCGACCGCTTCAACAATTCCTACATGATGCATTATTCGACCAGCCCGTTCTATCCGATGTTCGCGGCGCTGGAGGTGAACGCGAAGATGCATGCCGATGGCGGCGGCAAACGGCTTTGGGCCAATGCGCTGCGGGTCGGCATCGAGGCGCGCAAGATGATCCTGCGCCAATGTTCGATGATCCGTCCTTTCGTGCCCAAGAAGGTCTATGGGCGGCTGTGGGAAGATGCCCCGACCGAAGAAATCATGAACGACCGCGCCTATTTCGCCTTCGATCCCGAAGACGACTGGCATGGGTTCGAGGGCTACAAGAAGGGGCAGTATTTCGTTGACCCGAACAAGCTTCTGCTGACCACACCGGGGCTGAAGGTCGAAAGCTTCGATTACGAGGATTTCGGTATTCCCGCGAATATTCTGGCGAATTTCCTGCGCGACAACCATATCATCAACGAGAAGGCCGATCTCAACTCGATCCTGTTCCTGATGACGCCTGCCGAGCTGATCACCAAGATGCAGAATCTGGTGGCCACGCTGATCCGCTTTGAAGAGGCCGTACAGCAGGACCAGCCCTTGGCGCGTGTTCTGCCCGGGATCTATACCGAGCATGCGGCCCGCTATCGCGGCTACACGATCCGGCAGCTCTGTCAGGAAATGCATGATTTCTACAAGGCCAAGAACGTCAAGCAGATGCAGAAGGACATGTTCCGCGAGCCGAATTTCCCGCCGGTGCGCCGCCCTGCCCATGAGGCAAACTGGGACTTCCAGCGCGGCAATGTGGATCTGGTGCCGCTGAGCGAGATTTCGGGCCGCATCTGTGCCGAAGGGGCGCTGCCCTATCCGCCGGGCATCCTGTGTGTCGTCCCCGGCGAAGCCTGGACCGACCTGACGCGCGATTACTTCCTGACCCTTGAGGAAGGCATCAACAAATTGCCCGGTTTCGCGCCCGAATTGCAGGGCGTCCACCTGAAAACCGAGGCCGATGGATACATCCGCGCCTATGGTTACGTGCTTAAAAATTAAGGAACCCCGTAATGGCACATAAACAAGAAAACCGGATGGGCCTTGTCTCGTTAACCACGATCACGGTGGTGAACATGATGGGCTCCGGCATCATCTTGCTGCCTGCGAACCTTGCGCAGGTGGGCAATATCTCGGTCCTGTCATGGATTGTCACCGCCATCGGTGCCATGCTTCTGGCCTATGCGTTCGCACGGGCGGGCACCTATTCCAACCACCAAGGCGGGATGGGCGGCTATGCCGAATATGCGCATGGCCGGTCCGGCAACTTCATGACCAACTATACCTATTTCGTGTCGCTGGTTATCGCCAATGTGGCGATTGCGGTCACGACGGTGGGCTATGGGGCCTCGTTCCTCGGGGTGGAACTTTCACCGCTGATGACGGGATTGCTGACCATCGGCTGCCTGTGGCTGGCTTCGGTGCTCAATTTCGGCGGCCCGAAGATCACGGGGAAGCTGGGCACCTTTACCGTCTGGGGCGTGATCCTGCCGGTGGCGGGTATCGCCCTTCTGGGCTGGTTCTGGTTTGACCCCAGCCGCTATGTCGCGGCATGGAACCCCCATGACATGCCGACCTTCCAGGCGTTGAGCGCCTCGATCTCGGTCACGCTCTGGGCGTTTCTGGGGCTGGAATCGGCCAGCGCCAACGGCGATGCGGTGGAAAACCCCAAACGCAATATCCCCCTTGCCGTGCTGATCGCGACCGGCATCACGGCGTTGCTGTATATTGCCTCGACCAGCGTGATCGCGGGGATCGTGCCGATTGACCAGCTTGCGGCCTCGAATGCGCCTTTCGGTCTGGTTTTCGCCCAGATCATGGACCCGACCGTGGGCAAGATCGTGATCGGCCTGATGGTGATCTCGTGCTTCGGTTCGCTGCTGGGCTGGCAGTTCACCATTGCCGAGGTGGCGCGGTCTTCGGCTGTTACGGGCTATTTCCTGCCCTTCTTCGCCAAAGTCACCCAATCCGGCGCGCCGATCGTCGGGATCTGCGTGATCACGCTGGCGCAAACGGCACTGTCGCTGATGACCATCAGCCCCACGCTGAACACACAGTTCTCCTTGCTGGTCAATCTGGCGGTGATGACCAACCTGATCCCCTATATCCTGTCGATGTCGGCACTCAGCTCGTTGCAGCATGCCGAGAAAGTGCCGGATTCTGCGGCGCGGACTACCAATATCGTGGCCATCATCGCCGCCCTCTACAGCCTTTATGCGCTTTATGCCACGGGCACGCAGGCAATGATGTATGGTGGTCTGGTGACCTTTGCGGGATGGGTGCTGTTCAGCCTTGTGGCCGCGCGGCTCAATCACCGTCCCGTGCGTCAGCCGGGCACGGGCGAGACAGCCGCAGCCCCCGATGCCAACGGCACCTATACCGCCGTGGCCGCCAGTGCGCAGAAAGCCGTGCTGGAAGAAAGCCGCTAATCCGGCGCGTACCGGATCTGCTTGCACAGACCTCTTGCAACGGGCCCTTCCGGGCCCGTTTCCTATGGCGCTTGACAAAGGATGGTTGGCGAAGCGGGCTTAGTAGCCGCGCAGGCGATCGACCAGATAGGTCAGTGCCGCCCCGTCCCGCAGCTCTCTTGCGGTCTGCACGACCTGCTCGGCCACGACGTCTGGCAAAGAGTCACTGGCCACATGCGGCGTGATCCGCAGCCGCGGATGTGTCCAGAACGGATGATCTTGCGGCAGCGGTTCGGTGCGGAACACATCCAGCGTCGCCCCCGCCAGCTGCCCCGACTCCAAGGCGGCCAGCAAATCGGCCTCGACCAGATGTTCGCCCCGACCGATCTGCACCAGATAGGCCCCCTGCGCCAGACAGGCGAAAAGCGCGCCCTGCAGCACATTCTCGGTGGCGGGGGTCAAGGGCAGCACATTGACCAGATAGCGCGCCTCCTGTGCGGCCTCCCGCATGGCCTCGGGGCCAAAACAGTATTCCACCCCTTCGATGCGGGCCGCGGTCTCGGGCAAGGACCGGCAGGCCACCCGCACCCTGAACCCCAAGGCCCGCATCGCGCGCGCCACGGCTCGCCCCATCGTGCCATGCCCCAGCACCGCCACAACAGACGCCGCAGGTGCCCGCAAGGGCAGCGGGGCCCAGCACCGCGCCTGCGCCTGCGCGGCCAGCGCGCCAAAGGACCGTTCGTGATGCAGCACCTCATGGGCCGCGAAACCGGCCATGAGATCGGCCTGATGCGGGTCGCGCACCCGCGCGATCTGCACGGGCGGGCGCGGGCCTTGCCCCTCAAGCCCCGGATGCGTCAGAAGCGCATCCACCCCCGCCCCGATCGACATCGCCAGATGCAGGTTCGGATAGGGCGCAAAGGCCGTGTCTTCGGGCAGCCAGCAGATCGCGAAGCGGATCGCGGACGGATCGGTCACCTCCTCGGGGCGGCAGAGCACGACATCGGCACCTTGCGCATGCAAGGCCGCGCCATACAGCGCCTCAAGGTCCAGAGTCTGGCTCAGATAGACGCCGTGAATGACCGTCTCGGGCATTGTCATGTTCCTTCTGTGCGGACTGTTTCGGCTTTTTGTTGCACAATCGTATAATTGATGCCAAGGAGAAACTCCCAACGCCTCTGCGAGTGTAGCATGACCCACTTCCCCCCAAGCGAGACGGGCATCAACGATCTGACGCGCCGGATCGATGACAAGGTGGCCGAGATCGCCCCGCATCTGGTCGCGCTGCGCCGCGACATCCACGCCCATCCGGAAATCGGCTTTGAAACGCAGCGGACGGCGGATCTGGTCGCGCATGAATTGCGGCAGATGGGGCTTGAGGTCACCACCGGTATCGGACGCACCGGCGTGATTGCCGAAATCACGGGGGCCCTGCCCGGCCCCTGCCTGATCCTGCGCGCCGATATGGATGCCCTGCCCATCGAGGAGCGCACGGATCTGCCCTTCGCCTCGCAGATACAGGGCGCGATGCATGCCTGCGGGCATGATATCCACACATCGGCCCTGCTGGGGGCGGCCTATGTGCTCAGAGATCTGACACAAGAGCTTGCCGGACGGGTGCGACTGGTGTTCCAGCCTGCCGAGGAAACCGTTGAAAGCGGTGCCGCCGCGATGATCGCAGACGGGGCTGCGGAGGGCGCCGATATGGCCATCGCCTTCCACAACCAGCCGGAACTCCCCGCAGGAGAGCTGCGCCTGATCCACGGCGCCAGCACCGCCTCGAGCGATGAATTCTGCGTGACGGTTCTCGGGTCTTCGGGCCATGCCGCGCGGCCACATCTTGCGCTGGACCCGATCGTGGCCTGCGCGCATATCATCACACAGTTGCAGACCATCGTGTCGCGCCGGATGGACCCCGCCGACCCGATGGTGCTGACCATCGGCCAGATCGCGGGCGGGTTCACCGAAAATATCATCCCCGATAGCTGTAGCTTCAAAGGCACGATCCGTTGCCGCTCGGCACAGACCCGCGACATGGCCGAGGAACGCTTCCGCCAGATCTGCACCGATACCGCCCGTGCGCTCGGGGTCCGGGCCGAGGTCACCTATCTGCGCGGTGCGCCTGCGTTGCAAAATGACAAAACGCTGGTCGACCGTGCCCTGACCAGCCTGAGCGCGCATTTCGGCACCGCTCCCCATACGCAGACGGGCACCGATTTCGGAGCCGAGGATTTTTCCTATTTCTCCGAACGTCTGCCCGCGCTGCAATTCCATGTCGGCTCGGGCCAGCCCGGTCGGGATGACCGCCTGCACAATTCGGATTACCAACCCGATGAAAGCGCCATCACGCTTTCGGCAAGAGCCCTCAGCCGGTTGGCCGCCGATTTCCTAAGCCCTGCGCGATAAGCGCGATTGGAGGACCCTTTCAATGACCACCATCACTCTCCTCGACGGCGGCATGAGCCGCGAATTGCAACATTGGGGGGCCGAACTGCGCCAACCCGAATGGTCGGCGGTCGCGCTGATCGAAACCCCCGAGATCGTGCAGGTCGCGCATGAGGCCTTCCTGAAAGCCGGTGCGCAGGTTATCACCACCAATAGCTATGCCGTCGTGCCTTTCCATCTGGGCGAAGAGCGCTTTGCCCGCGATGGGGCCGCTCTGGCAACCGATGCCGCCCGTCTGGCCCGCGCCGCCGCCGACAAATTCCCGGGCGCGCGCGTGGCAGGCAGCCTGCCGCCGCCCTGCGGCTCCTATATGCCCGAAGCTTTCGACGCGGCCATCGCCCGCCCGATCCTCGACATGCTGGTCGGCGCGATGCAGGACAAGGTCGATCTGTGGGTGGCCGAAACGCTTAGCAGCCTTGCCGAGGCCCGCTGTGCCGTCGCCGCCGCCAAATCCAGCGGCAAGCCGGTCTGGCTGTCCTTCACCCTGCATGACAGCGAAGGGGCACTGGACCAGCCTCCGGCCCTGCGCAGCGGTGAGAGTGTCGCGGAGGCTGCCCGTCTGGCGCAGGAACTGGGGGCCGAGGCGCTGCTGTTCAACTGCTCCATGCCCGAAGTCATGGAACCCGCCATCAAGGCCGCCCGTGCCGCCTTTGGCGACGCACAACTGCCGATCGGCATCTATGCCAATGCCTTTGAATCGCAAGATGATGACGGGGCCGCCAATGAAGTGCTCTCGCAGGTCCGCAAGGATCTGACGCCGGCGGGCTATCTGCAATGGGTCGATCAGTGGATCGCGGCAGGGGCCACGATGGTGGGCGGATGCTGCGGGATCGGCTCCGAGCATATCGCAGCGATTGCCGCGCATCTGGCGCAGAAAGCCTGAGCGGGCTCTGACGCACATCCCAACTGGCGCCCCGCAGGTTTTCCCTCGCGGGGCGTTTTCTGTTACGATGGCGCCGGTGGCCTGCCGGACGCCCCGCGGGGGGGCTATCAGGGCGGATCATCCCAAAGCCCGGCTCATCCCAAAACCCGGATCATCCCAGAGAATGCGCCGAAAGCCCGTAGATCTGTAGCCCGTCCTGCGGGCGCCGCATCACGCCATTGCGCATTTCGGTGACGGTATCGAAGACCCCAAGACCCGCCGATGCCAGAAAGGCCGCGAATTGCTCGCTTTCAACCGGCGTATCCAGACGGGCGAACTGGCCCTCCAGCGCTTGTAGGAACGGAGTTGCCAGCTGCATGGCGATGCGGTCATTTTCGGCCACAAGCGGCCCGATTACCACGCCCTTTCCGAAGTCGCGTTTGAGCGCATAGCCCACCACCCGACCCTCTCGCAGGGCCACCATCCCGTCGGAAAGCCTCACGAACATCTCCAGCATCGCATGACGATCGGCCCCGTAGGCATGGCTGTCAAGCGCGTGGATCTGCGCCAGATCGGCAGGCTCCAGCGGGCGCACCTCCAGCCCCGGCACAGCGGTGGGCGGCCGCATGGGCCGCACGATACCCTGATGCTGCCAGATCGTGCCCACCGGCACGAAACCGGCATATTCATAAAGACGGTAGGCTGCACGGGTGGCAGACAGCCGCAAGTCGCGGCCTTCACAATCGCGCATGATCCGCCGCAAGAGGCGCGCGCCTGCCCCGTAGCTTTGCAGACGCGGTGTGGTGATCATCATCCCGAACATGGCGTAATCCTCGCCCACCGGAAAATACATCGCCGACCCCAAGGGGCGCCCGATCCCGTCTATCGCCAGATAGCCCCGCCCGAGCGCCAGAAACACATCCAGATCCCGCGCGCGATGGGGCCAGAACACCGAGACCGTCAGTTCGTGCAGCGCCTGCCGGTGCGCGGGGGTCAGCGTGATGATATCGGCTTTATAGCTATCGATCTGAATGGAATTCTCGTCGGCCACATGTTGATGCGCCATGAAATCAATATACCGCGTTCTTGCCGCCTGAGGCATCGTTTCGGAACACGGACCAATCGTGGTATTGCGGCTCATGCACCCTTCCTCATCAATAGGTCGCGACCAGTCTAAACGACAAAACAAAGCCGTTTATACCGTATCTGCGCGCCAGTTGATAGATTCTGCTGGAGTGATGCTTTTTGTCGCGATGCCCTGCCCCCGACGGGACAGGGCCGGACAGCAGGGCGTGTAAAGGCGGTGGGGCCGTGCCCTAGAGGGTGAAGGCCGCGACGAAGGCCGCGACGGCTGCATCGCTATCCCCCTGCGCCCATGCCTCCAGCCCGACAGGCCCATGATAGCCCATCGCCTGCAAACCACGGGCGATGACCGGATAATTGATCTCGCCAGTGCCCGGCTCGCAACGACCGGGCGTGTCGGCCACCTGCAGCTCGCCGATCCAAGGCAGGGATTTCTCGCACCAGCGCAGCAGATCCCCCTCCCCGATCTGCGTATGATAGAGGTCGAGATTCATCCGCAGCTCGGGGCGGTCAATCGAAGACACAAGCGCCAGAACATCCCCCGTCGCCCCGAAAGGACAGCCCGGATGGTCCATTTGGTTGAGATTTTCCAAGGTAAAGACCACGCCCTCCTCGGCGGCCAGATCGCAGATCCGCTCGAGCGTGTCGCGAGCTTTCAGCCACATCGGCCCCGTGACCGTCTCGTGCCGCCAGATCGGCAAACCGCCCTCGCCCAGACCGGTGCCGTGCAGATTGAGCCGACGCACGCCAAGCCGCTTGCCCACCTTGATCGTCTCGCGGGCCGAGGCGAGGAGCAGATCCGCCCCCTCCGCATCGGCCAGCCGTCCTTCGAGATAGCCGTTCATGATCGTATAATCGGCCCCCACCGCTTCGAGCTTGGCCAGATCGTGATCGGGCCAGTTCCAAAGCCCCACGCCGAGACCTTGCTCGGTCAGGCGCGCGGCGCGCCATTCGATGGGTTTGTCGCGCCAGAGCATCTCGGCGCAGGCGGCAAGCTGGAAAGGCTGTGTCATCCTAGGGTCTCCAACAGGCATGAAATCGCAGGCTCAGGCCCCGACGGTCTCGGGGTGCGGGGACGGGACAAGATCGAATCCGACCTCTTTCGCGATCCGTTTGAGCGTATGCAACCCGAGGGTTTGATACAGGAGCGGATTGCGTTCATGGGGGTCTTGCTCTGCCTCGATCACGATCCAGCCGTCATAGCCGTTCTGCCGGAGGATCCGCAGAAGCGGCGCGAAATCGACCGCGCCCTCCTGATCGCCGGGTACGGTGAACGCCCCCGCCCGCACGCCTTGCAGGAAGGAGAGGTTTTCAGCACGCACCTTGGCCGTGATCTCGGGGCGGATATTCTTGGCATGGAAATGCGCGACGCGCTTGATATGGCGGGCCAGCACCAGTGCCGGATCGCCACCGCCGAAGGCGCAATGGCCCGCATCGAACAGCAGATGGGTTGCGGGACCAGTGGCGGCCATGAAAGCATCGATATCTGCGGGGCTTTCCACAACGGAGCCCATATGGTGATGGTAGGCCAGCGTCACGCCCTCGCCCGCCAGATAGGCCGCAAAAGCTTCCATCTTGGCACCGAACCCGGCCATTTCGACGGCGTTCAGCACGGGGCGGTCATTGACGGGTGTCAGAGGCTGTCCGTGGACGGTATTGGAGCATTCGCACACGATGCAGACCTTGCAGCCATTGTGTTTGAGTTTGGCCAGATGCCCCTGAACGGCTGCGATTTCCTCTTCCACCGAGCGGGTCAGGAGTTCGGTGGAATACCAGCCCGAGATGAAAACGAGCCCGTATTGCGCCAGCAGACTGCGCAGGGCTTCGGGGTCGTCCTGCGGCCAGCGGTGGCCGTTCTCGATCCCGTCGAAGCCGATCAGACGGCCCGCCTCTTCGAGGATGCGGGCGGTGGGAATATCCGCACCGATGGACTGGTCGTCATCATTGGCCCATGCGATGGGGTTGGTGCCGAATTTGATCATGGAACTCTCCTTTTACGGTTGCGGGCCGCGATTGGGGGCATCGAGCCCCCTGCACGCGGCGTCGGAGCCCCCCTGCGGGGGCCCTCCGGCGCGCATGTCAGTTGACGGTCTGCTGTCGGGTGATGTTGTCGATGTAACGCTGATAGGCGGCGGCACGGTTGGGGGCGTGGCCCGTGGCGGGAATGGCGACATCCCAGAACTGCCCGGCCTCGCCGGCCGTGGTCTCGATACCGGTGCCGGGGAAGTCTTTTGCCGTGGTCTCGATCACGATCACGGTCGGGAGATCGCGGGTGCGGGCCAGTACCAGCTGCGCCTCCAGGTCCTTGATATCTTTCGCCTTCACCGCATATGCGCCCATGGATGCCGCATGAGCCGCATAATCAATCCGCGGCTGGGCCTCGATGGTGCAATCGACATACATATTGTTGAACGGATTGCCGCCGCAGCCCAGCGTCTGCAGGCGGTTGATACAGCCATAGCCCGCATTGTCGGTCAGCACCACGGTGAAGGGGATACGCCGCATCACCGCTGTGGCCAGTTCCGAATTGGCCATCATATAGGAGCCGTCGCCCACAAAGCAGATCACCTCGCGGTCAGGATTGGCAAGTTTGAGCCCCATGCCGCCTGCGATCTCGTAGCCCATGCAGCTATAGCCATATTCCATGTGATAGCCGCCCTGCATTGGCTGCCAGAGCAGCTTGAGCGCGCCGGGCATGGTGCCGGCGGCGCACATCACGATGCTTTCGGGGGCGGCGCGCTGGACCGCACCGATGACTTCGGCATCAAGAGGGCGTTCGCCTGTCGCCCGCTCGTCGCTGCGGTCGCGGCAATGATGCGTCACAGCGCGCAGCCAATCCTCGCGCGCGCTCTGGTCGGCCTCCCCGGCGCGATACTCCCCAAGCCCTGCCGTAAGCGCCGCGAGCGCCACTTTGGCATCGGCCATCAGGGGCTCGGCCCCATGTTTCACCGCATCATAGGCCGCGACATTGATCGACAGACGCCTTGCCCCGGGATTGGCAAAAAGCGTGCGCGAGCCAGTGGTGAAATCCTGCAGCCGCGTGCCGATCCCGATCACCAGATCAGCGCGGCGCGAGGCGGCATTGGCGGCAGCCGAGCCATCGACACCGGAGGCGCCAAAATTCATCGGGTGGAATTGCGAGAGCGCCGACTTGCCCGCCTGCGTCTCGACGACGGGGATATTGTGGCGGGTGGCAAACTCGGCCAGCATGGCCTCGGCCCGGGAATAGATCACCCCGCCGCCTGCGACGATGACAGGGCTTCGTGCCGCGCGGATCATCGCAATGGCGTTTTCCAGCTCGCGCGCATCGGGCGCGGGGCGGCGGATATGCCAGGTTCTGGGGGTGAAGAATTCGGCCGGGTACTCATAGGGTTCCGATTGCACATCCTGACAGAAGGCCAGCGTGACGGGGCCACAGGAGGCCGGATCGGTCATTGTGGCCAGCGCGCGGGGGAGCGCTGTAAGCAGATGTTCGGGCCGCGTGATCCGGTCGTAATAGCGCGAAACGGGGCGCAGGCAGTCATTGGCCGAGAGCGTGCCATCCTCGAAGGCTTCGACCTGTTGCAGCACCGGATCGGGGCGGCGATTGGCGAAGACGTCACCGGGGATCAGCAGGATCGGCAGGCGGTTCACATGCGCAAGTGCTGCCGCCGTGACGAGATTGGTGGCCCCCGGCCCGATGGAGGAGGTCACCGCCATCGCGCGGCGGCGGGCCAGTCCCTTGCTATAGGCCAGCGCCGTATGGGCCATCGTCTGTTCATTCTGGCCGCGCCATGTCGGGAAATCTGCACCGATCTCCTCGAGCGCCTGCCCCAAGCCCGCGACATTGCCGTGGCCGAAGATCGCCCAGATCCCCTCGATATACCGCTCGCCCTCGGGCGTCAGCTGCACGCTGAGCCATTTTACCATCGCCTGTGCGGCGGTCATACGGATCGTGCCCATAGTCATCTTCCTTTGCTGTGCCCCCGTTCAAGGGGCCCCGTCTTCGGGTGGGGGTCGCGCGCGCCGCAGGGATTGACCCCGCGGCGCGCGCGCATCGGCGGCTTCGCCCCCGCTGGGGCGCGCCGGTGCTGTGGCTATTCGGCAGCAACAGCGGTCGCTGCCGCCCGCGCCTTGTCCCAGATATCTGCGAGACGGGCATAACGGGTGGCCATTTCGGCCACGGCCTCGTCATCCCCCATCCGTCCCGCCAACCAGTCACGCGCCACAGAGCCGAAGATCGTGCGGCCCACGGCAAAGCCCTTGACCAGCGGAAAGCCTGCGGCGATCTCGAAGCTTGCCGCCAGTTCGGCTTCGGGCGCATCCAGCCCCAGTACGACAATGCCACGGGTATGGCGGTCATATGCCTCGATGGCATCGCAGGCCTTAGCCCATCCGGCCTGCGATGCCAAAGGCTCCAGCTTCCACCAATCGGGATAGATCCCTTCGGCATAGAAGCGCCGGATCAGATGGGCCGTGGTGTCGTCATCGGTCGCGGCCACTTTCGACGGGATGATCTCGAGCAGGAATTCGAGGTTGTTCCGCCGCGCGGCCACATAGAGTTTACGGACCCGATCCAGTTGTCTGGCCCAGATGTCGGCATCATCCTCGGGGTGGCAGAAACACAGCACTTTCACCACATTCTCGCGCGCCCATTCCTTCAGCCCGCCACAATCGGGGCCAAGCTCGGGTTCAAGCTCCAGCGGACGCGAGCCGGGCCATTCGCAGGGACGCCCGATCCACAGGCCCGTGCCCGAGGCCGCATGCAACGCACGGCGACCGATACGGTTGTCGCACAGTATCCCGTAGCCCGAGCGGCCTTGCTGGACCTTCAGCGCGGCCTCAAGGCAAAGCTCTTTGAAAGCGCCCCCCTTCTTCAGCGTATAGCCCTCCATCTCTTCAAGCTGCATACGGTGGTCGAAGGCAAAGACCCGCATCTCCGAGAAATCACCGCCATGACTGCGATGGCGGTTGGTGGCCCAATGGATCTGCTCGAGATCGCGGTCATTGCGCAGATCGGGCTGTGTGACGCCGCGGCTCAGGAAGAAGTCGAGTTCTTCAAGCGAGGGATAGGCCGGCGTGCAGCCGTGGCGCGAGACAGCAAAGGCCCCGCAGGCATTGGCATATTCCAGCGCCTTGGGCCAGGTTTCGCCCTCCAGCCAGCCCTTGAGAAGCCCCGAGAAGAACCCGTCGCCCGCGCCCAGCACATTGAACACCTCAATCGGGAAGCCGGGGCCGGTCTGGCCCCCGTCTAGGCTGTCGGGGATCGCGCCTTCAAAGGCCGCAGCGCCCGCCGCCCCGCGTTTGCAGATCAGCGTGGCGTTCGACACCGCCCGCACAGCCTTGAGCGCCGCGATGGTGTCGGTCGTGCCGCCCGCGATGTGGAACTCTTCTTCCGTGCCCACGATCAGGTCGAAATAATGCAGGCTCTTCTGTAGCTTGGCGGTAACAGCGGCAGATTCCACAAAGCGGCTTTCGCCCTCGCCATGACCTGCCACCCCCCAGAGGTTCGGACGGTAATCGATATCGAGCGCCGTCTTTGCACCATACTGCCGCGCCAGCTTCAGCGCCTTCAGGGTCGCCGCTTCCGTTTTGGGGTTCGACAGATGGGTGCCCGTGGCCAGAACCGAGCGCGTCCGGGCAATCAGCCCCTCCTCGATATCCGCCTCGCACAGGGCCATATCGGCGCAATTCTCGCGGTAGAAGATCAGCGGGAACTGTTCCTCGTCACGGATGCCGAGGATGACCAGCGCCGTCAGACGCTCGGGATCGGTGCTCACCCCCTCGACATTCACCCCGTGGCGCATAAGCTCCTCTCGGATGAAGCGGCCCATATGCTCGTCGCCCACCCGCGTGATCAGCCCCGAGCGCAGCCCCAGACGCGCCGTGCCGCAAGCGATATTGGTCGGGCTGCCCCCGATATATTTCTCGAAAGACCCCATATCTTCCAGACGGCCCCCGATCTGAGAGCCATAAAGATCAACGCCCGCGCGACCGATCGTGATTACATCCAACGTCTTCATAAGTCCCTCCCTGCGATCCGGCCTCCTCCGGCGGATCACGTTTTTAGAGTTCAATCCATTGCCCGCCCGAGCGCGCCATTGCATGGATCACCGTCTCGATCTCGTGGCCACGGGCAAAATCCGGCCCGCATGCAGGGCCGCCCGCAATGGCCTGTAACAGGTCGCGCGCCTCGACCACTTTCTGTTCGTTAAAGCCGAAATTGTGACCCGCTGCGGGACAGAATGCGCCGAAATCGGGCTGATCCGGCCCTGTCAGGTGGCGGGTAAACCCCGCCTCACCACGCCTGTGCAGCCAGAATTCGTTCATATGTTCCTGATCGAACCGCAGGCTGCCAAGGCTGCCGTGGATCTCCCATGCCAGATGGCATTTGCGCCCCCGCGCCACGCGCGAGGTGGCAAACGAGCCCTGTGCCCCCGATGCAAAGCGCAACATCGCCATTGCGCTATCCTCGTTTTCCACCGGTGTCATGCCCGTGGCCGAGGGGCGTTCGGGGATCGCGATATGGGTCTGCGCGCAGAGCCCCGCAACCGGCCCCATCAGTGCGATCATCTGGCTGACCAGATGGCAACCAAGATCGCCCAACGCGCCCAGCCCCCCGTCTTGCAGCGTATGCCGCCAGGACCAGGGCAGATCGGGATCTGCCGCGTAATCCTCGTCATAGACGCCTCGGAAGCTGTAAAGCTGCCCCAGCGCGCCGTCCTCGACCAGCGCACGCATCGCCTGAAACGCCGGAGAACGCAGATAGTTATAGCCCAGCATCGTCACCAGATCGGGGCGGGAGGCGGCAGATGCGGCCATTTGCGCGGCCTCATTCAGCGTCAGCGCCATCGGCTTTTCCAGCCAGACATGCTTGCCCGCCTCCAGCGCGGCACAGGCCAGCGGCAGATGCAGGCCGTTCGGGACGGTGATCGACACCACATCCACCAACGGGTCCTCCATCACGCTCTGCCACGCCTCGCTGCTGCGGGCAAAGCCGAATTGCGGGGCCAAGGCGCGCGCCCTGTCGGGGACCGCATCACACAGCACTTCCAGCCGCGGGCGCGCACCGCCAAACACGGTGGCCACATTGTTCCACGCCATTGCGTGACATTTCCCCATGAAACCCGTGCCGATCAGGGCCACCCCCAACGGGGTTTCGGGCAGCATCGCCGTCATGACGGTCTCCGTTCTGCGCTGGATTTTCGGATGCCTCCGGGCAAAGCTGCCCGAAGGCCGTGGCCTAGATGGTGCCGCCAAGCGACCCTTCGAGGCTGGCCAGTTCCTGCCCGCCCGCCATCAGGTCCTGCAACTCGGCAGAGCTGATCTTGCCACGCTCCGCCGTGCCCAGTGTCTGGCCACGATTGAGCACGGTAAAACGATCCCCCACCGCCATGGCATGGCGCACATTATGCGAGATGAAGACCACCCCCACACCCTGCGCCCGCACACGGTCGATCGTGGCCAGCACATTGGAGGTCTGGCGCACCCCCAACGCCGAGGTCGGCTCGTCAAGGATCAGCACCTTCGCCCCGAAATAGACCGCGCGGGCAATCGCCACTGTCTGCCGCTCGCCGCCCGAAAGCGTGCCCACCGCCTGATCGGGGGCGCGCAGATTGATGCCCATCTTGCGCATCTCTTCCATCGTGATCTGGTTGGCGCTCTCGATATCGAGCCGCTTGAGAAGCCCCCGCCCCTTGGTCGGCTCGCGCCCCATGAAGAAATTGCGGGTGACCGACATCAGCGGGATCATCGCCAGATCCTGAAACACCGTGGCAATCCCCGCCTCCATCGCGTCACGCGGGCTGTTGAAGGACAGGGGCTTGTTGTCAAAGGTGATCGTGCCGGATGTGGGCCTGTGCACGCCCGACATGGTCTTGATAAAGGTCGACTTCCCCGCCCCGTTATCGCCCAGAAGGCAGTGACATTCTCCGGGGCGCACATTGAAGGTCACCCCGTTCAGTGCGATGACATTGCCGAAATGCTTGGTGATGTCTTTCATCTCGATGATCGGGGCCTGCGCCTCGGCCACGGAGCCATGATGGAACTTGCTATCCTGAAGGGTCATCTCAACGCTCCCCCGTCACACGTTTGCGGATCACATTGTTGAAGACCACAGCAATCAGCAGCATTGCGCCAAGGAACACCTGGAACCAGTCCTGATCGAAATTGGTATAGGTCAGGCCGATGGTCACCATGCCGAAGATGATCGCCCCGAAGAAAGCCCCGATCGCCGAGCCATAGCCCCCCGTCAGCAGACAGCCCCCGATCACGGCGGCAATGATCGCCTCGAATTCTTTCTGGAACCCGCGACGGGCATCGGTCGAGCCGGCATCGATCACGGTGATGATGGCCACAAGGCTTGCCGCCACAGCCGTCAGCATGAAAAGCGAGATCTTGACCTTGCGCACCGGAACGCCGGAATTCTTCGCGGCGTTGCTGTCGCCGCCCGTGGCAAAGATCCAGTTCCCGACAGGCGTGCGCAGCAGGATATAGGTTGCCACCAGCGCCAGCCCGATAAACCACAGCACCTCGACCGGAACGCCCGGCACTTTCGGTGCGCCGGATTTGAAACTGTCGATCAGGCCCGCTTTGGCAGCCCAGGCAAACAGGCCCTGAAAGGCATCGTCCGAAAAGACCGGGGTCAGGACATCCCCCTCGACCGCCTCACGCACACCGCGCAGCTGGGTCGAGCCGCCGGTAAACAGCTTCAGCCCCACCAGCGCCAGACCGCGCAGGATGAACAGCCCCGCCAGCGTCACGATGAAGGACGGCAGCCCCGTGCGCATCACGATGGCCCCATTCGCCGCCCCGATCGCTGCGGCAAATATCATGGTCAGCGGGATCGAGAAGATCAGCGGCAACCCCAGATTGACGGTGAAAACCCCGAAGATCATGCCCGCAAAGCCGACCATCGACCCGATGGACAGGTCGAATTCGCCGCCGATCATCAGCATGGCTGCGGCAATCCCCAAAATCCCGAGCTGGGCCGAGGGCGTGAGGAAGTTCATGATACCGGACAATGTGAACATCGTCCCATCGGCGGTCAGCAGGAAGAACAGCGTCACGAGGATCAGCCCCCCGATCGCGCCCAGTTCCGGTCGTTTCATGAGTTTGGTGGCAAACGACTCGGATTTGATCCGTTCGTCCGCCGCAATGGTGGCGTCCGTTGGCATGAATCCCTCCCATCATGCAGTCAGTTTTGGAGATAGCGGCCACAATCATGCTGTAGCCTGCCCTATGGCGTGGTGGTCATGGCAGAGCCGCGAAGGCTCTGTATGTGACGCGCGGCCCTGAAACCGGCAGGTGTTCGGGGCGTGTCGCGCCGGATGCCCGGCACGGGGCCGGACATCCGGTTCCGAAACTTAGCGGATTCCCTTGGCCGCAAGGTCGATGACCTGCGCGGCCTTGTCTTTGGTGATCAGGTTCGGCCCCGAGGGCACGTCCCCTGCAGGCATCAACCCGTATTTGGCATGCAGCGCAAGGAAGGAGACCGGCAGATAGCCCTGCAGGAACTGCTGCTGGTCGATCGCGAAAGCGGCATCGCCATCGGCCACCGATTGCAGGAAGGACGACGACATGTCGAAGGTCGCCACCAGCACATCATCGCGCCCAAGGGCCTTTACCGCCTTCACGGCAGGCTCCCCCACAAGCGGTGCCGAAAGACTGAGAACCGTGTTCACATCCGGATCGGATTCCAGCGCCGCACGCACCTTTGCCTGCACCTCTGCCGGATCGGTCATGGTCGGGATCACCGCAACCGGATGACCGAACCCTTCGGCAAAACCAGCGCAGCGCTGATCAAGCGAGACATTACCCACTTCCTGATTGACGCAGATGCCCTTGGTGCCGCCCATTTCCGACAGCTTCTCGCCTGCCGCCTTGCCCGCGTCGAATTCGGACTGGCCGACATGCAAAAGCGCGCCAAGCTGCTTGGACACATCGCCCCCCGAATTCATCGAGATGACGGGGATCCCCGCATCGACCGCGCGTTTGATCGACGGACCAAGCGCATCCGCATCGGGAATACTGACCACAAGCCCGTCCGGCTCCTGATTGACAGCGGCATCGATCAACTGGCTCATCTGCACCATATCGAAGGTTTCCGGCGAACGGAAATCGACAGTGACGCCGGTATCCTTGGCCGCCTCGACCGCGCCATTCTTCACAACCGACCAGAACGGGTCATTGGCCTGACCGTGGCTGACAACGATGATCTCTTGCGCCATCGCGGCACCGGCCATCATGGCGCTCAGAGCGACCGTAGCAAAAAGGGTCTTCATGCTTTCTCCTCCCAAAAAGGTCTTGGGCAGGGCGTGCCTCGCCGCCACCCGCATATGCTGGCAAAGCCGGAGGGCAGATTAACCCCGCCTCTCCCCGTGCGGCCGTTCCCCGAACCGGCTCCTCTTCCGGTGCAGGCCCGCACGGAGCCACTTTTCTAACGGCGGGGCCTCAGACGGCCTTCCGGTAGAAATCCTCTTGCAAATCCAGCGTGACCGCCTGACCGGTTCTGGCGGACTCGGTCGCGGCTTCGGCCATCGCCAAGGCGGCAATTCCATCCTCAAGCGTGCTGGGCATCGGTGCATTCTCCAGCACCGCCGACACGAATGCCTCCCATTCCGCCGCATAGGCGGGCATATAGCGTTCAAGGAAGAAATAGGTGGGCTTGGCACTCACGACGCCTGCCGTGGTCGACTTCACAACCGTATTTTCCAGCATATTCTGCGCCTGTAGCAGCCCGTCAGAGCCCAGAAGCTCGACACGCTGGTCATAGCCATACACCGCGCGGCGCGAATTCTTGATGACCGCGATCCGCCCGTCGGCATAGGTCAGCGTCACCACCGCAGTGTCCACATCCCCTGCCGCGCCGATCTCGGGATCAACGATAGAGCTTCCGACCGCGCGCACCGTGACAGGCACCTCGCCCATCAGGAAATTGGCCATATCGAAATCATGGATCATCATGTCGCGGAACAGCCCGCCCGACACTTTGATATAGGATACCGGCGGCGGCGCAGGGTCGAACGAAGTCACCGACAGCAGCTCGGATTTACCGATCTCGCCGCGCTGTGCGGCGGCTTTGAGCGCCGCGAAATTGGGATCGAACCGGCGGTTGAAGCCGATCATCACGGGCCGCCCGCTCAGACGTGCCGCCCCGAGACAGGCCCGCGCACGGGCCAGCGACAGATCCACGGGCTTTTCACATAAAACGGCTTTCCCCGCCGCTGTCGCCGCCTCGATCAGATCCGAATGGGTATCGGTCGAGGTCGCCACAAGCACCGCATCAATCGACGGATCACTCAGGATCTCTTCGGTGGAGCGCGCCTGCGCCCCGAATTTCGCAGCCAGCGCCTCGGCACCGGGGCGATGCACATCCGACACCGCCACCAAGCTGGAACGCGCGTTCCCCGCAATGTTTACCGCATGCACCTGCCCGATACGGCCAGCGCCGAGCAACCCAACTTTCAGCATATGATCCTCCCTGTGTGCAGCCCTCCTCAAGGCCGCGACACGACTCATTAATACCGCCGTTGCACGCGCGTGCAAGATAAATTTGCTCGCGAGTGCAAAATAGGTGGGCTAGCCTATTATTTGTCAGATACATTTTGGATTGCCCGCAGTTTGGGTGTAGGCAGACGGCAAATCTTTGCCGTGCCCTTACGGAAGACAGGACGGACCACCGATGAAAAAAGACCCCGCCCCGCAGCCTGCAGAGAGCTACGTCACCGCAGATGACGTCGCCCGCGCCGCCGGTGTGTCGCGCTGGACGGTCAATCGTGCCTTCCGCAAGGATGCCTCGATTTCCGAGAAGGCGCGCGAGAAGGTCCTACAGGCCGCGGCCGCGCTGGATTATATCCCCGACCTGCGTGCCGCCGCGCTGGCCTCGGCGCGCTCGTCCTCGGCACGGTCCAATCTGGTGGCACTCCTGATCGACGATTTCGCCAATCCGCACAAGCTGGTGATGCTGGAACATCTGACCCGCGCCCTGCGCCGTGGGGGCTGGGATATCCTGCTGGTCAATACGCTCGATACCGATGACACCGCCCCCGCCCTGCGCCATGCCAGCCAGCGTCGCGTCGATGCCACCATCCTGATCGGCATCCAGTTCCATGACGACATCCTGAATGCTGTGCAGCAGGGCGGACGCCAGCCCAAACTGATTGTCTTCGCGCGGACCTCGCAGAACGAAAATGTCATCTCGATTGCCGTCGATGACAGGGCCGCGACCCTGAAGATCGCACAATACATCACCCAGAAGGGCTTCCGAAAGCCGTTCTACCTTGCCGGACCGCGCACTTTCTCGGCGCATCTTCTGCGCAAGGAGACCTTCATGGAATACTGGGCCGACACCTATGGCAGCCAGCCGGAAACGCAATGGGTGGATGCCTATGATTCGCAAAAGGCCGAACGCCTGATCCGCCAGAGCCTGACGGGACGCGCCCCGCAGGATCTGCCCGATGTCATCGTCTGCGAGAATGACGCGCTGGCTTTGGGTACGATCGACGCGATCCGCCACGATCTGAAATTGCGCGTGCCCGAGGACATCGCGGTGATCGGCTTTGACGACGTTCCGCAAGCTGCCAGCCCGAATTACCGCCTGACGACCTATCAGCAGCCGCTGGGCGACATGGCCGCCTATCTGGTCGAGGTGCTGGACTCGCGTAGCCCGCTCAGCAGCAAGACGTTTCTGGGCCAGCTGATCATCCGCGAGACGGCCTGACCCGGCCTAGATCCGCCCCGCCGCACGGTGTTCAAGGGCCCGCCGCATCTCGGCCACTTCGCCCTCGCCGAAGCCGCGCAGACACAGGCGTTCGACCGGCGTCAGATCACACCAGAAACGGTAGAGCACATGGTCGCGTTCGGCCCGCGGGGCCTGCGCCATCCGCAGATCGTAGATCTTCTGCGCTGCCTCCAGAAGGCGCAGATGCAGGGCCGCCAGCAAGGGCGCAAAGGCCGCCCGTCCCCGCGCGGAATTGCGCAACCGCAGCAGCGCGGCTTCGCCGATGGTCATGGTCTGCGCCAAGCCCCAGCCCAGAATATCGGCGGCCCGATGGGGCGGACAGGGCAAATGGCCGGTCAGACCATAGGTCAGTTCCAGCACCCGCCGCTCTTCTGCCGGTAGCCCCAGAATAACCGCGACACAGGCGCGTTCCAGCGGATCCGATACATCGGCCAGACGTCCGCGTCGCGGCAGCTCACCATGCTCGCGGTGAGGCCGCGCGGGCTTGCGCCGCGCATCACGCATAGGCCCCGCACGCAATGTCTTGCGCACCAGACCATCGACCTTTGCAAGAAGATATTCCGCCAGCACTTTTTACCCTTTCACACGCCCTCCCCCGAAAAGAGTAGCGCGCCGCATCGGGTTTTCCGCTTGCGTTTCGGGCAAGGCTGCCATGCAGAGCGCGTGATAGGCCGCATCCGCCGCCTTTTGCCATACTCCCTTCGGTGCATATGCGGCACCCGCAAAGGCCCGCATGCTCTCCCCATGCCGCGCAACCATAAAGCGCGACGCCAACAACAACGGGGACGTTTCATGAAAAAGACCAATCTGACACTGGCCGCACTGGCTTTCGGCGCTGCTTCGGCGCAGAGCGCTCTGGCCGAAGACAGCGTGAATGTGGGTGTGCTGCAATCGCTTTCCGGCACGATGGCGATTTCGGAAGTCACTGTGAAAAACGCCGAAGTCATGGCGATTGACGAGATCAATGCCGCAGGCGGCGTGATGGGGCATCAGATCAAGGCGATCGTCGAGGATGGCGCTTCCGACCCCGCGATCTTCGCGCAAAAAGCCACCAAGCTGATTGAAAACGACAAGGTCGCCACCGTCTTCGGCGGCTGGACCTCGGCCTCGCGCAAGGCCATGCTGCCGGTCTTCGAGCGCACCGACAACCTGCTATGGTATCCGGTCCAGTTCGAGGGCAATGAATGCTCGGCCAATATCATGTATTCCGGCGCCCAGCCCAACCAGCAGATCCTGCCCGCCTATGAATGGGCCAAAGCCCAAGGCGACAAGAGCATCTTCCTTGTCGGCTCGGATTACGTGTTCCCGCGGACGGCCAACCTGATCGTGAAAAAACATATCGCCGAAGACGGGCTGACTATGGCGGGCGAGGAATATGTGCCGCTGGGTGGCACCGATTTCTCGGCCGTGATCGCCAAGATCCGCGCGGCCAAGCCCGATATCATCTTCAACACGCTCAATGGCGATTCCAACGTCTCCTTTTTCAAACAGCTGGCCGCTTCGGGCATCACGCTGGAAGACACGCCGGTCATGAGCTTCTCGATTGCCGAACAGGAAGCGCAAGCCATGGGCACCAAACTGGTGGCAGGCTCCTATGCCGCATGGAACTATTTCGAGACCCTCCCGGGTGAGGCGAACGAGAAATTCGTCGATGCCTACCGCGCGAAATTCGGCGCCGATGCCGCGATTACCGACCCGATGCTGCACGGCTATCTGGACGTCTACGCATGGAAAGCCGCTGTGGAAAAAGCAGGCAGCTTCGATGCCGATGCCGTGCGCAAAGCCGCCGTTGATCTGGATGTGGCAACGCCGATGGGCGATGTGGCCTTCGCGCCCAACCAGTCGCTGACCCAGACCGCCTATGTCGGCAAGCTCGACGACAAGGGCAAATTCGACATCGTCTGGAAATCCGAAGGCGAGATCGCGCCCGAACCCTATGACGCTCTCACCTTCCCCGGCAAATCCTGCGACCTGAGCGCAACCAACTGATCCCCGACTGGCCCCCGCGACATGTCGGGGGCCTCTTTCTCGAACATGCAGGAGACACCCCATGGTAGATGCAACCCTTCTTGTCGGGCAGATCTTCAACGGTTTCAGCGTCGCCTCGCTTTTCGTTCTTGCCGCCCTCGGTCTGGCGCTCAGCTTCGGGCTGATGCGGGTGATCAATATGGCGCATGGCGAAATGCTGATGCTGGGCGGCTATCTGGCCTATCTGACCTATCTCGTGGTTCCCGGACCGCTGGCCATTCTCGTCGCGATCCCCGTGGCTTTCCTTGGCGCGGCCCTCTTGGGCGGCGTGATGGAGCTGACCGTGGTGCGCAAACTGTCCGCCCGCCCGCTTGATACGCTGCTGGCCACTTGGGGCGTCAGCCTGATCCTGCAACAGGCCGCGCGCTCGATCTTCGGGCCGATTGGCGTGGGTGTGACCGCGCCCGACTGGCTGAACACCGGCTTCATGCTGGGGGGCGTCTATTTCCCCTCGACCCGTCTTTTCATTCTGGGCGTGGCCGTTCTGGTGCTGCTGGCGCTGGGGCTTCTGATCGCCCGCACCCGCCTTGGTCTTCTGGTGCGCGCCGTCAATCAGGACCGCATGATGGCCGCAGCCTCGGGCATCAATGTCCGCCGCGTCGATCTGGCCGTCTTCTGCCTTGGCACCGGCATCGCGGGGCTTGCGGGCGTTGTTCTCTCGCTCCTTGGGCCAGTTACCCCTAGTGTCGGGCAAAGCTATATCGTTCCGGCCTTCCTTGTGGTGGTGATGGGCGGTCTCGGGTCCATGGTCGGCACCACGATTGCCGCCATCATCCTCGGGCTTGTCTCGGCAATCAGCCAGATCTTCCTTGATGTCTCGATGAGCCAGGTTCTGATGCTGCTGGCCGTGATCATCTTCCTGCAATTCCGCCCGCAAGGCGTGGTGGCCACCCGTTCGCGCGCTCTGGAGGATTAAGATGACCGCATTACACCGCTATGGCTGGATCGCCGTGCTGGCTCTGGCCGCTCTCGCACCCTCTTTCGTGTCGTCTTACGACCTCAACCTGCTGGGCCGCTTTCTGGCCATGGGCATCCTTGCCATCGGCATCGTGCTGATCTGGGGCGAGGCAGGCATCCTCAGCCTCGGCCAAGGCGTCTTCTTCGGCTTGGGCGGCTATTCCATCGCCATGTATATGAAGCTGGCCTCGCTACCGTCGGGCAGCCTGCCCGATTTCATGGAATGGTCGGGCGTGATGGCGCTGCCGTGGTGGTGGGCCCCCTTCGCCAACCCCGTTTTCGCGCTGGCGGCGATCATCGTGATCCCCACCGCTTTCGCCGCGCTTTTCTCGTGGCTTGTGTTCCGCCGCCGCATCGTGGGGGTCTATTTCGCGCTGATCACCCAAGCCGTCGCCCTTACCTTCGCCACGCTGCTGACCAGCCAGCAGAACACTACGGGCGGCTATAACGGGCTGACGGGCTTTACCGGTATCTTCGGCCTGCCGCTTGGCACGCCCGAGACCAACCGCATCCTCTATTTCGTCACGCTGGCGCTGCTGGTGGTGGTCTTCGCCTTCTCGAAATGGCTGACCGGATCGCGCTATGGCACGCTTCTGCGCGCCACCCGTGACGGCGAGAATCGCGTGCGCTTTCTGGGCTATAACACCACCCCCTATAAGGTCGTGGCCTTCGCCTTCGCGGGCATGTTCGCCTCGATCGCCGGTGCGCTCTTTACCCTGCACGCAGGCGTGGTGTCGCCCGCTTTTGTCGGCGTTGTCCCCTCCATCGAGATGGTGGTCTGGGTCGCCGTCGGAGGCCGTCACAGCCTCTGGGGCGCGGTGCTGGGGGCGCTCGTCGTCAACCTCGCCAAGGATGTGATCTCCTCGGCCATGCCCGAAGCCTGGCTCTATGTGCTGGGCCTCGTCTTCATCCTGACCGTGATGTTCCTGCCAAATGGGATCGCCGGTCTGATCGAAGACCTGATCGAGAAATCCCGCAACCGCCGCATCCCCGAAGCGGACCTCGTGGAGGAGCCGAAATGAACGCCTATAGCCCAATGACCCCCGACCCCTATATCCTGAAACTCGATGGTATCACGGTGGATTTTGACGGGTTCAAAGCCATCGACAACTTCTCGATGACGCTCGAACGCGGCCAGCTGCGGGTGCTGATCGGCCCCAATGGCGCGGGCAAATCCACGCTTTGCGATACGATCATCGGGCGGGTGCAATCGGCGGCTGGTACCGTCACCTTCAACGGTGCCGATATCACCAACCTCCCCGAATTCGAGATCGTCCGCCGCGGTATCTGCCGCAAATTCCAGACGCCGGGGGTGCTGCCCTCGCTGACCGTGCGCGATAACCTTCTGGTCTCGGCGCGCCGCGACCGCCGCTGGTGGAAGGGATTGGGGCACGGGGCCAAACGCGAAGAGGCCGAGAAGGTCGAGGCGCTGCTTGACAAGATTGGCCTGACCGAGAGGGCAGAGACCTTCGCGCGCGATCTGGCGCATGGCGAGAAGCAATGGCTCGAGATCGGGATGGTGGTCGCAACGGGGGCCGAGTTGCTCTTGCTGGACGAACCCACCGCAGGGATGGGCCCGAATGAAACCTCCAAGACCGCCAAGCTGATCCATTCCCTCTTGGGCGAGCATGCGGTGCTGGTGATCGACCACGATATGGCCTTCGTCGAGGAACTGGGTGCCAAGGTCACCGTGATGCATCAGGGCAAGTTCCTGAAACAGGGTTCGGTTGCCGATGTGCGCGCCGATCCGGAAGTCGCCGCCGTCTACCTTGGCCGCGCAAAGGAGTAACCATATGAACAGCCTCTTGAAAATGGAGCGCGTCGGCGCAGGCTACGGCCAAAGCCCCGTGTTGTTCGACATCGACCTGAATGTGGCGCGTGGCGGAGCGCTGGCGCTGATCGGGCGCAATGGCGTGGGCAAAACCACCCTTCTGCGCACCATCATGGGCGTGCAGAAGGCCACCCGTGGCCGCATCACGCTGGACGGGGCGGATGTGACACAGGCCAAGCCGCATGAGCGCTCCCGCGCAGGCATCGGCTTTGTGCCGCAGGGCCGCCATGTCTTCCCGCATCTCAGCGTCGAGGAAAACCTGCTGTCGGGGCTTTCCGCTTTGGCGGGGCGCGGTAAGGGGCTGATTGCCAAGGGCATTCCCGACCATATCTTCGACCTCTTCCCCAAGCTTGACCAGATCCGCCACCGCAAGGCGGGCGTTCTGTCGGGTGGTGAGCAACAGCAGCTGGCCATCGGTCGTGCGCTTTGTGGTCAGCCGAAGCTTTTGCTGCTGGACGAGCCGACCGAAGGTATCCAGCCCAATGTTGTCCAGCAGATTGAAGACGCCCTGCGGCGCGTGCGCAGCGAGCTGGGGGTGACCATTGTCATCGTCGAGCAATATCTCGATTTCGCATGGTCCTTTGCCGATGACTATTGCGTGCTGCAACGCGGGCGGCAGGTGCGTCAGGGGCGCACCACAGAGGATACCGCCGCCGAGGTCGCCCATCTGGTCAATGTCTGATGTGTGACATCTGGTCCGAGCAGTTCATCCCTGCTCGGACAGCACCTGCACCGCCATCGCCGCCGCAGTGGCCCGATTTTCCACGGATAATTTGGCATAGATCTGCAAAAGGTGCTTTTTCACCGTGGCGACCGAATTTCCCAAAATGTCGGCTATGTCCTGATTGGACTTGCCAGCGGCAACCCAGACCAGCACCTCGGCCTCGCGCTGGGTCAGCGGAAAACGCCCGCGCAGGATCTCTTCGCGCAGGCCCGGACGGTCTTCGGTGACGCGGAACAGATATTCACCCTCGCGCACGGGGTTGAGGTAATGGAACCCGATCTCGGCCTCGCCCAAGGGCACCACCGCCGTGCTGCCCGTCTGACGGGTCAGCGACAGAAGCTGCCCCACCAGCGCATCGGTCAGCAGCAGCTGCCCGCCATGAAACAGCCCGCCCAGCAGGTCTTCGGCGCGCGGCGTGGACCACAGGATACGCCCGCCGCCATCCATCGCCAGCAAGGACCGCCCCGTCGCATCCAGCGCCGCCCGCGCCCCTTCGGCCAAACGCGCATTCAGCAGATGCACGCGGATACGGGCGATCAATTCCTCAAGCTTGATCGGTTTTGTGACATAATCGACGCCGCCTGCCGCCAATCCGGCCACCACATGTTCGGTATCTGACAATCCGGTCATGAAGATCACAGGGATATTCTCACGCCCCGGCGTCTGTTTGATAGCCCGCGTGGTGGCAAAGCCATCCAGCCCCGGCATCACCGCATCCATCAAGATCACATGCGGCGCGATCTTGCCCAGAAGATCCAGCGCCGCCTGACCCGAGGTCGCCACCAGCACCGTCATTCCCTCGCGCTCCAGCGTATCGGTCAACAGCCCCAGCGTCTGCGGCGTGTCATCCACGATCAACACGATATCATCCGTCATCGCGCCCCTCCTCCATCATCATCCGCACCTGCTGCGCAAGGCGCGGCAGTTCGAACCCCTGCGCAAGCTGCAGCCACTGCGCAACCGATCCTTCAGGACAGTCCTCCAGAATATCCAACACCCCGCGCCGATGCCCGATTTCCGCCGCCGCAAGCAGCCGTTCCAGCAGATCGGCGGGCAGATCGGGCTTTGCCGGACGCTCCGCCGGTCTCGCATCATATAGCCAGTCAATCTGCAAAAGCCCGCCAATCTCCGCCAGCAGCGCATCCAGATCCACCGGCTTCGACAGGAACCCGTCCTGAAGCCCCGCCCCTTCGGCCTGACTGTCATGGGCATTGCCCGACAGCATCACCACGCGCATCTCGGGGTCCAGCGCGCGCAACCGTGCCGCCACCTCCCAACCGCTCATGCCGGGCATGGTGATATCCAGCACCGCCAGATCGGGGCGCAGCGCGGGGGCCAGCCGCAAAGCTTCGGCCCCGTTCTGCGCCACCACCACCTGAAAGCCCAAAGGCGCCAGTATCCGGCGTAACAACGCCAGATGATCGGCATCATCATCCACCAGAAGCAGGCGCTTGCGCGGCCCCTCATAGCCCAGAACCGGCCGCGCGCCCGTTGGCAGAAGGTCACCACCTGCCTCGAACATCAGCAGTTGCACCACCATCCGCGTGCCCTCGCCGGCCACACTTTCCACGCGGATATGCCCGCCCATGATCTCGACCAGCAGCTTGGTAATGGTCAGCCCCAGCCCGGTGCCGGGCACCAGATCGGCGCGGCTGCCCCGGTCGAACGGATCAAAAATACGTTTCAGATCTTCGGGGGCAATGCCGATGCCGGTGTCGAAAATCTCGACCTCCAGCAGATGGTTGCGATAGCGCAGACGTAACCCTACCTGACCACGGTCCGTAAATTTCACCGCATTGGACAACAGGTTGATCAGCACCTGCCGCAGCCGTTTGCGGTCCACCAGCACCTGACGCGGCAGCCAGCCCTGACGGTCATAGACAAAATCCAAGCCCTTCGCCTCGGCCTGAAAGCGGAAGATCTCGGCCAGCTGGTCCAACAGTTCGGGCAGCGCGACGCGATCACGCGCCAGCACCAGCGTGCCGCTTTCCACCCGCGAGATATCCTGAAGCCCGTCCACCAGATCCGTCAGATGCTCGGCCGAGCGCCGGATCACCCCCACCGCCGAAGGCGCAGCGGACAGATCGCGCTCCATCAGCTGGGCATAGCCATAGATCGCATTGAGCGGCGAGCGTATTTCATGGCTGAGACCGGTCAGAAAGCGCGATTTGGCGAAATTGGCGGCCTCGGCCACCTCGCGCGCCTGACGGGCCTGCGCCTCGGCCTGTTCGCGCGCGCCCACCTCGCGGCGCAGCGCCTCGGCCTGCCGCTCGAACTCGTCCTCGACCTGACGGCGGTTCTCATGCGCCAGCACGAAGAACCACGCCATCAGCCCCGACAGGATCGCCAGCGCCACGAAAATCACCCAGAAAGCCGAGCCGACCGCCTGTGCCGAGCCTGCCGCCATCCCGCGCGTCACCTGATGGCGCACCGCCCCCAGAAGCCCCGCCGTCGCCAGAACAAACACGGTCGCCAGCCCCGCAACCTGCCCGATCCGCGCCCGCCTGCGGGGCGAGAGCCGTGCCGGCAGGGCCCGTTCGGACAGCGCGCGGATCTGTTGCGACAGCCGCGCCTGCGGTTTGCACAGATCACGGCACCGCCCCTCCAGCGAACAGCACAGCGAACAGATCGCCACACCATAGGCCGGACATTGGGCCATATCCTCGGGGTCGAACCGGTTGCCACAAATCCCGCATCCACACAGCCCGTCCGCTGCAGGGGCAATCTGCGACCCCCGCGCAATGTAGAAACGCCCCCGCGTCGTCCAAGCCAGAAGCGGCGCGGCGATAAAAGCCACCACCAGACCGGCGGGCACACAGAAGGCCTGCGCCAAGGGCCCCAGCCACCCCGTCAGGCACAGCACCGACACCAGCACCGACAGCGCCATCGCACCACAGCCCACGGGGTTGATGTCATAAAGATGGGCGCGTTTGAATTCGATCAGCTTGGGCGACAGCCCCAGCGGCTTGGCAATCGCCAGATCGCCCGCCACAGCCCCCAGCCAGCCCACCGCCAGAATGCCGTAAAGATCCAGAATGCTTTCCAGCGCGCCAAAGACACCAAGCTCCATCAGCATCAGCGCCAACGCGGTGTTGAACACCAGCCAGACCACACGTCCCGGATGGTTATGGGTCAGCCGCGAAAAGAAGTTCGACCATGCGATCGAACCGGCATAGGCATTGGTCACATTGATCTTGACCTGCGCAACACAGACCAGCACCCCCATCGCGATCAATGCCAGAACCGGATTGCCCAGCAGCGTGCCGAAGGCCAGATCGAAGGCGATGGCGGGTTGGGCGGCCAGATCGGGCGCGATGCCTGCACGGATTGCCATGACCGTCAGCCATGAGCCAAGCATGATCTTGGCACCGGCAATCAGCACCCAGCCCGGCCCCGCCATGCCCAGTGCCAGACGCCTGCGCCAGCTTTTGCCCTCGGGGAGGAAGCGCAGATAATCGACCTGTTCGCCAATCTGCGGCAAGAGCGACAGCAGCAATGACAGCCCCGCACCGATCTGCAGCAGATCGACGCCCGATGCCGCGCCGCCAAAGCCCAGCCAAGACGCCATATCGGGCACCGTGTCTTCCGTTCCCGCCACCGCAAGCACCAGAAGCGGTGCCAGTTGCAACCCCAGCCATAGCGGTTGGCTCAGGCGTTGCATCCGCGAAATGCGCCGGATGCCGAAGGCCGCAATCGGAAGCACCACCAGCGCCGACACCAGATGCCCCAGCCACAGGGGCATCCCGAGCGCCAGATTGAGCGCCACCGACATGATCGAAGCCTCGATCGCAAACAGCACGAAGGTGAAAGACGCATAGACAAGCGAGGTCACCGTCGAGCCGATATAGCCAAAGCCCGCGCCCCGCGTCAGCAGGTCGATATCCAGCCCCGAACGCGCCGCATTCCGCGTGATCGGCCAGCCCACCAGCAGCGCCAGCACCACAAGCCCCGCCACCGCAGCCAGCGTGTCGCGGGTGCCATGCGCCAGTGTCAGCGACCCGCCAATCGCCTCGCAGGCCAGAAAAGCCAGCGCCCCGATGGCCGTATGGGCCACACGCGACGGGCGTAACCGCGCCCGCCTTGCGGTAAAGCGCAGCGCGAAATCCTCCAGCGTCTCGTTCGCCGCCCATTGATTATACTCACGACGCTCGGGCGCGATGAACTGATGGCGCAAGGCATGTCCTTTCCGGTCTCTTCCTCCGGTTAGGACGGGGGAAGACCAAGGCGCAAGTCATGCGGCATGATAGCCGCCCGAAAAGACGGCCTTTGCCTATATATCAGGCAAAAGAAAGCCGGGGCCAATGGCCCCGGCAGATCATGGCGCAAAGTGTGGGCGCTCAGGCTTTGTCCGCCTTGGCGGGTTTCGATGGCATCTCGATGTTGATTTCGAGACTTTCGATATCGTCACCGCGCTCCATGCGGATATCGACCTCTTCATCGGCCACTTCGACATATTTGCGGATCACCGCGATGATATCGCGTTGCAGCTGCGGCAGGTAATCCCCGCCCGAGGAGTTCGAGCCGCGCTCATGCGCCAGCAGGATCTGCAGGCGCTCTTTGGCGGCATTGGCGGTCTGCTTGCGACGGGGTTTGAGAGAAAATCCGAAAAGGCTCATGCCGACCGCCCGAAGATGCGGCCCAGAAGGCCGGGTTTCTTTTCACCTTCGACCTTCATCTCGACTTTCTCGCCCAGCAGACGCGCAACCGCATCCTCATAGGCGCGACCTGCCGAAGACGGATCGTCCAGCGTGACCGGCGTGCCCACATTGGACGCACGCAGCACGGCGGGGCTTTCGGGCACGATCCCCAGAAGCGGCACGGCCAGAATTTCCAGCACGTCTTCCACGGTCATCATCTCGCCCTTGTCGATACGGGCCTGATCGTGACGGGTCAGCAGAACCTGCGCCTTCACGCCGGTGCCGTCCTTCTCGGCGCGCTGGGTTTTTGACGCCAGCAGGCCCAGAACGCGGTCGCTATCGCGCACCGAAGACACTTCGGGGTTGGTCACAACGACCGCCTCATCGGCGAAATACATCGCCAGCTGGGCGCCGCGTTCGATCCCTGCGGGGCTGTCGCAGATGATATAGTCGAACTCTTTCTTCAGCTCGTTCAGCACCTCTTCCACGCCCTCTTTGGTCAGCGCGTCCTTGTCGCGCGTCTGCGAGGTCGGCAGGATCTGCAGCGTTTCAACGCGCTTGTCCTTGATCAGCGCCTGTTTCAGACGGGCATCGCCCTGAATGACGTTGATAAAGTCAAAGACCACACGGCGTTCGCAGCCCATGATCATATCGAGGTTGCGCAGCCCCACATCGAAATCGATGACAACGGTGCGGAAACCGCGTTTGGCCAGACCTGCCGAAATCGCTGCGGCAGAGGTCGTCTTGCCAACGCCCCCCTTGCCCGAGGTGATGACGATCACCCGACCGAGCGGCGGCTTTTCCTTCAGCTCTTCCTTGGCCTTATCTGTGGTTTGGGTGCTCATGCAAAGGTCTCCATGCATAGTCTGTCATCTTCGAGCCAAGCCTGCACAGCCCGATGGCGCAGGTCGTCTCCGATGGTTTCACTGGTACGGTAAAGGCCCGCCACGGCCAGAAGTTCGGCATCAAGATCACGGCAGAAGATCCGGCAGCTTTCATCGCCGAACACACCTGCCATCGCGCGCCCGCGCAGCGCGCCATAGACGTGGATATTGCCCGCGGCCACCAATTCGGCCCCCGAGGCCACCGAGCCCAGCACGATCAGGTCGCCATGTTCGGCCACAATCTGCTGGCCCGAGCGCACGGGATTGCGGATGGTCAGGGTCTGGGCGGGGGCTGCGGCAGGCTGGTCGGCCTCTGTCTCGGCCTCCGCCTCGACCGTTTGGCCCTTGTTCTGGCCAAGCTGGTGGGCCCCGTTCTGGCCCTTGGGGTTCAGCGGCTTGCGCGGCTCGTGCACCGGCCCGTCCCGTCCGCTGATCACCGGAATCAGCCCAAGCTGGTCGGCAGTCTCGCGCTGCGCCTTATTGGCGTTCTGCACCCCGAAAACCGACAGATTGCGCGCGCGCATCTGGGCCACGAGGTCTTGAATGGCTTCGGGCTTGGCAAAGCCGGGCACATCAGCGAAATCGATGACCATAGGCGAGCCGACAAGAAGCTGCGGCGTCTTCTCGAGCTGTTGATCAAGCGCGGTATAGAAAGCCTCGTCCGGCGTGTCGGATTCCATACGCAGCGCGATTGCGGTCAGGAACCGGCCACGGAAATGGAAGGGCCGTACAACGGCCGGGGGCGCGTCGGCCCGGCTGCGGATATCGTCTTTCGCCACGACGAAACTGCTCCTCATTTGATGGGCCCCGTCCCGAGACCCGATTCAGGGTTCGACTCAGGATCGCCCATTTTGATGTTTGCCCCTCTCTTGCCACTATGGACAGGGGTCTGTGAAGCTTGACGCTACGGATTGCGCGGGTTCCTGCCGCCCACCGGCCGGATCGGATGACTTAAGCTGTGCTGATGGAGGGGCGTATAACGCATGCCCTTGCGGAATGTGAAGCAAATTCCGGCACTGGCGGTGAAAAGCTCTTGCCGCTAATCTGGCGCAAGACAAAAGGAGGCGCGTCGATGGCGGCAGCTACAGCCAAAACCTATCCGAACGCGATTGCCGGAGGCATCGATCTGGGGGGCACCAAGATCGAGGCGCGTTTGTTCGGCGCAGGCTATCAGAGCCTTGAAGCGACCCGCTTTCCTACGCCGACCGATACCGTCGAGACGTTCCTCCAAGCGCTGTCCAAAGCCATCCGCTGGCTGGAGGAGACTTCTGGACGCGGGTCCAGATTGCCGATCGGCATCGGCCTTCCGGGGATCATCAACCCGTTCAACGGCGCGGCAATGGCCGCCAATATTCCGGTGACCGGCCTTGACCTGCCCGCCGCCATCGCCCGCAAGATCGGGCGCAAGATCCCGCTGATCAATGACGGGCAGGCCTTTGCCCTGTCCGAGGCACATGGCGGGGCCGGTCTAGGCGCGCGCTCGGTTCTGGGGCTGATCATGGGCACGGGCATCGGGGCGGGCCATGTGCTGGACGGCGCGCTGCCCTACCGGCGCAACATCGCAGGGATCGAGGCCGGACATCTGGGCCTGCCAGCGCCGCTGCTTGAACGGCACGGCCTGCCGATCCGCCCCTGTGGCTGCGGCAGGAAGGGATGTTTTGAAACCTATCTTGCCGGTCCGGGGCTGCGCCGGATCTGCCAGCACAAACTGGGCCACGCCCTGCCCCCCGAGGATCTGGGGGCGGCGGTGGCGAATGGCGACCCTGCGGCCACCGGCGTGCTGGAGATCTGGGCCGCGCTGGCCGCCCAACTGCTGTTGACGCTGCATCTGACCCTTGATCCGGATTGCATCATTCTGGGCGGCGGGCTGTCGCAACTGCCTCAGGTCACCGACCATCTGGCGCGGGCTTTCACCCGTGTGCGGCTTGGCCCGATGGCGCTGCCCGACTTGCGGCTGGCGGCGCATGGGGATAGTTCGGGCGCACGCGGCGCGGCCATTCTGGCGGTGCAGGAAGCGGCAAAGGAATAGCATCATGATCGTCATCGCCAAGCGCGGCTGGGTCGCGGGACAGTTCTGCGGACCGCTGCGGCTGGAGGTGGTGCAGGGCCGTCTGGTCGGGTTTCGGGCTGCAGAGGCGGGAGAAACCGGCGATCTAGAGGTCGGGTTTGCCGGTCCGGCGCTGACCGATCTGCAGGTCAATGGCGCAGGCGGTGTGATGCTGAACTCGCGCCCCGATGCCGAAGGGATCGCCCATATCATCCGCACGCTGCGCCTGCGGGGCACGAGCTGGGCCATGCCCACGCTGATCACCTGCGAGCCCGAGCGCCTGACCCGCGCGGTCGATGCCGCAATCGAGGCCTTCGGGATGGAGGGGTTTGTGGGCCTGCATATCGAGGGGCCGCATCTCAACCCCGCCAAGCGCGGCACCCATCAGGCGCAGTTCATCCGCCCCTTCGATGACCGCACGATGACGGATCTGCAGCGGCTGCGCGCGCGGGATATTCCGGTGATGCTGACGCTGGCCCCCGAATGTGTGCCCCTGCCGGTGATCCAGGAGCTGGCGCGAATGGGGGTTGTGGTCTCGGGCGGGCATAGCATGGCCGATGCCGCACAAACCCGCGCGGCCCTTGCGGCGGGGCTGCGCTGTTTCACCCATCTCTACAACGCCATGCCCGCCATGACCTCGCGCGCGCCCAATCTGCTGGGGGCCGCCATCGCCTCGGAGGCCTATGCGGGCATCATCCTCGACGGCCACCATGTGGATTTCACGATGGCGCAGATTGCCTGTCAGGCGCGCCCGCTGCCCGACCGGATGTTCATGGTCTCGGATGCGATGGCCACGATTGGCGGCCCCGACCATTTCGAGCTTTATGGCCAGACGATCCGCCTCAAGGACGGGGCGCTGGTCAATGCCGAGGGTGCGCTGGCGGGGGCCCATACCGATCTGGTGCACTGCCTGCGCAATGCGGTGACGCGAATGGGCATGACCGTCGAGACCGCCTATCGCATGGCGGCACTGGTGCCGCGCGATGCTATGGGGCTGGCGCGTCCCGATCTTACGGCGGGCCTGCCGGTGGCCGAGCTGCTGCTGCTTGATGACCAGCTGCAGCATGTCACGGTGTAGCGATGCCTAGCGCAGCTGACGCTTGGCCAGTTTGCGCGCCAGTGTCCGGCGGTGCATCCCCAGTTGCCGCGCCGCCTCGGAGATATTGAAATCGGTGGCGCGCAGCACTTCCTGAATGCGTTCCCATTCATTCACCCGAATGCCCCCCGAGGCCTGCCCCAAGGCCAGATCCGTCTCGCCCGCGCCACGCGCGAAAGCGGCCTCGATCTCGGCGGCGGTGGCGGGCTTGGCCAGATAATGCCCCGCACCCAGCTTGATCGCCTCGACCGCTGTGGCAATCGAGGCAAAGCCTGTCAGCACGACGATCCGCGGCGCCGGATCAAGCGCGGCCAGCTCGCGCACGCATTCCAGCCCGTTCCGCCCCGGAAGCTTCAGATCCACCAGCGCAAAATCGGGCGGGGATTGCGCCGCCACGATGGCCGCCTCTTCGGTCGAACCGGCCTGCGACACCGCAAAGCCGCGCCGTGTCATGGCCTCGGTCAATGTCTCCGCCAGGGCGGAATCATCCTCGACGATCAGCAAGTTACGCACCGCTTCTGTCATGTCTCGTCCTCTTTCAACGGCAGGCTCAGTCGCACCCGCGCACCACCTTCCGCCCTGTTCTCGACCGACCAGTCCCCGCCCAGCCGACGCACGGCATTGGAAACCAGATACAGCCCGAACCCCCGACCGGGGTCGCCCTTGCCCGCCGCCATAGGCCGCACCGGATGATCCAGCACCGCCTGCGGAAATCCCGGACCATCATCGTCAAACACCACCACCAGATGACCGGCCTCGCGATGCGCCGACAGGGTCATATGGCGCGCGCCTGCCTGCTGGGCATTGGTCAGGATATTGCGCAGCGCCTGTTCCAGCATCGTATCGGCAATCAGCGCCGCCCCCAGCACCGGCGCGGGCCGCATCTCCACCTCCAGCGCGCCCCCGTCCTCGCGCCAGTCGGTGATCACCTCGTCCAGAAATTCGCCCGCAGGCAGCGCCTCGGCCAGATCCAGCCGGTCAAGCCCTGCGGCAAAAAGCATGCCGCTGACAATATGTCGGCACCGTGCCAGCTCTTGCTGCATCCGCGCCAGAACCTTTTCGCGGCGTGGACTGTCGGGAATGCCGCTTTCGTGCCATTCATCCAGCGTTACCGCCAGAGTGGTCAGCGGTGTGCCCAGATCATGGGCCGTGCTGGAGGCCATCACCCCCAGACGCACGAAATGCTCGTCTTCCACCAGTTTCTGCCGCAAGACCGCAATCTGCGCATCCCGCGCCGCCAGATTGCGCCGCAGCCCGCTGACAAACCATGTCAGAAGCCCCGCCGCCAGCACGAAGCTGAGAAACATTCCCAGCAGATGCAGGCCGAAAAACCCGTCGCCGGTCATCTGGGTCATTTGCTCCGGCCCCATCGCCGGCAGTCGCAGCGGACGACCGTGGCGCAGCAGCCAGAAATGCGCCGCCGCGGCCGCAGACAGGATGAAAATCACCTGCGGCATGGGGGCCAGCAGCAATCCCAGCATCACCTGCAAGATGAACAGCGTCACGAAAGGATTGGCCGCCCCGCCGCTGAAATACAAAAGCACGGTCAGCGCCGCGATGTCGATCAGCAGCTCGACGGTCACGATCCAGTCGGAAACGGCCAGCCCCTTGCAACAGCGCCAGAGCGCAAAGAGATTGATCGCGCAGGACAGCCCGATCACCGCCATCATCTCGGGCACCGGCAGATCCGCGCCCAGATAGAGCACGGTCACCGCAATCGCCAGCGCCTGCCCCGCAAGGGCAATCCAGCGCAGCCGGATCAGCAGCGCCAGATTGCGGCGTCCGGTATCTTCGGACAGCGCCCGAATGGCGTCATCGGGGTCGCCGGAGGCGGCAGGCGGCAGGACAGGTGTCTTCATCGGACCTTCAGAGGCTGGCAGGCAGGGGAGTGCAGGCGGCAGTCGGGTTTAACATAATCTTCTTTTGCGCAAGGGCCAGAACCTGCGGGTGATGGGTCACAATCAGCATCATCCGCCCTGCCCCCAACTGCCGCAGCCCCGCAATCACCTGTGCCTGCGTGGCGCGGTCCAGCCCTTCGGTCGGCTCGTCCAGCAGCAGCAGCGGGGCCTCTTGCAGCGCCGCCCGTGCCACGGCAAGCCGCCGCGCCTGCCCCCCCGAAAGCCGCGCCCCCAGCTCGCCCAGACGGGTCGCAAGCCCCTGCGGCATCGCTGCCACCTCGGCCCGCAGCGCCGCCAGATCAAGCGCGTTCCAAAGCGCCTCGTCACTGGCCCCGGGCTGCGCCAGCCGCAGGTTTTCGGCAATCGTGCCGTTAAACAGATGCACATGCTGGTCCACCACCGCAATCCCGCCACGCAGATCGGCATCGGACAGCGCCCGCAGATCCACCCCCGAAAGCAAGATCGCCCCCTCGGACGGGTCCCAGAACCGCTGCACCAGATGCAGCACCGTCGTCTTGCCCGCCCCGCTTGGCCCCGTCAGCGCAAGGCTCTGGCCCGGTACAAGCCGCAGGCTGAGACCACGGATCACCTCCGGCCCGCCGGGATAGGCGAAAGACACATGATCCAGCACCAGTTCCGGCGCGCGCGGAGGTCGGGGATGGGACGTCTCGAGGACTTCGGGCGGCTGGTCGGCCAATTCGAAAATGCGCCGCGCCGAAGCCATCGTGCTGTCCCAATGCGCCACAGCCGCCGGAAGCCCCGCAACGGTTTCCATCGCCGCCATCACCGCCAGAACCAGCATCGCCATCTCCGGCCCCGACAGGGTCTGGCTGCTGACCTGCGGGATCAGCAGCACCAGCGCGCCCAGCACCATCCCCTGACCGACAAGGCTGCCCAAGGCGGTGAAGACCGCGCCCAGCCATGCCTGCCTGCGCTGCGCCGCCACCATCCGCGCGGCGCAGGCCTGCACCAGCAGGACCTGCCGCTCCACCGCGCCAAACACCTGCAATTCGGCCAGACCGCGGGTCAGATCGGCGCTTTCGGCCTGTAGACGGGCACGGGCGCGCGTGATCCGCCCGCCGCTTTGGCGCAGGAACGCGCGCTGGATCAGCGGCACAAGCCCGCCCGCCACGCAAAGCCCCAGCGCCACCCAAAGCGCCAGCGGCCACCAGACCAGCCCGAGCCAGAGCACCACCGCCCCGCCCGCAACCAGCGCCGAAAGCACCGGCCCCAGAAGGCGCAGGTGGACATTTTCCAGCGCATCCACATCGCCCCGCAGTCGCGCCAGCAGATCCCCATGCCGCAGCCCCCGAAGACCGGCAGGGGCCAGCGGCACAAGGCGCGTATAAAGCCACGGGCGCAGCTTGGCGATCAGGGCCAGCGTCGCCTCATGGGTCACCAGCCGTTCCAGATAGCGCGCCCCCGCCCGCAGCAGCGCAAGGCCACGGATGGCCGCCGCCGGTGTGAAAAATTCCAGCGTCAACCGCCCCAGACCCGCAAGGGCCATCGAGGTGATGAACCATCCCGACACGGCCATCAGCGCCACATTCGACAGCATCACCGTTACCGAGAGCACGACCCCAAACGCGATACGCCAGCGGAACGGTCTGCACAGATGTAACAGGCGCCGGAGATCAGACATCACGCAGCTCCTTCGGCGCCTCGAAGAAGGCCGCAGGCAGATCCTGTGGCAGATCCTGTGGTGAGCCCTCAAAGACCACCTTGCCCGCCTGCAGCATAATCAGATGATCGGCAAGCTGTGCGCAGGCGCGGTCATGGGTGATGATCAGGCGGGCCGCATCGGGCGTGGCCGCCAGAACGCTGCGCATCAGGGCCTGCGCGCCTTGCGCATCCAGCGCCGCCGTCGGTTCGTCAAGGATCAGAAGCGCGGGCGAGACAAGCAGGGCCCGCGCCATCGCCACCCGCCGGATCTGGCCGCCCGACAGGCCCGCCCCGCCTTCCCCCAGACGGGTGGCATAGCCCTCCGGCAGGGCAGAGATAAACCCGTGCGCCTGCGCGGCCCGTGCCGCAGCCTCGATCCGCGCCTGCGTCGCGGCGGGCTGGCCAAGCGCGATATTCTCGGCCAGCGTGCCCGCAAACAGGCGCGGCGTCTGGGGCAGCCAGCCGATACCCGCCCGTAAGTCCTGTGCGGCGATCGTCTGCCCGTCCAGCAGGATCTGCCCGCTGGAAGGCGATACTTGCCCCAGAAGCAGCCGCGCCAAGGTGGTTTTGCCCGCCCCGCTTGCGCCCATCACCGCAAGGCTCCTCCCGCGTTCGAGTGTGAAGGAGAGCGGCCCCACGCTGTCCCCATCGACATCGGTGCTGGCAGAGCGGTCGGCATGGGTAAAGCTCAACGCCTCCACCCGCAGCATCCGCCAGTCGCGCGGGGCGATCCCTGCGGCGGCGGGCTGATCGGGGCCGATCAACGCCATCATCGCCTCGCCCGCACCGATGGCCGCCATACGTGCATGATAATGCTGGCCCATCTCGCGCAGCGGACGGAAGAATTCGGGCGCGACGAGCAACGCGAACAGCCCCGGCAAAAAGGTAAGATCGCCGTAATACAGGCGGAACCCCACATAGACCGCCACCATCGCCACCGCGATGGTCGAAAAGAATTCCAGCACCAGCGAGGACAGGAACGCCAGACGCAGCACTTTCATCGTGGCGCTGCGATAGCCTTCCGACATGGCCGCAACCAGCGCCGCCTCGCGCTGCGCCGCGCCAAGCTGGCGCAGGGTCACCAGCCCCGCGATACGGTCGAACAGATGCGCCCCCATCACCATCAGGCGCTGCCATTGGCGACGGTTGAGCGCCTCGGCCCCCTTGCCGACCACAATCATGAAGACAGGAATGACGGGAGCGGTCACCGCAAGGATCAGCGCGGTGACCCAGTCGAAGGGGATCACGCAGACCAGCACCAGCACAGGGATCAGAGCCGCAACAAGACGCTGGGGCAGGAAGGCCGCGAAATAGTCCTGAACCGCTTCAACCCCCTCGGACAGGATGCCCGCGACCTCGCCCGAAGGCGGCAGATCCTGCAGCCTCGCATGCCCGATCCGCTGCAGGATGATCCGCCGCAGATGCGCGCGGATCCTGCCCCCTGCCTCGAAGGCCAGCCCTTCACGCAAAACATCAAGAATGGCTCGTAACATCATGGAAATGATGAATAAGGATATATCGCCCTGCAAGGACGAAAGCGCGACCCCATCCACCACCACCGCCGCAATCATGCGGGCGGTGGCATAGGCCTGCAGCACCACCATCGCCCCCGAACCGACCGCAGCACAGACCGACAGGGCCGCCACGCTGCGCCCCGCCAGACCATGACGGCGCAGCCAGCCTTCGATGGGCCGGACGGCGTCCCCATGCAGGGGACGCGGGGCTTGCGGGCGGGCGGGCACAGACATGCGCGCTCAGTGGTGCTCGTAGGCGACCAGCTTGGAAATCCGCGCACGGAAGACCCAGATCTGGTACCAGTTATACATGATCATGACCGGCAGGAAGCCCCCCATTGTCATGGTGAAGGTGATCAGCGACACCTGCGGGCTTGCCCCGTCGCGGATGGTCCACGTCCCCGGAACAAGCCAGGGATGAAGCGTGACCAGCATGCCCAGACCAAGGATCAGCACAGCGGCGTTATACCACAGGATCGCTGCCAGATCACGGTCGCGCAGCGTGTCGCGGCGGACCTGCTCGATGCACCACAGCGCGGCCAGCCCGAACAGCCCCCATGCCCAGAAATGCCGCCCGAACCACGCGTCGCGCGCCCAGTCGAAGAGCACCGCACTCCAGACCAGCGTGACCAGCACAGAGCCGATTGCCAGCCAGAAGATCACAGCCGTCCAGCGGGCCGCATCCTGCCGGATACGCTCGGTTTTCTCAAAACGCGCCCGCACGAAAAGCACCCCCGAAAGCGTGACCGCGACACAGGCGGCAATCCCCGTCCAGATCGAGAAAGCCGAGACGAAATTGAAGGCACCGCCCGCATAATAGGGCAGCTTTCCGGCCTCATGCACCAGCGGAAAGCCCTGCAGGACCGCCCCCACGCTCATGCCGCCGAAGAAGGTGACGGTCAGGCTGGACAGGCCGAACACCCAATCGGTGAAGCGCTGCCATTTCTCGGACGCGAGATGGCGGAATTCGATCGCAACCGCCCGCGACATCACCCCCCAGAGCACGAAGGCCAGAGGCACCATCAGATAATGGAACGCCGAGCCATAGACAAAGGGGAAGGTGCCGAAAAGGATGCCGCCCGCCACGATCAGCCATGTCTCGTTGGCATCCCACGTGCCCGCCATCGCCGCCATGATCGCGCCGCGCTCGTCATGGTCGCCCACCACAAGCCCGAAAATCCCGGCCCCCAGATCGGCCCCGTCCAGCACGATATAAAGAAGCATCGCAACCCCCAGACCAAGCCACCAGGCATTGGCAAGGAAATACTGCATGTCATCAAGTTGGGTCATCTCGTTTTTCTCCCCTCAAACCGGACGGATATATTCGGGACGTTTCGCATGCGGCCCTTCGGGCAGGTCCAGCTCGCCCAGCGTTTCCTCTCCGTCCCCCGCGACGGGGCTGGTCAGGTCGGGCCCGTTCCGGCAGACCTTCAGCAGATACCAGATCGTGCCCGCAATCACGGCGCATTCGAAAATGGCAAAGCCCGCAAACCAGAAGCTGGCCAGACCGACCGACAGGTTGGACATGCCATCCTCGACCCGCATCATCCCGTAGACAATCCACGGCTGACGCCCGATCTCGCGCGTCCACCACCCCGCAATGATCGCGATATACGGCAGCGAAACCATCGCGATACAGACCATCAGGAAGCGGCGTTGAAGCGGCGCATAGCTGGCACAGAGCTGACGACGGTAGCTCAGCCAGCCCCCCCAGAGCGCCACCGCCAGAATGGCCCCGCCAATCGCAACCATGATCCGGAAGCTGTAGAACGGCAGCACCACCGGCGGGCGCTCGTCTTCGGGGAAGGTATTCAACCCCTCGACCGCGCCATTCCACGTTTTGGTTTCAATCAGCGACAGCGCATGCGGGATCTTGATCGACCATGCCAGACCGGTGCCCTCCTTGTTGGGCCAGCCGATGACGTTCCACGCGGTATTGACGTTCCCATTGGCATCATAGGTGTCATACTGGCCCTCCATCGCCGCCAGCGCCGCCGGTTTATGCTCAAGCACATTCTCGCCCAGCAGATCGCCCAGATAGATCTGGCCCGCCGCCACAACGGCCAGCGCGACAAGGCTGTAACGCAGCGGACGGATGAACAGCTGGACCTCACGGCGCTTGAAGACGAACCATGCGCAGACCGCCACCACAAAACACAAAGACAGCTCGACCGCCGCCAGCAGCATATGCGGGAAAGCCGCGAAGACATTGGGATTGAACAGCGCGGCCAGCCAGTCGGTGACATGGAACATCCCGTCCTTGAACTCGATCCCGGTCGGGGTCTGCATCCAGCTATTGGCCACCAGAATCCACATCGCCGACAGCGTCGAGGACAGCGCCACATTGAATGTCGCAAAGAGGTGCATCTTGCGGCTGATCTTACCCCAGCCAAAGATCATCAGACCGATAAAACCGGCCTCATACATGAACGCCGTGATGGTCTCATAGCCCAGCACCTGCCCGAAAAACGGCCCCGCAGCCTGTGAAAACGGCCCGTAAAGGATCCCGAAGGCCATTTCCATCGTCACGCCGGTGGCCACGCCCGCGCCGAAATTGACAATGAAGAGCTTCTCGAAAAAGCGGCACAGCCGGTACCAGCGTTCATCATTGGTACGGAACCATGCCAGTTCGAAACTGAACAGGATGATGGCAAGGCCGATCGTAAGCGGCGGAAACAGGATATGTACGGAGGAGATCAGCGCGAAATCCATCCGCGAGATCAGGACACTGAGTGGATCTGGTTGCATCGCAACGCCTTTTGCTGTGGCAGCGCCCATAGCCCTTGGCCGAGGCCGGAAAAAGGCCTTCATGCCCGATATCAGGAAACAACGCCGCATTTGCTGACGCGCCCGTTCCTAAACCCGCAGCGCAAGGCGCGGCATTGGACAAATTGTCCAATGCTGAATACATCTTTTCGCGCGGCACATATCGGGGTTTACGTTTTGTTAATAACAACTTGCCCGACGGTCTTCATGCAGGAAATGAACAGATATGCGCCTTGAAGGAAATTGGCGGGGATTCAGTAAAATAAAGATGTTTCAATGCACTATGGCAAAATCCTCATCTCATGTTTTAACTGTAATTTAACCATTTCGCGCTGATCCCTCTCGCGGCAGAGAAACCAAAGGCCCCATACGTACACAAAAGCGCCAAGCGGATCGCCTCCGCTTGACGCCAGCTAACCTGTCAGGGCCAATCCCGCTTTCCGTCCATGACTAGCGTGACAGGATCTCCTCGAAACGCTCTCTGGCGCGGCGCGGAATGGTGTCGGGCAGGGTCTGGGGCAAGGGGTCGACCGTTTCCCCGACATCGATCACCATGACCATTCCCATCGCGTAGTGCGGCGTGCATTTGATGCCATAGCGCCCCGCCACATCAAAGCGCACGGTCTCTTCTTTCGAGAGCGGCCCCAGAAACGGGGTTGCGCCTTCGGGGAGCATTTCCTTGATCGAAGCCGCGTTATGGCCCTTTTGTGTGGGCACGAAATGCACGCTGTCGCGAAGGGCGATTGTCAGATGATCCGGCTCATAGACCATTGCCCCTCCCGCGCCGCGGTTCAGCATCTTGACCTCATGGGTCTCGGCCATCACGGCATCGGGCAACAGCAGCGCCGCCACCGCGATACATCCAATAATTGCACAATATTTCAATATACTATCCTCATAATGCCTGTATAAAATGCAGCAAGGGCCTGCCGTCCGGATCGCGGATATGCTGCGCCTCGACCCCGAAGCAGCCGCGCAGATGGTCCAGCGTCAGGACCTCGGACGGGGGGCCGATCGCGCGCAGTCGACCGTGCTCCAGCAAGGCGACCCTATCACAGCCGAACGCCTGATTGAGATCATGCAGCGCGATCACCCGCGTCACCGGCAATGCCCGCACCAAGCCCATAAGAGCCAGTTGATGGCGGATATCCAGATGGTTTGTCGGCTCGTCCAGAAGCAGTAACTCGGGGGTCTGCGCCAATGCCCGTGCGATATGCACCCGCTGCCTCTCGCCCCCCGACAGGCTATGCCAGAGACGGTCCTCCATGCCCTGCATATCCAGCGCCGCCAAGGCCTTGGCCACATGCGCATCGTCCTGCGCGCTCCAGCCCCGCAAGGGCGACAGAAAGGGGATGCGTCCCAATTCGACCGCTTCGCGCACCCGCAGACGGTCGGTGGTTTCGGCCTGCTGTTCGACAAAGGCGATCTTCTGCGCCCGCGCCCGTGCCGAGATCCTGTGCAATGGCACTCCGCCAAAACGGATCTCGCCCGAGGCGGGTTTGCCCAAGCCCGCCATAAGCCGCATCAGGGTGGATTTCCCCGACCCGTTCGGGCCGATCAGGCCCAGACATTCCCCCGGCTCCAGTTGCAGGGTGATCGCGTGCAGCAGCGGCGTGCGATGCGCCTTGGCGCAAACATTCTCGAGATGCAGGACCATCAGCGCGCGCCCCGCATCAGGATCAGGGCAAAGGCCGGTGCCCCGACCAGCGCCGTCACCACACCGATGGGCAGCACCTGCCCCGGAACGATGATGCGGGCCAGAATATCCGCCGCCACCAGAAACACCGCCCCCGCCAGCGCCGAGGCCGGCACAAGGCGCTGGTGGCGGGTGCCGACCAGAAAGCGCATCGCATGCGGAACCACCAGACCGACAAAGCCGATCGCCCCCACTTTGGCCACCAGAACCCCCACCATCACCGCTGTGACCGTGATCAGCAAGCCGCGTGTCCTGCGGATATCCACCCCCAACGAGGCCGCGCTCTCGGCACCGAAGGTAAAGGCATCCAGTGCACGCCGGTACCAAAGGCACAGCCCGACGCCCAGACAGGTCACAAAGACCGCTGGGGCCACGTCCTCCCAGCGCACGCCCGACAGATTGCCCATCAGCCAGAACATGATGCCGCGCGCCTGTTCGGCATTGGCCGAGCGGGCAATGATGAAGGCGGTGAGCGCGTTGAACATCTGGCTCCCCGCGATCCCCGCCAGAATGATGGCCGCCGCCCCCTGATTGCCGCGCCCGCCGCCCGGAATGGCATGGGCCAGCGCCACCACCGCCCCGAAGGCGGCCAGCGCCCCGACCAATGCCCCCGCAGACATCGACACGGCGCCCGCGCCGATACCCGCCACGCTGACAAGCACCGCACCGGTCGAAGCCCCTGCCGAAAGCCCCATCAGATAGGGATCGGCCAGAGGGTTCCGCAAAAGCGCCTGCAAGACCACCCCCGTCAAGGCCAGCCCCGCCCCGCAACTGGCGGCGACAATGGCGCGGGGCAGACGGTAGCTCCAGATGATACCGGCATCGATGCGGTCCAGCGGATAGCCCGCCTGCCACAGATGATTGGCCAGAACCTTATAGACGGTGGCCAGCGGCAGGCGGGTCTCGCCAATGGCCGCCCCTGTCAGCACAGTGCCCGCAAGGACCAGCGCGATGCCCCCCCAGACCATCCAAGGCGCGGCGGAGGCGCTCATTCGAAGGTCATATCCGAAAGCGCTTGCGACAGGCTGTCGAGCCCGTAGATGCTGCGCATGGTCGCGCTCATCGCATGGGCATCCATGACCACGATATGCCCCTCCCGCACGGCTTTCATCTGGCTTGCCACAGGGTCGGTCTTCAGAAAGTCCATCTTGGCCGCGACATCATCGGCGGGGAAGCGGCGCCGGTCCATTTTGGCGATCACGATCACATCCGGATCCGCTTTGGCAATGGTCTCCCAACCGACGGTAGGCCATTCCTCGTCCGACTCGATCACATTACGGATGCCGAGTTTACCCATCATATAGCCCGGCGCACCAAGACGACCGGCCACATAGGGGTCCAGCTCCAGATCCGCCGAGGAGAACCAGAAAACGGCCGACAGACCTTCGGGCAGGTCCAGCGCCTGCGCGCGCGCCACGGCTTGGGCTTCTGTCGCCTGCAACGCCGATACCAATGTCCGGCCTGCGGGCTGCACGTTGAAAATCTCGGCAAGCTGGGTGATCCCTTTATAGACCTGCTCGGGGGCAAAGGCCCCGACCCGCGTGCCGTCGCCACCGGTCGAATTGTCCTTGGTGTCGCAATCGGCGGGCATGATATAGGTGTTGACCCCGACATCGTCGAACATCTCGCGCGTGCCGACAATACCGCTCGGCCCGACATGCCATTCATATTGCACCGCAACAAGATCCGGCTTCTGCGCCAGAACACTCTCGAAACTGGGATCGTTATCGGCCAGACGCGGGATCGTCGCATTGACATCGGCAAATTGCGGCAGCACCGGATTGAACCACACCGAGGTGCCCTTGACCTTTCCTGCCAGCCCCAGCGAATAGAGGATCTCGGTCGCCGACTGTCCGATCGTCACCGCGCGTTCCGGTGGCGCCTCGATCGTGAGGCGTTTGCCGCAATTTTCTAGCACCAGCGGATACTGCGTAGCCCCCGTCTGTGCTGGCGTTTGCGCCCAAAGCGGCGTGCTGCCCAAAAGCAGTGCCAGACCGGCCGGTAAAATCAATCTCATATGCCCAATTCCTTCAGAAGGACCGGAAAGCACCATATGGGATGACGGATCCGCCGCCCCGCAGGGCGAAGGGAGACAACCCACCGACACACCCCGTCCGGTTTGAAAATCCGATGTCGGCAGGTCTCCTGACTGGCGCCTCATCGCCAGACCGCCCTTCCCAAAGCAGTCGATGCCTGCCTCAGTGGATTCCGGTCCGGCTCTTCGCCTACAGTTGCGGGGGCAGTTCCGGTTCCCGTAGTCCCACGGGGCGGATTCCCTATTATATCCTCTCGGATACCGACGCGATGTGTTTGTCACCCCCGCGCCCCGAGGTCAAGCGGCCAAAGCCCCCAACTGCGCGATGCCGCTCTCTGCGCGCCAAATGCCGAAAGGAGCCGCCCGCAACGGGCTCTTGCGCGCAATCCGCCCCGAACCGCCAGCTGTTGCACCAAGGCCAGCCCGACCTTCCCAGTCCCTGCGCGACAGTTTTGCCCATTTAATTCCCCGCGCTTGCAGCCTAAAATGGCAGCAAGACTGCCTAAAGCCTAAAGGGAGCATTCCGCGCATGGCCTCGCCGTTTTTTACCGGACCGGAGAATGGCAGGCCGCCGTCTCCCGCCGCCCATCGTTCGCTGATCTACCGTATGGCGCGGCGGCTCGAGGGATATTCCATCGGCATGGTGCCGGAATTCATTGGTGTCGCCGAAGGGTTGCGCGCCTCGCTGGCCTTTGCGGTGATGGTGCTGACCGCCGCCGCCAGCGGCGAGCCGAAGCTGCTTTGGGCGGCATTCGCAGCGTTCTGGGTCTGCCTCTGCGATCCGGGCGGGCGCGACCGGACCCGTATCCGCGCAATGGGCGCCTTCGTGGCCGCCGGAACCCTTGCCGCCTTTCTCGGTGCGGCCAGCGCGGGGCTTGGCCCGCTTTATGCCAGCCTGACGCTGATCCCGCTGATCTTCCTGCCGGCATTGGGCGGCATCTTCGGACCAAGCGGGGCCCAATCGGGCACGCTCATCTGTGTGGTGGGCGGGGTCGCCGTCGGGTTTCCCAATGATCCGGTCGCCTCGCTCCATCTGGCGGGGGCGTTCCTCGTGGGCGGGATCTGGGCGCTGGTGTTCAGTTTCTGGATCTGGAAACTGCGTTCGCAGGGGCCGGCACGGCGCGCGATCGCTTCGGTCTTCACCCGTCTGGCCGAGATGAACAGCGCCATGGCCGCACGTCTGGGCCGCGAAGAGATCCTCGGGGCGGCAGAACCCGAATACCGTCGCGCGCTGCGGGCCGCCATCGAACGCGCGCGCGGCACGATCCTTGGTCTGGGCAATGGCCATACCCAGTTCATGGCAGAACTGGGCAGCGCCGACCGGATCTTTGCGTCCATGATTGCCCTTGACCATATGCTCAGCGATCCGTTGAGCCCCGAGGAAGAAGCCCCCCTTCGCGAACAGTTGGCCCGTATCGGCGCCCTGCTCAGCGAGGCGCAGATGCAATCCATGACCCGCCATCCCCATCCCGAGCGGCTGGTCTGGGAAGCCGAGGACCTTGCCCGCGCCGCCGACCGCGCCGGTGCGCGCAGTCAGGCTGTGGTGCGCAATCTGGCCGAAGCCTTCCTGCGTTTTGCCGAACATCTGCGCGGCGACAACCTGTCGGGCAGCGCGCCGCAGCAGGACGGCACGCCGCGCCCCAGCTGGCGGCAGATCCCCGATGCGACCTTGCGCCATGCCCTGCGTCTGACGGTGGCAGTGGTGGTGACCTATCTGGTCTGTGTGGCGCTGGAGATGAAGTATTTCTACTGGGCCACGATGGCCACCATTGTGGTGCTACAGCCCGCGCTCTCGACCACATGGCCGCGCATGCTGGAACGGGTGCTCGGCTCGATTACGGGGGGGCTTTTTGCCGCTGGCCTGTTGGCCCTGTCGCCGGGGCAACTGCCCCTTCTGGCCGTCATAATCCCGACATCCGCAATCACCATCGCGTTCAAACGGGTCAATTATACGATCTTCACCATCGGGGTCAGCGCGCTCTTCGTGCTGGTGACCGAGCTGGTCATGCCCAATCACGGCATTGCCCTCTCGCGGGCGCTGGACAATATTCTGGGGTCGGTCATCGCCTTTGTCGTTGGGGCGACCCTCTGGCCCGGACGCGCCGAGCCGCATTTCCGCGATATTCTGGCGCAGGCCGTGCAGGCGAATATGGATTATGCCGCCGCCGCCGTGGGCAGCACGAGCCTGCCCGAGCCGGTCGATGCGCTGCGTCGTCAGGCCGGACTGGAAAGCACCAATGCCGAGACCATCCGCCAGCGCAAGCTGATGGAAGGGCGGCGCGGTGCCGACCAGTTGAACGCGGCGGGCGATGTTCTGGGGGCATTGCGGGTGCTGGCGGGGGCGGTGACCACCCATGCGCTGATCTCGCCCGAAGCCGATCCAGAGAAAGAGCATCTGCTCCGGCAGACCGCGCAGTCTTTCGCCGATGCCATCCGCCATGCGGGCGATGCCTCCCTGCCCGCTTTGCCCGCGCAGACCTCGCCCACGGACCTGCGCAAGGCGCTTGAGTTGCTGCAAAACCGGCTTGACCTCTATCTGAAAGCCTGAGCGGCGCCTCTTTGCTAGGCAAACGTCCGACCCTCTCCCTGCAAATCCGGCGATCACGCCGGATTTCTCTCGCCATCGGCCCGCCGGAGGCGAAGATACGCCCGAGAAACCGCGGATATCTGGGGCAAGGGCGATGAGAATTCTGGTGATCGGGGCAGGTGTGATCGGCACGACCAGCGCATGGGCGCTGCAAGAGCAAGGCCATGATGTCTGCCTGATCGAGCGCCAAAGCACCGCCGCCGAGGGCACATCCCACGCCAATGCGGGGATGATCACCCCCGGCTATACCGCGCCGTGGCCCGCCCCCAAAATCTGGCGCAAACTGCCCAGATGGCTGTTACAGAGCCACACGCCTTTCGCGATATCCCCGCCTCTGTCGCGCCGTGATCTGCGCTGGATGCTGGCCAGCCTGCGCCAGTGCCGCGCAAGATGCTACACGGCCAATATTCAGGCCATGATGGCCCTGTCGGTCTATAGTCAGGCGATGATGGCCCGCCTTCGCGACACTGTGCCACTGCACTATGCACAGCGCTTTGGCGGGACATTGCAACTGTTCCGCCATCCCGTCAGCCTGACGGATCTGCGCCTGCATACCGACTATCTGGATCAGCGCGAGATCCCCTATGAGGTGCTGGACCGCGCGGGCTGCCTTGCCAGGGAACCGGGGCTGGAACGGGCCGAAACACCGCCCGTCAGCGGGCTTTACATGCCGCAGGACGAAACCGGTGACTGCTGCCTTTTCACCAGACAGCTTGCCGCCGCCTTTGTCGCACGGGGCGGCGAGATCCGCTATGACACGCCTGTTTCCGGCCTTCTGGTGGAAAACGGCCATGTGAGAGGGGCGCTGGACCAACAGGGCGAGGCGCTGCGCGCCGAACGGGTGGTGCTCTGCACCGGTCACGAAACACCAGCCCTGCTGGCCCCGCTGGGGCTGGACCTGCCGATTGCCGCGCTCAAGGGCTATTCGATGACGGTGCCGCTGCGCATACCTGCCTACGGGCCGCAATCCACCGTGCTGGATGACACCTATAAAGTGGCGCTGACACGGCTGGAGAACACGATCCGCGTGGGGGGCATCGCCGAGATTGCAGGCGGGCGACAGGGGCTGACCCGACGCCATCTGGAAACCCTGCGCCTGTCACTGGCAAGCCTGTTCCCCGACAGCTATGTAGCCGAAGAGGCGCAATTCTGGGCCGGTCAGCGCCCCACCACACCGACCAATCTGCCGTTCATCGCAGAGACCGCGCTTGCGGGGCTTTATGTCAATGCCGGTCACGGGACGTTCGGCTGGACAATGGCCGCAGGCGCGGCAGCTTTGCTGGCCGATCTGGTCAGCGGCACCCCGAGCCCGATTTCCGCAGCCCCCTACAGGGTGCGAAAATAATCGTTGCACCGCTTGCGCCCCGATAGCGGGCCGACGTAAATTATCCGGCAGGTTCTGGACTGCTTTCATACGGAAAACCATCTTGCCCCAACGCGCCGCTTCCCCGTTTTTTGTGGTCTTCACACTGACCTGCGCCGGATTTCTGTCCGGATGCGGGCTTGGCCATCGGGCCACGCCGGAGGAATGCATGGAACGCGCCATGTATTTCGAATCCAACCGCTCCAGCCGCGATGGCATGGTGGCCGTGGGCAGCGTGGTGATGAACCGTGTGAAGTCACCGGATTTCCCGAACACCGTCTGCGGTGTCGTCAGCCAGAAAAACCAGTTTGCCCGCGGGATCATGTCGCGCAAGATGGACACCCGCTCGGCCCCCTATCTGCGCGAGGCCGCCCGCGCCGTGCTGCGCGGAGAGCGTCACCCCTATATCCAGAACGCGCAGTATTTCCATACCGCCAGCTATCGCGCCTCTTATAACAATATCGATTATGTGCTGACCACCGGCGGCAATGCCTTCTATCAAAAACGTCGTCCGGAAAACGTTGTGAATGCCAGCCCGCTGCCGCCTTTGGAAGGCATAACCGGCTATTGAGACCCTAAAACGGCGGGGGCGGCCTTAGGCCAGCCCAACCACCCGCCCCTTACGGGCCTCGATTTCCCGATACAGCAGCTCGGCAAGGTTTTTGTTGGCGACGGTTTCGATGCCCTGAAATCCCGGCGAGGAATTGACCTCCAGCACTTTCGGCCCGTCTTTCGCCCGCAACAGGTCAACCCCCGCGATACCCAGCCCGAAGCTGCGCGCCGCCTTGACCGCCATCCGCCTTTCCTGCGTGGTGATCTTCACCGCCTCGCCGGTGCCGCCCTGATGCAGATTGGAGCGGAAATCCCCCTCGGCCCCCTTGCGCTTCATCGCGGCAACAACCTTGCCCCCGATCACCAGACAGCGGATGTCTTCCCCTGCGGCTTCGCGCACGAAATGCTGCACCAGAAAATTCGCCTTCAGGCCGCGAAACGCCGAAATCACGCTTTCCGCCGCTTTGCGGGTCTCGGCCAGAACGACCCCCTTGCCCTGCGTCGATGCCAGAAGCTTCACGATCAGCGGCGCGCCGCCCACCAGCTCGATCAGATTCGTCGTGTCCTTGGGCGAGGCCGCAAAGGCCGTATCAGGCATGCCGATCCCCGCGCTTGCCAGTATCTGATGCGCCCAGAGCTTGTCGCGCGAGGCCATAATCCCGTGAGACCCGTTCACACAATAGGTGCCCAGGGTTTCGAACTGCCGCAGAACGGCAGCGCCGTAAGGAGTAATCGTGGCCCCGATCCGCGGGATCACCACATCATAGCGGGGCAGCTTGCGCCCGTCATAGTAGATTTCCGGTGCCAGCGTATTGATCGCCATATAGCAGCGCGTCGTGTCGATCGCATCGACCTTATGGCCCCGCGCGCGTCCCTCATCCACCAGACGCTGGGTCGTATAATTGTCTTCGCGGGTCAGGATGGCGATGCGCAGGCTGGGGCGGCTTTGCGCATCGGCGGCCAGCGTCTCATAGGCGGCATAGTTCAATTCGGGTTGCAGACGGCGCACGGCAGGCAGCACCGTCACATGATCGCGCAGGGCCTGACGGCCCAGCAACATCCGGCTGGCCATTGTGCTACGGTCGGTCAGCGTGATCTCGATCGGCCAGCTTTCGCCATCCACCGCCACCGTGGTGCCGATGACATAGCGCTGCTCGGTCTCGCCATTGGAAGACGTCACCTCGCGCCGGTCCAGTAGCGGTGTCTCGCAGCGGATGGCAATCGCGTCATTATCGGGCACCGGATGCAGGGTAAACTGCACCAACGGCGCGTCTGCCGGACCGCTCAGCGTAATCTCCGATGCGTGCAAGGCAGAGGTGCGCGCGCCCGTATCCACCTTGGCGAGAATGGCCGACACACCGAGATCGGGCAGCGACAGCCATTCTTCCCACCCCATTTGCAACGGCGTCTTTGCCATCAGCCAACCCTTTCGCGCATTTTGTGAAAACATGCCACAGGGAGGAAGACGCCCGTATGACAAAAGAGGCCATCCTCGAACAGCCTCTTCCGCGCCGCCTCTAGCGATCAATCAGGCGCAACGCAAGAGCCCCGCACCACACGATCCTGCGCCTCACAGGCGCGTTCCCCCTTAGTGCAAGAGCTTCGACCCCGTGCGCGCAAGCGGCGTCTCCGAGGCGCCGGACCAGCCTGCCGTCCGTGCCGCAGCCCCCTGTATCAGCTCTTCGACCCGCACCCAAAGATCCAGCAGATCCTCCATCTGCTGCGAGAGGGTCTCTTTCTCTTCGGCGCGCGCTGCATTTTCATGGATCTTCAGAAGCTTGTGCAGCTTTTGCAGGCCCAGAATCCCTGCCGATCCCGCCAGCTGATGGGCCACCCCCGCATAGGCCTCCAGATCACCATACATCAGATGTTGCTGCAAAGCCGAAATCCGTCTGCGCCCTTCCTGCAGGAACGCCTCCTGCAAGGTGGCAAATTCGGCAGGGCCATACATTTCCAGCAAATCGTCACGCGTGGATTGATCGACAAACTCGTCCCCCGGCGTTCCGGCCTGTGCAGAAGGGCGATGATGGGCCTGCAACAAACGGTTCAGCGCCGCACGATTGATCGGCTTGCACACGACATCGTCACAACCCGCAGCCTGCAGATCCGCTGCGGCCTCGCGCGAGATATTCGCCGTGACCGCAACGATGGTCGTATCGCTATTGGGCCCCTCGCCCGCGCGGATGATACGGGTGGCCTGCATCCCGTCCAGCACCGGCATATTGAGATCCATCAGGATCAGATCGAATTTCTGCTTGCGCGCGGCATCCACCCCGTCTTGCCCGTCAATCGCCATTGTAACACGGTGCTGGCCCTGCAAAAGCATCTGGCGAAGAACCTCGCGGTTAAGCGCGTTATCCTCCACAATCAGAATGTCGCGCGGCGGCACCGGCGGCGGCGGGGCGGCGTCTTTGGCCTGATGGTCAGCAGAGTGGCGCACAATCGCACAGGGCGCAGGCAGCGAGAACCAGAACACCGTGCCCTCCCCCGGCTCGCTCTCCACGCGGATCTCGCCACCCATCGCTTTCAACAGCCGCCGCACGATACCAAGGCCAAGCCCCGTGCCCGAAATATCCTGCGCGCCCACCGGCAGGATCGACACGAAATCGTCGAAAATCCGCTCTTGGTCGGCGCGCGAAATGCCGATACCACTGTCGATAACGCGAATTTCCAGCGACTGCCCCGCCATCGCATATTCCAGCTCGATCTGGACCACCCCGTTGCGGGTGAACTTGATCCCGTTCCCGATGATGTTCATCAACACCTGCCGCAGGCGGGCCGGATCCCCGATCACCGCCTTCGGAATAGAATTCGTCGCCTCGACCGAAAGGCTATTGCCGCGCCCTGTCGCAGCCGGTCGCAAGGTCGTGGCCACATCAACAACCAAGGAATAAGGGTCGAAATCGATCTTCGCCAGTTCCAGCTTGCCGGCATCCAGCCGCTCGACATCCAGCACATCATTCACATGATGCAGAAGGGATTTTCCCGCAAACTCCATCGCCTCGACGAAAGACGCCTGTCGCTCATCCAACTGGGTATCGCGGATCAGCTCGAGTGATCCGAGCAACCCGTTCAAAGGGGTACGCAGCTCGTGGCTCATCACCGAAACAAAGCGCGATTTTTCACGTTCGCCCGCCAGCGCACGATCCCGCGCGGCAATCAGCTCGGCATTGGCCGCCACCCTACGGGAAATATCCCGCAGATAGATCACGCGGAGCTTCCCCGAATGGACCTGCGCCTCGCGCATTGACAGTTCTGCCGGAAACTCATCGCCATTGGCGCGTTTGGCCTGAAGTTCCAAAAGCCCCCTGCGCGGCTGCAGATCCTCGGGCAAAACCACGAATTCCGCCAGACTTGCCCCGATCGCCTCGCCTTTGCTACAGCCCAGAATACTTTCCGCCGCCCCGTTGAACTCGAGAATGCGCGACTGTTCATCGGCCACAATCACCGCATCGACCGAAGCATTCACCACCGCGGTGATCCTCGTCATGGCATCGCGCAACGACACGGCCTTTTGCTGCCCGAACCGCCACAAGATCCACAAGGCAACGGCACTGACCGCCAAAATCGCGAAAAGTACCAGCGTCATCACCGCCAGTTTGACAAGCGCCGCAAAAACAAGCTCGCGCTGGTCCTTGATCTGCTCGGAAAAAATCGCAAGCCCCGTCAGCGCCAAGGCCCGCAGATCTCCTTCGGCAGACCGCGCCTCGCTTTCGATCTGCGCTTTCATCTGCGTGGTGAAGGGCTGCTGCGCATCAAGACGGGCGGCGGTATGGTCCAGAAAAAGCTGGATCGACGCCAAGGGCTTGGCCCCGCCCTCATTCCGTAATATGGCGCGGAATCCCGACCCTTCCGACACCGTCTGGATGCGGCTGTAGAAGATATCGAACCGTCGTCCGAACTCATCGACAGAGTCAGGGTCATCCGGCTGCGCGGACAGAAGTGCCAGACGCATCCGGTCATACTCGACCTCGATCTGCGACAGGGTCCATTGCGGACTGTCCGAATTGGCACTGGCGAGCGTGTCGATTTCCAACGCGACCTGCCGCGCGTTCCGCGTAATCCCGAAAATCGCCAGCGCCACAAAGATCAGCAGCCCGAAGGCCGCAATCGAGCGGTTTCGCCGTGTCACATCGCGGATGAACCGATGACTCATAGCCGTTCAGATCCTTATTGCAGGATCTCGATTTTCACGACCTGCCAGATGCTGCGCGAATAGACGACCTCGTTGCGCAGATCTTCGTCGGAATCAAAGGGGTAAACCAGCCAGAGCGGCCCTTTGTCACGTACGGACATGACCGACCCGTTGCGTTCATAGGCCAGAAGAGCCTCATGTTGACGCAAATCGGACACCGGCACGGTCACCGAGTAATCATTGACCGCCGTCAGCTTCACCGATCCGCCCGTCACATGGAAAGCGGCAAGGAAATCCGCCATGTAAATCCCCGTAAAGGCTTGCGGGCCTTGGGTCCATGTGGTGGTTGTGGTGAAGCTTGCGGCTGGCAGAGCCTTCAGCGCAGCCATATCCATCGGCACCGGCCCGTCGTGATCGGGCGCGCCAAGCACCGTCAGAACGGTCTGTGCCGCATGGCTGGGAAGCGGGGTCAGCGCGGAGGCGATGACAAGAGCAAGAATGGCAAGGGCAGACTTCAGGTAGCGCACGGGCCTACTCCGGTTGAAAACGGGACGCGCCGCAGATCGGCGCAAGAGATGCACAATCAATAGAGGGCAACTCTTAATTCATTGGTAATGACGGCCTCTTTCCGGTCTGTGCAGCCAGTGAGTGGTCTCTGCGCTTATGCTGCCCCGCCTGCGGGGTTTTCCTTTTATAATTCAGCCCCTAGCTTGAGGCCCATGTTGAAAACCGCAGCTGCAGGACAGGCATCGTGACATCAAACTATATCCCACCCAAAATCTGGTCCGCCCCCGAAGAAACCGGCGGACGGTTTGGCGCCATCAATCAACCTACGGCAGGGGCGCGATTCGAAAAGGCTCTCCCCAAAGGTGAGCATGCTTTGCAGCTTTACTCTCTGGGCACCCCGAACGGCCAGAAGGTCACCATTCTTCTTGAAGAGCTTCTGGCCGCAGGTCACGATGCAGAATACGATGCATGGCTGATCGAAATCATGAAGCTCGACCAGTTCGGCTCGGGCTTTGTTGAAATCAATCCCAATTCGAAAATTCCGGCGATGGTCGATCATGGCACCCCCGAGCCGGTGCGTGTGTTCGAATCCGGTTCGATCCTGATGTACCTCGCCGAAAAATTCGGCGCGTTCCTGCCTGCTTCGGGCGCCGCCCGCACCGAGGTGATGAACTGGCTGTTCTGGCAGATGGGCTCGGCCCCGTTCTTGGGCGGAGGCTTTGGGCATTTCTATGCCTATGCGCCAGAAAAGCTGGAATATCCGATCAACCGTTACGCTATGGAGGTCAAACGCCAGCTGGATGTGCTGGACCGCACGCTGGCCGAGCGTCCCTTTATCGCGGGGGATGACTATTCCATCGCGGATATGGCGATCTACCCGTGGTATGGCGGGTTGGTCGAAGGCAAACGCTATGGCGACGCCGCGACCTTCCTGCAGGTGCAGGACTACACGCATCTCGCGCGCTGGACCGCAGAAATGGCCGCCCGTCCGGCGGTTCAACGCGGCTGCCGTGTCAATTCTATGGGCGAGAACGGCGTACCGAACCGCCATAGCGCCGCCGATCTGGACTAAGTCAAACCGACCATGCGGCCCCAAACCGCATGGTCTTTTCACGACGCCCGATGCGATACATCCATTTCCTGCTAACGCTCGTTCTTCTGACCTTCAGCATCTGTGCCAAGGTCAACAGCACTCCGCCCTTCGTGATCCTGCCGGACCCCAGTTTTGCCAGCGTCTTTTTGGCCGGCAACTATCAAATTGATCGCCCCGCGATGCGCGACTATTACCAGCGCCTGTTTTCACAGCGCACGACGCCCGAAGCTCTTTCCCTGATGGACGGTTTCGGCATTCGGCATAAGATGGAGGGGAATCGTGTGACGGTCTTC